>JBALVO010000073.1:0-17857 GCA_036961445.1 Halioglobus sp.
TTGGTTCCTGGCCATCCAGCTCACGGGCGGTGTCGGCAATCAATTTGCGCAGCCATTTATTGGCCGGGTTATGTTGCAGCAGTGGGCTCCAGGCCATTTTCAACTCCAGCGGTGGAATATCCAGTGGCGGATCCCGCAAAACCACCCGCGGGTTGTTGCGCTTGAGTTCAGCCGCTCTGGTGGGGAGTGTCACAATCAGGTCATTCTGTTCGGCCAGGGTCATGGAAGCCTGGTAATGCCGTGTAAACACACGAATCTGCCGCTTCTTGCCCAGTTTATTCAAAGCCAGATCCACCCAACCCAGGCGCTGCACATCATCGGGATTTACACCCACGCCAACGCCCATCCCGGTCTTGCTGACCCAGACATGGTTGGCTTTGAGGTAGTTCTCCAGGGTAAAGTCTTCCAGCACGGGATTCTCGGGACTGAGCACGCAGGTGAAGGTATCGCTCCACAAGTGGATTTGATGAAACGACTGCGGCATGGAATCGAAGCGGTTGATCACCATATCCACCTTGCCGCGCTCCACATCTAAAAAGCTCACATCCGAGGGAGTCATGATGTCCAGGGTCAGGCCCGGCGCCAGGGTGCGCAGTTTGCCCAGCACGGCGGGCAGCAGAGTGGCCTCTGCGTAATCGCTGGCCATAATACGAAATACGCGGTGCGCGTCCTGTGGCTCGAAAGCTGAGCGAGGCTGCACTGCGTGATCTATCTTGCTCAGCACTTCTCGCACGACCGGTTCCAGCTCCAGGGCGCGTTCGGTAGGGGTCATTCCTTCACTGGTGCGCACCAGCAGTGGATCGTCAAACAGTTCCCGCAAACGGCGCAGGCCGTTGCTCATGGCGGGCTGGGACAGATTGAGTTGATTGGCGGCCTGGGTCACATTGCGTTCGCGCAGCAGGGCATCCAGGTAGACCAGTAGATTCAGGTCGATTCGATTCACGTTCACACTCCGCTCCGTATTCACTCAGTGAATGAATAAAATCGTGGCTATTTGCAGGGGGAATTATACTCAGATTATCGAAATTGCCAATGGTTTAGCGCAGCCCTTTATCGTCACCCCTAAATGCCAACCCATTGACCGACAATGACAAGTCCACTGTGTGGTAATTGCAGTATAATTGCGCGCTTATTTAGCAGGAGAATAGCGAATTATTATGGGTACCTACCGAGCGCCACTACAAGACATGAGTTTTCTCATCGATGAATTGCTGGATGCGCAGCAGAGCCTGGGTTCGCTGCCGTGCTTCGAGGAGCATGGCATCGGGTCGGAGCTGACCACGGCATTGCTGGATGAAGCAGCCAAACTGGCAGGTGATGTGCTGGCCCCGTTGCGCCGCGTGGGAGATGATCACCCGGCGACTTGCGCCGATGGTAAGGTCACCGTGTCCCCGGGTTATGACGATGCCCTGCAACAAATGGCCGCTGGCGGTTGGGTGGGTATCAGTGCCCAGATAGAGCACGGTGGGCAGGGTTTGCCCGAGTTGTATGGCACCGCCTGCCACGAGATGTGGAATAGCGCGAATATCGCCTTAGCCCTGGCACCTTTGCTCAGTAGCAGCGCCGCGCTGGCCATCGCTGCCCATGGCAGTGATCAGCAGAAACAGGCGTATTTGGAGAAAATGAATACCGGTGAATGGCTGGGTACCATGAATCTGACTGAATCCGGCGCCGGGTCTGACCTGGGCGTTATGAAGTCCAAAGCGGTGCCTGAAGGGGATCACTACCGTATTCGTGGGCAAAAGATCTTTATTACCTGGGGTGACCATGAGACCACGGATAATATCATTCACCTGGTGCTGGCCAAGCTGCCGGACGCGCCTGCGGGTAGCCGTGGAATTTCCTTGTTTATCGTCCCCAAATTCCTGGTAAATCCCGACGGTAGTCTTGGGGAGCATAATGACGTCTACCCGGTCTCGTGTGAGCACAAATTAGGCATCCATGGCAGCCCCACCTGTGTGATGGCCTTTGGTGATAATGAGGGAGCTATCGGTTATCTGTTGGGGGAGGAGAACCATGGTCTGGCGTGTATGTTTACCATGATGAACGAGGCCAGGCTAAAGGTAGGCATCCAGGCACTGGGTGCGGCGGAAGGATCCTTCCAGAAAGCAGCGGCCTATGCCCGCGACAGGGTGCAGGGCGGTGTGGCGATTATCGAGCATCCGGACGTAAAGCGCATGTTGCTGACCATGAAGTCCCTGACCGAGGCAATGCGCGCCCTGGCCTATACCGAGGCGGTGACGATGGAGTTGGCCCACCTTGGCCCACAGGCCTCGCGCGCGAGGCAGCAGTCCCGCATTGACCTGATGATTCCTGTCATCAAGGGCTGGCTGACCGAGGTTGGTCAGGAGCTGACCTCTGTGGGGTTGCAGGTGCACGGTGGTATGGGCTATGTCGAAGAAACTGGTGCCGCACAGTATTTCCGCGATGTGCGTATCACCTCTATTTACGAGGGTACTAACGGTATTCAGGCGGCTGATCTGGTGACCCGTAAATTGGCGCGTGACGGCGGTGCGGCAATGGCTGCAGTGTTGCAGGAAGTTCGTGCTACGCTCGCTGAATTGGATCAGGCAGGCGACCCGCGCATTAACGTGATCAGCAAGGCGCTGGCAGCAGCACTGGCGGATATGGAAGCCTCAACGCAGCATCTGTTGCAGGCTTTGGACGAGGATGTAGCTGTGGCCCTGGGCGGCTCTTTTGATTACATGATGCAGACCGGCTACCTGTTTGGTGGGTGGCAGCTGGCACGTTCGGCGCTACTGTCCCTTGCGCGTGTGCGCGCAGGTAGCGACAACCCATTTTACCAACAGAAGATCGCCACTACTGTATTTTACAGTGAGCAAATTCTGCCGCGGTCTGCTGCTCACGCCGGTGCTGTAGCAAATGCCGCTGGGTCGTTGCAGTCCTACCCGCTGGATTGGATTTAGGAGGTTATCATGAGCATCATTTCTACCCCTGACCTGTCCGATGCCGCACCGCAAGTGCGTGCCCTTGAATTGCCGTTTCAGAACTACGGTGCAATTAAGCAATTCGGCGGACCAGTGGTCACCATCAAGTGCTTTGAAGACAATTCACTGGTGAAGCAGTGTGTCGATGAGCCGGGTGCGGGTCGGGTCATTGTCGTGGATGGTGGCGCTTCCCTGCGCCGTGCGTTATTGGGCGATATGCTGGCGGAAAAAGCCGCTGCCAATGGCTGGGCTGGGCTGGTTATCAACGGAGTCATTCGCGATGTGGATGAAATTGGCCGAACCAAGTTGGGCGTGCAGGCGCTGGGAACCTGTCCGCTTAAAACCGAGAAATTGGGTGTGGGCCAGCGCGATATAGCGCTACATATCGGCGGTGTGGATATTGCTGTGGGAGATTACATCTACGCTGACAATAACGGGGTTATCGTCAGCAAAGAGGCGCTTTTATAGTGCCCGCTGGTCTATAGCAGCCGCATGGACAGATCCAGTGCTTTGCAATCCTTGGTCAAAGCGCCGATAGAAATATAGTCTACCCCTGTCTCTGCAATAGGGCGCAGGGTGGCTTCGGTTACATTGCCCGATGCTTCCAGTTCAACGCGTCCGCCAGCGAGGTCTACCGCCGCCAACATTTGTTGCAGCGAGAAATTATCCAGCATGACCCGATCACAGGCACCGGCCAATGCCTGTTCCAGTTCCTGCATGCTCTCCACCTCTACTTCTACCGGTTTGTCCGGGGCATGGTGCCTGGCCGCACTGATAGCCGCACCGATACCGCCGCAGGCGGTAATATGATTTTCCTTGATCAAAAAAGCGTCAAACAATCCGATGCGGTGATTGTGGCAGCCGCCACAGGTCACCGCGTATTTCTGTGCAATGCGCAGGCCCGGGATGGTTTTGCGGGTGTCCAACAGCTTCACGCTGGTGCCCGCTACCAGGTCAGCATAGCGTTTGCAGGTGGTGGCGGTTCCGGACAGCAGCTGCAAAAAATTAAGCGCACAGCGCTCTCCAGTTAACAGGCTACGCGCCGGCCCTTGCAGGGTGAACAGGCTGTCACCTGCGTTGATGGCGTCTCCGTCAGCGGCCTGCCACTGGATGCTCACATGCGGGTCCAGCTCGGCGAATACAGCATCTACCCACGAGCGACCACAAAGTATGCCATCGTCACGGGTGATGATTCTGGCCGTGGCCTGGCTGTCGCGGGCAATCAGCGCTGCGGTGATATCGCCGCTACCGATATCTTCGGCCAGAGCGGCGCGCACATTGCTCAGTATCTGTGCAGCATTGGGCTGGATTATTTCCAAAATGGCTTGTGTCATAAGGTGTATGCGCAGGTAAAAGCGGTCGGCGATTGTAGCAGCAACCGGTGCTTGCTGTTAATCCCATAGAGGGCGCTTTTGCTGTTGCGGTCGTCTATTATGTGGGCATGGAAGGAAGTCCTCGGGTATGACATACACATTGCAGCAGGGCTGGCTTACGCAGGCGAAGCAGGTGCGCTCGCCTAATTTTGGCCCGCGACCACCGGCCTGTGAGCCTGATTTGCTGGTTATCCACAATATCTCTTTACCGCCCGGGTGTTACGGTGGCGATTGCATAGAGCGCTTTTTCACCAATGATCTGGACTGGGAGGAGCACCCGTTCTTCGACGAGATACGCGGCGTGGAAGTGTCGGCGCATCTGCTGATTGAGCGCAGTGGCGTCGTGGTGCAGTTTGTTAGTCTGTGCGATCGGGCCTGGCACGCGGGACAGTCGTGTTTTGCAGGTCGTGACAATTGTAATGACTACAGTATCGGTATTGAGTTGGAAGGTACGGACGATGAGCCCTACACTGATGAGCAATACGCCGAATTATCGGCGCTGACGGTGGTATTGCTGGATAACTACCCGGCGCTGGGTATGGACAGAATTGTGGGTCACAGTGATATTGCGCCCGGTCGAAAAACTGATCCCGGCCCGGCGTTTGATTGGCTGCGCTATCGCAGTGCCCTGGAATTCACAGGAGATGATAAATGAGCTTTCTGGCAATAATTGTCGCACTGGTATTGGTGCAGATATGGGGCTCGGGTAGTCGCGTACAGCACGATAAGTGGTTTCGTGGCTGGCAACAACGGGTTGGCAGTTGGGGGGTAGGGCCGCCGGTAAAACTGGCACTGGTCATCCTGCTTCCGGCAGTCCTGGTACAGATTATTCTCAATATTGTGCAACCGGCTTTGTTCGGCTTATTGTGGATTGCCATGGCGGCGGCACTGTTGTTGTACTCCTTCGGCCGTCGTGATTTTCATAACTTGCTTGAGCACTATCGCCAGCAGTGCCGCAGCGGTGATTTCGAAGGCGCCTATCTGGGCACATTGTCAGAATTAGGTTGGATAACGGTGCGCGATGATCCCGTTTCACCGCAGGAGGTGCACGCCATGGTGCAGCGTGGATTCCTGTATGAGGGATACCAGCGCTGGTTTGCTGTGCTGTTTTATTTTCTGTTGCTGGGTCCCGCCGGTGCACTGGCGTATCGTTTATTACAGATGTGCCAGCATGACTTTGAGACAGAATTTGCCAAGCGCTGTATTTTTGTTATCGACTGGGTGCCGGCGCGGCTGGTGGCCGCGGCATTTGCATTAACAGGAAATTTTGTCGGTAGTCGCGACGAATTGCTCGGTGGTCTGCTGGATACTTCTGTCGATGCCAGCGAACTGCTGTATACAGTAGGTACTGCCGCTTTGGGTAGTGTGTCTGAGGATTCGCTGGATGAATTGGCGTTTGGCAGGGCGGCGGCTGAAGAAAATCAGGAAATCGGCAGTTTGCTGTCGCGCAGCGCCGTGGCCTGGGTTGGCGTTATTGCCATCGCTGTAGTGCTGCTCTGAGCCCTGCACTGGTTGGCGGAGGAGGCTTCCGCCGCCTGTTATCGCGCCGCTGGTTTGGTCGAGCAGCGCTTCAATCCCCGCATTTCCATCAAATTTGATCGCAACCTGCGCTTTTTCCATTAACTGCTAAGCTTGATAATACAGCGGTAATGTCGGGAGAATTGCGTGGGAACGAGCGACATCCATGCCTGAAAGTACTGATGCCGATCTCACGCTACCGTCGGTAGTCGCTGCCGTGGCCGGTAAATGCCGAAGACCCGAATTAGTGCTCACTATTATTTTTCACCCCCGAATATCGCGTATAGGGCAGTCCGCGGTTGTTCCGTGGCTGAGCGGTGATAAGCGTTGGACTCTGGGGCGGCGCAGCCCTGCTTTTGGCAGTAGTGACAGCGGCGATGATCAGGCAGCTGGTGCGCTGGACGATCAGCACGTCAGCCGCGTCGCGCTGGAGTTTCAGTTCTTGGGTAAAAAACTCATTGTACGCAGGCCTGCCACTTCCAGCCGTTGTCGTATTGCCGGCGGCGAGCTTGCTACCGGCGTGGAACTGAATGTGGAACAACTGCAGCAAGGCGTGCCGCTGATGCTTGGGCATGTCGTGGTTCTGCTATTGCGCCTGGGCCAGCAGCGCGATCAAGGCAGTGCGCGGGAATCGCTCAGCGACGAACTGTTGCGAGGTAGCAGCGCCTACATGCATGGGCTGCGCCAGCAAATCTCTGTGGCCGCCGGGAGCGATCTGGATGTGCTTATCCGCGGAGAAACCGGTACTGGCAAGGAATTGGTTGCAGCAACAATTCACAGTGGCAGTTGTCGAGCGTCGGCCCCCCTGGTCAGTGTCAACATGGCGGCTATTCCCGCAGAACTGGCACCCGCGGCACTGTTTGGCAGTGCCAAGGGGGCGTTTACCGGCGCCGATAGGGCGGGTATTGGCTATTTTGTTCAAGCCCAGGGCGGCAGTCTGTTTCTGGACGAGATTGGCGACACCGCGCAGGAGGTGCAGCCGCAGTTATTGCGCGCATTACAGCAGCGCGAGGTGCAGGCGGTGGGCGGCCCTATTCGGCGCGTAGATCTGCGGGTAATTTCTGCCACTGATGCTCCGCTGGATGAGCAAGGGGGCAGCTTTAAGGCAGCATTGCGCCATCGTCTTGGGGCTTGCGAAATTCATTTACAGCCATTGCGTGAGCACCCTGAGGATATAGGCGAGTTGCTGTTGTATTTCCTCACTACCAGCGCTGACGAGTCACAGCGAGCTGATATTCTACCCAGCGAGTGCAGCACTGCACCGAACATCGCCGCATGGTCCGGGCTGTTTTATCGGTTTTTGTGCTACCGCTGGCCCGGCAATGTGCGGGAGTTAGCCAATTTTGCGCGGCAGGTGGTACTGGCCAGTGAGCATGAATTAACACTGGTTGACAATATTGAAGCCGCTCTGCAGTCCTCACCAGTCGGTCCGCCAGCGGTGACTAGCGCGCACTACAAAGCAACGGAGATTGACGTACCACGCAGGATGCAGGATATCGGTGAGGATGAATTTGACCTCGCCCTGCAACATAATCGTTTCGAGGCGGCCAGGGTGGCACGGCAGCTGGGGGTGTCGCGCACCGCGGTGTACCGGCGCATAGAAGATTCTTCCCGTCATCGTCTGGTTAAGGAAGTGCCGGCCAGTGAACTGCAGCGGGTGTTAGCTGACAACCATGGCGATCCGTGCGCGACTGCATTGCAATTGCGTGTATCCCAGGCCAGTTTGCGTATTCGACTACGCTACCTGGCGTAGGCGCGAGACCCAGGGAATGTCTTCGGACCAGCGTGTCGGCCCTTATAAAATACTGCGATTAATCAATCGGGGCGGACAGGGCAGCGTTTACCTGGGCTACGACGAGCGTCTGCATCGCCGCGTGGCCATAAAGATCTACGTTTTACCTGCGCAGCGTGCCGCGCGTAAGCGACTGCTGCAGGAGGCGCGACTGGTGGCCAGTATTCAAAGCCCCAAGGTGGTACAGATTCATGATGTGATTGAATCCAGCGAGCACCTGGCGCTGATAATGGAGTATGTGCCGGGTTGTGACCTGGAAGAGTTTTTACAATCTGTGCGTCCCTCGCTGGCGACGGTGCTGGCAATTGGTGCTGACATAGCCGGTGCCCTGGCTGTGGCGCGTCAACAGCATATCGTTCATGGCGATCTCAAAGCTGGCAATGTCCTTATCTCGGATTCAGGGCGAGTAAAGCTGACTGACTTCGGTATCTCCCAGAGAATGAGCGGAAATATCGGGCAGACCGCAGCAGCAGGTAGTTTCTCTGCGCTGTCTCCGGAGCAGTACCTGGGTAAGCCGCTGGACCTGCGTTCCGACCTGTTTGCCTTGGGTGTTTTGCTGTACAGAATGTTGGGTGGTGAGCAGCCTTTTATTCGCGATGGTCAACTCGATCCCGATCTGCTGTTGGATCATGCGCCCAGGCCCCTGGAGGAAATCATCTCTGGCGATGTGTTGTTGCCTGATCCATTGCGCGAATTGGTAGAAAATTTACTGCAGAAGAATCCGGCAGAGCGACCCGCCAATACGCATCGTGTTCGCCAGGTGTTACGCCAGGTGTCCCGGAAAATCCCCCTGGCGGCCGGCAACAGCCTGTTGCAGGAGGCCAGGCCCTGTTTTCGGCATGAATCGGCGGACGATATTCCGCTGCAGGTGCCGGCTGATTTGGGTCGAGAGGGTCGTTCCAGGCTGGGCGCTCCAGGCGATACGCGAACAACTTTCGCGATGCGACTGTCGTATCTGGGATGGCCTGCCAGAACGGTTACAACGCTGGCTCTGGTCGCTGCTCTATGCGTGCCGCTGGTGATTGCCATGGCCGACTTACAGATGCAGGTTCATATCGAGCAACCGGTACTGCGATTCGCAACCGACACTAACCTGCCCGCAGAAATCTCCGCAAGCTGGTTGGTTGAGGAAGTGAAGCTGGCGCTGCAGCAGGAGTTTGGTGTTATCCATGTTACCGGTCCGGTAGGTGCCACCCGCAGTCAAACCCTGTATGCCAGTAGCGCCGGGGAAACGACTCCCGTGAAGCCCCGGGAACGATTGCAGATCGCACTGCGCTGCATTGAAGACCTATGCGTGTTGGTTGTGACCCGTAAACATGCAGGGCAGCTGTATTACCAGCAGGGTGTGTTGTTTCCTGATATGTCCACGGCGCAATGGCGAGACATCGTGCGCGGCACTGTCGCTGCGCTTTACCAGTAGTTCAGGCCATTGCGATGGAACAGGCCAGCAGCATCTGGGAATAAAAGTACAGCGGTGTTCCCCACAAGCCATTAATGGGGCTGGAGTTTACAAACTGCCGGCGCGCTACCGCCAGGTCAGAAACGGCAAAGCCCCAGGCCCCGGCGATAATAAAAGGTGCAGCGGGCTGACCCGCGGTGAGGCCGGCACATAACAGCATTGCGGTGATAACCACGGTGTATAGCAGTACGGGGACTTGCATTCCCCGATCCAGATGTGGTCGCAACCAGCGCGTGGCAGCGATCAATAACACCAGGGCCGGGACAGCAACTGCAGCCATGCCCGGAAAGTGAACCGGCATTTGCAAAAAGGCCACGGCATATAACAAATGTCCGCACAGAAAGGCGACCAGTCCGGCGAGAAAACTGCGCTCGCTGTCAGGCATTAACAGCAGGTCCCCCAGTGCGCAGCTTAGCAACCCAGCCAGCATCCATCTGCCGTAACTGCTAGTGGTGGCGTCCAATGCGATAGCGAGCCATACAAAGGCCGCGGCGGCCAGCGGTTTGAACAGGTAGCGTCCGACCCTGATCTGGCGAAAATCGCATAATACCAGCGCCACCACCGCTGTCGCCGATAATATCGCCGGCGGCAGAATAATGGCCATATGCAATGATTCGTCCAGCAGGGGTTCGCTAATCAAGGTTGCGGATTCTCTGTAGTAGTAACCGGTTGTGCGGTGCTGCTATGTTATGGCGCTCGGCTATGGTCAGTAAATAGCCAGTGATGTATTCAATCTCTGTGGGTCGCCCGGCCTGGATGTCCTGCAGCATGGATGAACGATTGTTAGCGGTATCCGCTATGACACCTGCAACTGATTTTTCCAGTTGCTTTGCGGTGTGGTGATATCCCGCGGCGCTGCTTATCAATACTATCTCCTGGCACAACTGCTGAACCTGCTGCGCCAATGCGGGGCGAGTCGCCAGTGCGCCATTACAACAACCTTGTAGTGCGGTAAGGGGGTTGATGGCGCAGTTTATGGCCACTTTTAGCCACAGTGCCTCGTCGATATTAGCGTCCCAGAAGCATCCGTCGATCGCGCGGGACCATTGGCCGAACCACGGTGCTGGCGCTGTTAGTCGGGGCTTGCCGATTCGTGTTACGCCCTGTCCAGCGTGGCATATGTGCCTCGGTGCCAGCCGATAAGCGCCTTCAGTGGTGGTGCCGTAGTAGAGGTCCAGGTGCGGGAAATCGCGGTGTAATTCGTCGGCCACCCCCATGCCATTCATCAGCAACAACACCTGGGTGTCTGCGCTGCAGCGATGGGCAACAGATGCCACGGCCGCGCGCGCATCATAGGCTTTGGTAGTGACCAGCAGGTGGTTGATAGCGCCGCTGTCGCCAGGCACGGACACCGGTAAAACCATTTCGCGGTTAATGCCCTGGCGCTGGACCACGACGGTGCTGGTCGCGACCTGCGCGGGCACTTCGGGGTCGATGATTTTCACGCTCTGGTCGCGCAACAGCAGGGTGACAGCGCCACCTGCATGATGCAGGGCCGAGGCAAACAGACAGCCGATCGCGCCGGCGCCCATTACATGCCAGCGAATCTCGTTCAATGGCTAAACGCGTGTGGTGGGATTGTAAACTGGCTGCAGGACATTATTATACATCTACTGTTTTGAAGTTATAGGTTGAGGTAATGCACTATGCCATCATTTGATGTTGTTTCGGAAGTGGATCTGCACCAGTTGACCAATGCGGTTGACCAGGCGGGCAGGATTGTGACTAATCGCTTTGATTTCAAAGGTATCGACGCGTCATTTAACCGCGAGGAACACACGGTGGTGCTCACCGCAGAGGCGGATTTCCAGGTGGCGCAGATGGAAGATATGCTGCGCAATGCTCTTATCAAGTGCGACATCGACCCCGGGGCCATGGAATGTGGCGAGCCGGTAACAACCGGTAAGCAGGTAAAGGCCACGGTGGTATTGCGCCACGGTTTGGACAGCACCCAGAGCAGGTCTATCGTCAAAAAAATTAAAGATGCGAAAATGAAAGTGCAGGCGCAGATACAGGGTGAGCAAGTGCGTGTGACCGGTAAAAAGCGTGACGACCTGCAGCAAGTGATGGCGTTTTTACGTGGCGAGGATTTCGGTGCACCGCTGCAGTTCACCAATTTCAGGGACTGAGCCTGGCCATTACGTCAGGTATTGTTGCAGAGCGCGTTGCAGTGCGGTCATTTTGTCATTGAGTTGAGGTGGTTCCAGTACAGCGTGGGTCTGCGCCTGGTACCACAGCAGCTCCATATAGCGGTAAATGCAGCTGTGTCGGGTCAACTCCATTCGTTGGGCATCACTGGGCGCTGCACCCAGGTAGGCCAGTAGCAGCGCCTCTGTTTGTGCGGTGTTTAAAGAATCGCCGGTGACCACGACTGCCAGGTCAAACCAGGGGTTGCCCATCGCACAATATTCCCAATCGATCGCCCACAGCCTGCCCGCGCTAACTATCCGGTTGCCACGCAACAAATCGTTGTGACACAAAACAGCAGTGTGTGGACGCTGGTTTACCGGGTCGAGCAGGTCAAAAATCTGCTCGCGGCACTGTTGCAAGGGCGCAGCTAAGGTCTGGTGCTTGTGCTCCAGATGTTTTTCGTAGCGCAGGATACGTTCTGCCAGGTCCAGACGATTATGCCGGGCCGGGAGGTTGTGGATCTCTCGCAGCAGCGTACCGACCGTCGTCATGCAAAGCTCCTGATCTTGATCGGGGGTGAGGTAGTCGCAGACCATGCTACCCAGCTCCGGGTTGAAATAACGCGGCTTGGGCGCGATTCCGGCTTTGTGGGCTGTCTGTAAGGTGCGCCATTCGGTTTGCCGGTTGAGGCCATTGGTGGCGGGGTTTATGCCGTCAATACGCACGACGAAATGCTGCTCCGACGCCACCAGAATGCTGAAATTGCTGGCTCCCGGGGCCAGCACTGCCACCACTGCCGGGGCGGCCTGTAGCGGCGGTTCGCAGTGCCATTGATGCCACTGGGCAATGGTCTGCTCCAGTTTGAGTTGAATGTTACGTGGCAGTGCGGGGGTCATGTGCATTGCCTGACTACTGGATATCCAGCTCGGCGGGAATAAACTTGCAGACTAAAACCTGCATGCCGAACTTCTTGTAACTGGCCTTTAACTCCTGCTGGACGAGGCTGAATACACGCTCATAGTCGCCACAAATTTGCGTGCTCATGGCGTTGCTCACGATTTTGATATTATCGTGTTCACGCGCGGCATCGATAAACGCCTGGATGGCTGGAATGTAGTCGCTTTGCAGTGGGTACAGGCTTAATTCAGCTGTTAATTTCATGATTTAGTTATCCGCAAAAAGAATTATAGATGTATAACTGCGCTTGATTTATATAGTTCGCGAATGTCCCGCGCGATTGCATCGCAAGTAGAGGGAGCTTACACTGAACCTGCAATAAAAACAGATCGGGAGCCGAGCGCAGCCCGGCGCGAAGTGAGTGCATTGAATGACAGATGATTACGGCCAGGGTGGGTCGCAGGACGAAGATATCCAGGGTGCACCACCGGTGGTGTCTCGCGCGGAGTTGCGGGAGCGCAGACTGTCTGAAACTGTCGTCTTAAACCGTTATCTTTATCTGCAGGCACAACAGCTGGAGCACATGCTGCTGGATGCCCCCGATCTGCAGGCTTTGCTGGAGATTCTACTGGTAAGTATGCCCCGGCATTTTTCCTTTCGGGTAGCCGAACTGTGGCTGTATGATCCTGAGGATGTGCTGGCCAGCCTGATTGTCGGTGGGCAGCGTTATGGGCATCATTTGCAGTTACACCGCGATGCCTACCCGATGCAGGAGTTGTACGACCTGGAGCCGGATATTGTCCTTATCGATGCCACCGATTCACGTATGTTCGAAGTGCTTAAATCCGAACATGGTATTGAGTACGCCATGCTATTGCCGCTGACAGATGCCGGCCGCATGATTGGCAGCTTGCACATGGGGTTAGAGGACGACTCTATGGTGCTGGGTGAGGCTGAAGAAGATCTAGTGGCGCATTTGGCGAGTGTTATCTCATCCTGCTTTAAAATAGCGGTTAGTCGTCAGCAGATATCCCAGTTGACGATGCTCGATCCTTTGACCCAGATCAGTAACCTGCGCGGTTTTGAGCGGGACATCGCACGGGAGATTTCCCGGGCGCGGCGCGCCGATCAGCCAGTCACCGTGTTGGTAATGGAAATTGACGAGTACGATGATCTCTACGATCACTACGGCAAGCGCCGTGGTGAGTTTGTGGTAAAGAAGGTGGCGGAGCGTATCTCCTCTGATCTGCGAGCGACGGACATGATGGCACACTTGTCTCGACCAAGGTTTGCCGTGCTTATTCCCGGCAGTGGCGAAATGCTCGGGCAGGATATTGCCGAGCGCATGCGCAAGGATATCGAAGACTTCGCTATCGATGATGGGCGCGGCGCCGTTTTACAGGTTTGTGTCAGTATTGGCCTGGTGACCTGGGAGCCACAGAGCTACCCCGCTGTAGACATGCCGCAGTTGGCCAAGCAAATGGAGTCCGTGTCCGGCAAAGCGCTCGATATTGCCAAGTCCAAGGGCGGTAACCGGGTAGTGCAGTCGCGCCTCAGTACGCTAATTCTTTAAGGAAACGCCGTGAGTAAACTCGATGACTTGTTCGAGAAAAACCGTGAGTGGTCGCAAAGCGTCCATACCAGTGATCCGGGATTCTTCCAAAAGCTGGCGGCGCAACAAAGCCCTGAGTACCTGTGGATAGGCTGTTCCGATAGTCGCGTGCCGGCTAACCAGATAGTAGGCTTGTTGCCCGGGGAAATCTTTGTTCACCGCAACGTTGCCAACATTGTTGTGCACACGGATTTCAACTGTCTTACCGTATTGCAATACGCCGTGGACGTGCTGCAGGTGAAGCATGTTATCGTGGTTGGACATTACGGTTGTGGTGGTATTCGCGCGGCCTATGAAGATGCAGACAACGGCCTGATCGATAACTGGTTGCGCAATATTAAGGATGTGCAGCACCGTCACCGGGCCCGCATAGAAGCGATAGACGATGAAGAAGATCGCCTGGACCTGTTGTGTGAGCTCAATGTAATGACCCAGGTATCACATGTCTGTCATACCACGATTGCGCAGAATGCCTGGGCCCGCGGCCAGAAACTGGCCGTACATGGCTGGGTCTACAGCCTCAAAGACGGGTTGCTGAAAGATCTTGACTGCACAGTCGATCAGGTTGCCCAGATCCCCGACGTCTATCGCGTGATTTCCTGAATCTGTGTCTTGAGCGTCCAGCACTTCTTCTACTGTGGACCTGGCGCCGGTCTCAATCTGCGCGCTAGGGTCACTCAAGCCGGGTATGTTGTGGCCCGGATGCCCCAGGTGAAGCCGTGACGCCACAACGCATAAACCGGCTGCACCAGGTGCTGCGTCGGCGGCAACCCGATTTCACCGTGGTTACTGATTTTGTGCACAAGCAGCGCAATCTTGCGGCCATCATACGTAACTGTGATGCCGTGGGTATTATGCGTGTCCATGCGGTACTGGGTGATGAGGCATATCACGCGTTTCGCGGCACTGCCATGGGTTCGCATCGTTGGGTGGATGTGGCGCATCATCACTGCCTGGAAACGGCGCTGCAACCGCTGCACAGTCAGGGTTATCAGCTGGTCGCGGCCCACCTGGGTGAAGGCGCCATCGATTACCGGGAAATTGATTACACGGGTCCCAGCGCTATATTATTCGGCGCAGAACGCGCCGGGTTGAGCGAACAGGGACAGCGCCTGGCTGATGTATGTGTGACCATCCCCATGGTGGGCATGGTCGGCTCCCTTAATGTCTCCGTGGCATCGGGAATAATTTTGTCCGAGGCGCAGCGCCAGCGTCAGTTGGCGGGCCTGTATGATCGGGTGCGCATTGATGACGCCACTTACCAGCGTTTGTTCTTTGAGTGGGGTCACCCTGCCGTACGAGAATTCTGTGAACAGCGCGGCCTGCGCTATCCGGATTTGAATGAAGAGGGTGAAATCGACAACCCCTCTGCGTGGTATACCGCAGTTCGAGCCGGTTCCGCGACCTTGTTGAGGGGCAATGACGATGAATAATGTGCTACTGATTCTATTCTTTATTTTTGCCGGAGTGGCGCTGATGGTGGTGTTGGGGGAGCGCTTTGCCAAGCCTGCAGATCCGCAACGCATGCAGCAACTGCGGCGCTGGGTGATGCCGCTGGTGGGGCTGATGCTGGTGCTTTCCCTGATCGATTACTATTTGTAGTGGAGAATTTGCAGCCAATTTGCAGTTTATATGCCTGAAAAACAGCTGGCGAAGCTTCACCATGGACAATTGTGGCATGAATTTTGTGACTCCCTCAAAGAAGCGGGCGTACAGATACTTGCAGAGCGTGTTCCCGGTGATGACCTAACCCGGGTAGAGGGCTTTCGTTACCTCACACGTTTGCTGCGGCTTGGCCTGGAGAAGCATGTTGAGTTTGGCGACCCCAACTTCCCCCAGTTTTACTCGCTGTCGCATGAAACGGCCAAGATCGGTAATGACAACCCTGACAATTTCTACCAGAACTGTGCCGTCGATGGACGACGAGAATACCGTATTAGCGGCAATCGTGGTTCTGTGGCCTATCTCAGTATTGAAACCAAGGCCGGGTCTTTTGCCGGGGGCGGGGATATGGCACCCACGGGGCATGTGGAGTTGCAGCAATTGGAAGTCGAAGACAACGGCGACTTTGCAATCATCGTCAGTAGCAGACCGCATGCGGGTAACTGGCTCCCCATGCGCGTTGAGTCAGACAACCTATTGGTGCGCCAGACGTTTCGCGACCGCAAACGTGAGCAGCGCGCAGAATTGCAGATACAGTGCCTGGACCCGGTGGGTGATGATCACCTGGATGCGGCGACTTTTGCCACTCAATTGAGTCAGGTGGTGCCATTTGTTACCGGTACTGCCGGGCTGTTTCAGCAGTGGATGGACATCTTCAGCACCCATATCAACCAATTACCTGGCAACGACCAGAAAATGTGCCTGCAGGCAGGCGGCGATCCGTCTATCTACTATCACAACAGTTACTGGGAGTTGGCCCCGGATGAAGCGCTGGTCATCGAATTTGCTCCGCCGCGGCATGGTCGTGCCTGGAATTTCCAGCTCTCCAATTACTGGATGGAATCTCTGGACTATCGTTATCACCGCATTTGTATAAACAATGATTCAGTCGTACTCACAGAAGATGGGCAGGTATGTATTGTGGTCGCACATCGCAGTCCGGGCGCAGCCTACCCGAATTGGCTAACCACGGCGAGACATAGTACTGGCGCAATGCTGTTGCGCTACATCGAAGCGCAGGACTACCCGCCAGTGCACACCCGTGTGGTGTCTTTTGATCAGTTATAGATCTTTGTTACAAGGATATTATGGATAATGTAGGTTTTGATCCTGACGACCTGGTTGCCAGCGCCATGGCGGTGGATGGCCTGTGCGACTTCGGCGACGATAGCTATCGCCAACCGCTGGAAAAGCTGTTGTGGTCGCTGCAACACGAAGCGAACTTGAATGTCACGGGTCGCACAGTGCTGCGCCAGCGCGTGGTGGATATATTGGCTACCCGACTGCGAGTGCAGCATTATTTGCAACGTTTTCCACAGATTCTCGACGAGCAGATTGCAGCGCCTCTGGTTATTGTGGGTCTGCCGCGCACCGGTACGACCATGTTGCATCGTACTATTGCGGCTGACCACAGGATGTATGCCCCCTTGTGGTATGAAGTACGCTACCCGTGCCCTGCTATGGACTGGGATTTTACGCGCGCGGGTGATCAACGTATAAGCGATGCCAAAGCTGAGATGCAGGCTTTGGTCGAGGGTAATCCGGACTTGCTGGCTATCCATCCTATGGATGCCATGGGGCCAGATGAAGATATCATGCTGCTGGAACAGTCATTTTATAGTTTTAATACCCAGGCCTTTGCCAACATACCCAGCTTCGATGCATGGATACAAGCGCAGGACCACACTCCGGGCTACGAGTATTTCAGGTGTCTGTTGCAGTTTCTGCAGTGGCAGAAAAAACGCAGCGGCCAATCGGGGCTGCGTTGGACGTTAAAAGCGCCGCATCACCTGCACTATATGGATTTGGTGTTCAAGGTTTTTCCCGACGCCAAGGTGGTACAATCGCACCGCGATCCGCTGGAGACCATCCCTTCCCTGGCCAGCCTTATAGCGGGTATGTGGATGATCTACTCCGACTCTGCCGACCCCAGGGAGGTGGGACGGCAGTGGGCGAGCAAGTTCGCCAATGGCATGGCGCATACCATGGCTGTGCGTCAGGAGATGGAGCGTGACAGCGGCGACAGTGGCAGAACGAGTGTCGTTACTACTGCTGCCGATAGCACTGCAAACAGGTTTCTGGACTTGTGGTTTACCGATACGGTCACGCAGCCGCTGATAGAGATCCAGAAGGTGTATGACTTCCTGGGTATGGAGCTGACAGAAGAGGCGAGGGCTGAGATGGGCCGGTGGCAGGAATTCAATCGACGCGAATTACGCCCGTCCCACGAGTACACACTGGCACAGTTTGGTTTTACGGAGCAGGGGTTGAAACACCAGTTTCGGGAGTACCGGGAAAAATTTATACCATCGCGATAGACAAACGAAGCAATTTTCTGCTCGGTGATCACCGGCAGTGGGTCGAGCAATTACTGGAGAACAATAACCATGGCAGAACAAAAAGCAACCAATGTCCACTGGCATGAGGGTGATATCACCCGCGAGCACCGCGGCAAGATACTGGGCC
>JBALVO010000074.1:0-17550 GCA_036961445.1 Halioglobus sp.
AGCTGCTGTTGTCGGCAGGCAATACTGAGCTGGGCGTGTATATCCCGCCACTCGCGCATACGCATAAAGGACATATATTCCCGCTTGCACAGCTTACGCAATTGACCCTGACTCAATTCCTGGCGCTGTTCCTCATAGTACTTCCACAAATTTAGCCAGGCGATGAAGTCAGATTTGGGGTGACGAAAACGGGCGTGCATTTGATCCGCCTGCTGCTGCTTCTCCGCTGGTCGCTCACGCGGATCCTGCACCGTCAGCGCACTGGTAATCACCAGAATTTCTTCCAGGCATCCCTGTTCCGCAGCGGCTAACACCATACGAGCCAGTCTCGGATCAACCGGCAAACGGGCCATGCGCTTGCCGACGCTGGTGAGTTCGCCAGCCGGAGTTACCGCGCCCAGCTCTTCGAGCAATTTATAACCGTCGCGCACCATGCGTGAGTCCGGTGGATTGATGAAGGGAAAGTCCTCAATCTCACCCAGGCCCAGCGTCAGCATCTGCAGTATTACAGCTGCCAGATTGGTGCGTTTTATCTCAGGATCGGTAAACTCGGGGCGTTGCTTGAAATCCTCCTCACTGTACAGGCGCAGACAAACCCCGGCTTCCATTCGACCGCAACGCCCCTGCCGTTGGTTAGCACTGGCCTGGGAGATCGGTTCAATGGGCAGGCGTTGCACCTTGGTGCGATAGCTGTAACGACTGATACGCGCCTCACCCGGATCGATCACATAGCGTATCCCGGGTACTGTAAGAGAAGTTTCTGCCACATTGGTCGCAAGCACTACACGTGTGCCGCGGCGTCGTGAGATGTCAAAGACGCGGTTCTGCTCGGCGTTGCTCAGGCGGGCGTATAGGGGAAGAACATCCAATGATGTGGATTGCCGCAGTGCCTTGGCCAGTTCTCTTATGTCGCGCTCACCGGACAAAAATACCAGTATGTCTCCGCGTGCACCAAAGCGCCCGGCATCGATGTCCTCCGCCAGCGAGACAATTTGTTGCTGAATGCCCTCATCCCTGTCCTGGGCAGAATCCAGATATAAAGTTTCCACCGCAAAGGTGCGCCCCGACACTTCGATAACCGGCGCGTCATCAAAATGCCGGGAGAAGCTTTCCACATCGATAGTCGCAGAAGTGATAATGAGCTTAAGATCCGGGCGTTGCGGCAAAATACGTTTTAGGTAACCCAGCAGAAAATCAATATTGAGGCTGCGCTCGTGTGCCTCATCAATAATAATGGTGTCGTACTTGCGTAACAATCGGTCGCGCTGCATCTCGGCCAGCAAAATACCATCCGTCATCAGCTTCACGGCGGTGGCCTCAGACACCTTATCCGTGAAGCGCACCTGGTAGCCGACGGTGGCACCCAGCTCGGTGTCAAGCTCCTGGGCAATACGCTGTGCGACGGTGCGTGCTGCCAACCGCCGCGGCTGGGTATGACCTATCAATTGACGGGTGCCGCGACCCAATTCCAGGCATATCTTGGGCAACTGGGTGGTCTTGCCCGAGCCGGTTTCTCCGGCAATTATGACTACCTGGTTGGCACTGATTGCGCGCGCAATTTCGGCGCGTCGCTCGGCAATAGGAAGCTCTTCGGGATAATTGATTTCCGGGATACGTCGTTCGTATCCGGTGGTGTCTTGCATCATGCTGGCCTGTCAGTCAGGGTTTCGATCGGCTCATGCCACGAAAATGGGTTATGCTTTACGGCGTTTTCAATACTGCGGGGTTCCGGGCATGCCACAATTAGGCAACTACACCTACAACGAGATAACCATAGGGCAAACAGCCCACTATTCCAAGCTCATCCAGGAGCGTGATATCACGCTGTTCGCTGCGGTATCAGGTGATGTTAACCCGGTACATCTTGATGCCGAATTTGCTGCAAACACCCAGTTCAATGGTCGCATCGCTCACGGCATGCTAACCGGCGCCATCATCTCCGCGGCCCTGGCCATGGAACTGCCCGGCCCCGGAACTGTATATCTAAGCCAGTCCCTACGCTTCCGCCTGCCCGTAAAAATAGGTGATACCGTGACCATCAAGTTGCAAGTCACTGACAAGAAGGACCGGCGCCAGTATGTAACCCTGGACTGCAAAGCCTATAACCAGCACGACAAACTGGTTGCCTCGGGCAGCGCAGAAGTTATTGCACCCAGCGAGAAGCTAACTATAGAGCGTCCCGCACTACCGCAGGTAAATATCCAGCATTAAGCGCCTGTTTCCCCGGGGGCAACCTCGTCCTGCTGGGCTGCAAACTGTTGCGGATCAAGGTACATCAAGCGCAACATGGTAGCGCCAACGGGCCCGTTGAGTTCAGCTGCAAGCACCATCACATTGGGCCGTTCCTGCTCAACCGTAACGGCGGTGATACCGAAAATCAGCGTGCCATCGTCTCCTTCAGCATTGAACACCGGGTACTGTGTCTTGTCGCGCAATGCCTGCGTGATATTGCCAATCAACGTCGCCAGGCTGGCTCGAAATGCCCCATAATTCAATTTGCCCTGAAATTCACTTTGGTCCAGTGACAGGTTGAAGCGTACAGTCGAGCGATCCTCCATCTCTACGGTAGTAAGGTGAATCGCTTTACCATCAGAAATGTCCTTGTACACATTTTTAGCGGTGGTCCGGGTAGCGTCGATAAACGCCTTATGCAGCAAGTTAACGGACATCAACAGGAATTTTTCCCGGGGAATGGACTGGGTCTGTGTTTGCGCCATGACAACCTCTATAGATGCGAACCGGCAAGTCTAATACTCCCGACAGCCGCGAGCAACAAAGCCTCAATGTGAACTATGTCGCTATATAGATCTGGTCGCTAGGTCGCTCTGGCCCGATTCTGTTACCATCGACAGCTCATAATTGTATGGACACTTCGTGATGACTGCGCTGTCGCCGGTCACAGGCGCCCTATCCGGCAAGATATTTGCCTCTTCGTGGCTGTGGCGCCATACCTTGCTACCGCGCTGCATAGTGCTGGCGGCGCTTACCCTTGTGCCATATTCCACGTCGGCTGGTGAGCTGGAAGCGCTAACCACAGAGCGCCAGATGCTTACCCATGAATTGGACCAGTACCAGAAAACGCTTGATATTTTGCAAACTGATGGCATACCAGCGGTACAAAGCAGCAATCCCGCGGTAAAAAAACTGGCGCAGGAAATGGTCAGCATCAGGGAACGCCTGATTACTATCACTGAGCAGGAAGTGACCCTGTTGCAAGCACAACTAATCGCGGCTAAAACTGCCACTGCAGTGGCGAGCAAGACAGCTACTGAATCCCCCGCAGTGGCCGCCAGTGCGCCGCCGGAAGCACCGGCGATTGAGAGCAAACCGCTACGCACATTGAGTACAAACCGCTCTCTGGAGCAGGAAGCGGCAACCGTCGAACGTCTGCACAGCCTGTTGTCAGGCTACTACACCGAGTTGCAAGAATCGGCCCGCACCCTGCCCACGGCAGAGGAAATATCCCAACGCGAAGCCGCTCATCGCGATGCCGAGAAAATGGCCAAGATTCCTTTCAGTGTCGATAAAGTCAGGCTCAATGGCGCAGAGGGCAGCACCGCTCTATCGCTTATCACCCAGCGTCTGATGGATCCCACGGTGCCTGAAAGCCGCCGTGATATCGCACCCATTTGCTCCATCAAGACCCGCTTGTTTGGCGCTTTGATTGGCAGCGAAAGTCGCAGTCTGAGGCCAGTGGGCAAAAATCATTACGTCGCCAAAATACGCTTGCAGCCAGGCAATACCACACTGGGCATGCTGGACGGCACCTGGGAAGTACAGCTCCCACAAAACGTGAATGCCACCGACTTCCTCATCACACTGTATCGACCGCCAGGTGGCGCCCCGGAGTTACATGTCTTTGCTGTTGACGACCTACTGGCAGAAGAACAACCTCATATTCCAGCCTGGCTGCCTGACGAACTGCAGATCAAAACCCGGGCCGGATGAAGCGCGATAATACACCCTGGTGCCCTGTCGAGGCGGCCGTGGTGGACTGGAATGACAATGGAGATCCTACCTCCACTGAATTCGGCGACATTTATTATTCCAACAGCAACGGCCTGGAGGAAAGCCGCTACGTTTTCCTGCTGGGAAATAACCTACCGCAGCGCTGGTTACAGCATCCGCGCAAGCGATTTTGTATCGCTGAAACCGGATTTGGCACGGGCCTTAATTTTCTGGTGACCTGGCAGGCATGGCGGCAACTGCCTGAGCCGCGCCCCGCGTTGCATTACCTGTCTATCGAAAAACACCCACTGGCAAAAGAAGATTTAGCGCAGGCACTGGACAACTGGCCAGTGCTGGCGCCATTGGCAACGTCCTTGCTGGAATCCTACCCGGCCCTGCTGCCCGGGCAACACCGCCTGGTACTGGAACAGGGCAGGATTACTCTGGACCTGTGGTGGGAAGATGCGACCGCGGCGTTGTCCGATCTGGCCAGCCGGGAACAAGCCACAGTAGACGCCTGGTATCTGGATGGCTTTGCCCCCTCTCGCAATGCATCCATGTGGTCGCCACAGGTACTGCAAGCGGCGGCCGCCCTGAGCCTGCCCGGGGCGACCTTTGCCACCTTTACGGCTGCCGGGCAGGTGCGTCGCGACATGGAAGACGCAGGTTTTGCGGTACAAAAGGTCGCTGGTTTCGCTCGTAAAAGGGAGTGTCTGCGTGGGCAGATTAACAACAAGACAGAAGCGCCAACAGCAGCAAACCCGTCCATCCGTTGCTTTGCAAAACACAGCACCGGCACACCCTGGGATATTGTCGGCACCAGTGCAGCAAGCCCCGAGACCGCCCTGGTTGTTGGTGCAGGCCTGGCGGGCTGCACCGTCGCCGAGGCTCTTGCCAGGCGGGGTATCGCGGTCACCTTGTTGGACCAGGGTAAAGTTGCCAGTGCTGGCTCTGGCAACGAACAGGGCATTCTCTACACCCGGGTGTCACGTAAACACTCGCCGCTCACCGATTTCGCACTGCAGAGCTTTCGCTTCGCCTCCAGCTTTTACCGCAGCCTGCTCCAGTCAGGCCAACTCAGTGCAGGGCTGGACGGCGCTCTTTGTGGCAGCTTTCACCAGAGCGACAACAGCCAGGAGCTCGCCGCCTTAGCCCAGGTGCTGGTCCGCGTGCCGGAGTTGGCCCGGGTACTGGATGCGCAGCAGGCACAACAGGTGCTCGGTATCGAACAGAAAAGCAGCGGTTACTGGTTCCCGGAGTCAGGCTGGATGAGACCGGCATCGGTGTGCCAAGCTCTGGCAGACCATCGCAATATCACGCTTGTCGAAGATTGCGGTGCCCTGTCCGTTGAAACCAGTGATGGCGCATGGCAGGCAATGGCTGACAATAAGGTAGTCGCCAGTGCCGCCAGTGCCATCATTGCTACCGGTACTGCAGCAAAGGACCTGCAACAACTGCAGTGGCTACCGCTGCAAGCCATTCGCGGTCAGACAACGCTGCTGCCAGCTAACCAGACCTTTGCAGGACTGCAGTCCGCCCTGTGTCACGAAGGCTATATAGCGCCAGCCAGGCAAGGTTATCACTGTATCGGCGCTACTTTTGACCTGCACGATGATGACCACTCACTGCGCGCTGAAGATCACCGCATAAACCTCGCTAAACTGGCCACAGCGGTACCCGCCTGGAACCAGGCGCTGGGGGAAATTGACCCCGGGCAACTCGCAGGTCGCGTTGGATACCGCTGCGCCAGTCCTGACTACCTGCCAATGGCAGGTCCGGTGCCCGACCTGGCGGCGTTTTTGGACGACTATGCGCCCCTGCGAAAAAATGCCAAACAGC
The DNA here is from genome assembly GCA_036961445.1 of Halioglobus sp. Lineage (GTDB taxonomy): Bacteria > Pseudomonadota > Gammaproteobacteria > Pseudomonadales > Halieaceae > JBALVO01. The sequence continues at coordinate 5,788 of JBALVO010000074.1, forward strand.
GCATTACACGTAAAGGTCGCTATATACCGGGACTGTATGTGACTACGGCCCACGGCTCTCGTGGTCTTACATCTACACCGCTAACAGCGGAGCTGCTGGGAAGTATGATCTGCAACGAAGCGCCGCCGTTTAGCAGGGAACTGAGTCGAGCGGTTGCCCCGGCGCGCTTCATAATTCGCGACCTGATGCGCAACCGTATCTAGGAGGCCTCGGTACACGTATACTCATCGCCATGCGAATCCTGCGTACTGTGCTCGTCATCTTCATCTGTTGTGTGCCCATGGCTACACTGGCGGTGCAACAATACACGGTTCGTGTTACCGACCAAAAGCCCCAATCCCGCAAGATCTTTGTACAAGGCCTGGAAATTGTAGACGGCTACCTCTATGTCAGCAGCGGCCGTTATGGCCACTCCCACTTACTGCGCTACCACTTTGCGCAAAACACGCTGGATACAGCACGCAAACTCGATGCAAAGATTTTTGCCGAAGGTCTCACCGTATTTGAAGATAAAGTCTACCAACTCACCTGGCATAATCGCGGCGCACTGGTCTACCACAAGCAAGGCCTGCAGTTCGATCATGTGTTCTCACTACCGGGCGAGGGTTGGGGTCTGACCAATAACGCCAAAGAGCTCATTTATAGCGACGGCAGCGACCAGTTGCATTTTTTGTCACCGCAGACCAAGCAGATCCTGCACTCGATACAAGTCACCGAGAATGGCAAACCGCTGCCGCGACTGAATGAACTGGAATGGGTGGACGGCAAAATATGGGCCAATGTCTGGCAAACTGACCGCATCGTCATTATCGAACCGACTAGCGGCGAGGTCACTGCCAGCATAGACCTGCAAGGCCTGCTACCTGCGAACGAGCGACGCGCTGGCACCGACGTTCTCAATGGTATCGCCCGTAACCCGGCCGATGGTTCCATCTGGGTAACCGGTAAACGCTGGCCCTGGCTATACCAGATAGAATTGGATCCGGTGACACCAGTAAGCAAATAAAAGCCAGCAACGCCTGTTTCGCGCTAGAATAGCGCCCCTTCACTTATCCACCTACCACCAGAGACTCCGCATGAGCATAAGCAGCAGCGCACTACCCAGTGCCCACCCCGCCTTCGAACCGGTTCGCCAGGAGACAATTGAGTCCCTCAATATTCGCGTGGAGCAATTTGAACACAGGGCCACTGGCGCGATGCACTATCACCTGGCCTCGGACAATACTGAGAACGTCTTTCTGGTGGCTCTGCGCACCGTCCCCGAAGACTCCAGCGGAGTCGCCCATATACTGGAGCATACAGCCCTGTGTGGCAGTGAACACTACCCCGTGCGCGACCCCTTCTTTATGATGCTGCGCCGCTCACTCAATACCTTTATGAACGCCTTCACCAGCTCTGACTGGACCGCCTACCCATTCGCCAGCCAGAACCGCAAGGACTTCAACAATCTTTTGGATGTCTACCTGGACGCGGTGTTTTTCTCACGGCTGGATCCGCTGGACTTCGCCCAGGAAGGCCACCGGGTGGAGTTCTCCGAGCCCGACAATCCCGACTCTGCGCTGGTATACAAAGGCGTGGTATTCAATGAAATGAAGGGGGCGATGAGTTCGGTCAGCAGTACACTGTGGAGCAAGTTGTGTGAACACCTGTTCCCCAGCAGCACCTACCATTACAACTCCGGTGGTGACCCCGAACATATCCCGGATCTGAGCTACGCTGAACTGCAGGCCTTTTATCGCAGCCACTACCATCCCAGCAATGCCATCTTTATGACCTTTGGGGACATCGCCGCCAGCGAACATCAGGCGGTATTTGAAGCCAAGGCCCTGGGTCGATTCGAGAAACTGGAGCAACGCATACAGGTACAGGCAGAGCAACGCCTGACATCTCCAGTGCAGGTGCATAGCAGCTACGCATTTGACGAAAACGGAGAGACTGGCAACAAGACCCACCTGGTAATGGGCTGGATGCTGGGCGAGAGCTCCGACCTGGAGCAGCTGCTTGAGGCACAATTGTTGTCCAGCATATTATTGGACAACAGCGCATCACCCCTGCAGCACGCACTGGAAACTACTGAACTGGGACAAGCGCCCTCGCCTCTTTGTGGCCTGGAAGACTCAATGCGCGAAATGGTCTTTTGCTGTGGCATAGAAGGCAGTGAAGCCGTCCACGCCGATGCGCTGGAAAAACTGGTACTTGAAGTCATACAACAGGTCGCTGAACACGGCGTTAATCAGGACCGACTGGAAGCCGTATTGCACCAGCTGGAATTACACCAGCGAGAAATCAGTGGTGACAGTTACCCCTACGGTTTGCAGCTGATCCTGCAGGCGCTGGGTTGCGCCACACATTACAGTGACCCCATCGCGGTGCTCAACCTGGAGCCTGTGATCGCCAGGTTACGTGAAAAAATTCAGGATCCATTGTACATTTGCCAATTAGCGCAACGGCTACTTCTGGATAATCCACACCGCATTACCCTGGTAATGACGCCAGACACAGAACTGTCGGCAAAACGTGTGGCCGATGAAGCTGATCGCCTGGCCGTTATCAAGGCCGGCATGGACGAACAACAAACCGCCGCTGTGGTGAAATTGGCAGCGGAACTGGTGGCGCGCCAGGAACAGGTAGATGACGAAGGCATTTTGCCCAAGGTTGAACTCAGCGATGTACCGGCCAGCTTGCCGGACCTGACCTTTAACAAGAGCCTCATCAAAGGCCTCCCCGTCACCACTTACAGTCAGGGCACCAACGGCATCGTATACCAACAAGCGGTCCTGCCGCTGCCGGAACTGTCCCATGAACAGTTACAAATACTGCCCCTGTATACCAATATGCTGACTGAAATGGGCCTGGGACAGGACTCTTACCTGCAAGCCCAGGAACACCAGGCCGCCACCGTGGGCTCCATCAATGCCTTCACTTCCATGCGCGGCGCTGTGGATAACGAACAGGCCATTACTGCAAATTTCGTCCTCTCTTCCAAAGCCCTGTTGCGTAATGCCGGGGGTCAGGCGCAATTGATGCACGATACACTGCGCACGCCACGTTTCGACGAGACGACCCGTATTCGCGACCTGATCAACCAGGCCCGCGCCAGGCGCGAACAATCGATTACCGGCAATGGCCACGGACTGGCCATGGCAGCCGCCTGCGCCGGCATGAGTCCGCTGGCGCAAGTGAACCATGAGCTGTCGGGCCTGGCCGGAATCAGTAGCCTGCGCGAATTGGATGATCGCTTGCGTGATCCGCAGGAACTGGAAGCCTTTGCCGCGCGATTGGGTGCACTGCATTGCCATATTGCAAGCATGCCATTGCAACTGCTGACCATAGCAGAGGCTCACAAAGTAGCAGATGTCGCAGACACTGCAGCCGCCATATGGACGGCAGATAACGTGACCCCCCCGGCATCACATTTCGCGCTGCAACCGGTACGCGAACGCCGCGGTGAAATGTGGCTGACCAATACCCAGGTGAACTTCTGCGCGCGGGCCTACCCCACCGTTGCGGTACAACACCCGGATGCCGCAGCACTTACCGTATTGGGTGGCGTTTTGCGCAACGGCTTCCTGCACCGGGCAATCCGTGAACAGGGCGGTGCCTATGGCGGCGGTGCTTCCCAGGATTCCGGCGTGGCGGCGTTCCGCTTCTACTCCTATCGCGATCCGCGCCTGGCAGAGACCCTGGGTGATTTCGATACCGCAGTGACCTGGATGCTGGAAACCCCTCATGAATACCGCGTATTGGAGGAAGCTATCCTGGGTGTGGTCGGCAGCATGGACAAACCCAGTTCCCCCGCCGGCGAAGCTAAACAGCATTTCCACAATCGTATGTTTGGCCGCACACACGACCAGCGAGAACAGTTCCGTGCGCAAATTCTTGCCGTCAACCTGGATGACCTGCGCCGCGTCACCGAGACTTACCTGCGACCGGAACTGGCCAGCACGGCAGTCGTTACCAACAGCAGTCAGCTCGATAGTACCGCAGCTCTGCGCGAAGAACTGGATCTTACAATTCAGGAACTCTAGGCGGAACCAATCCCCAGGACGGTGCTATGGCGCAGCAATTCCAGGGCCGGGAAGCCCGGCTGATCGCAGGGTCGTAATAGCGTTCCCGGTTGATGCGCCTCTGAACCCGGTGAACGCTCGCGCCGGGTATTGCTCATTGAACCAGTCGTTGTTGGCAGCGGCAAGCTCGCCACCTACACTAGGCGTTGCCATTCCATCGATCGAGGCGCCACATGAGCGACTATCTGCACCGGGCTTTCTCCCCCGCCACTCTCGGCACGCTGCAATTAAAAAATCGCATCCTCAAAGCCGCCACCTATGAGGGCAAAACCCCGGCCGGTATTCCCGGAGACCTGTTGTTGGACTTTCATCGTGAGATCGTAGCCGGAGGCGTCGCCATGACCACGCTGGGCTATTGCACCACCGAGGCTGACGGGCGTATCAACGACCAGATGATGTGGATGCATGAGGGGATCAGGGACCAGCTGATTCACATGAATAGCGAATTGAAAAAAACCGCGCCGGACGTGAAAATTTCCGGACAAATGACCCACTGTGGCAATTTCTCCAAAAACCGTAAGCTACAGCGCCTGAAACGCCCACTGGGCCCCTCTCGCCAGTTCAACATGCTGGGTGCCCCCTCCGGGCTGCCCTTTGCAGGTGCAATGACCGTCGCCGACATTGATTACCTGGTGCAGACTTATCACGATGCAGCGCTGTTGATGAAAGAAACCGGCTTTGACGCCGTGGAAATTCACTTCAGTCATGGCTACGGTATAAGCCAGTTTATCAGCCCAAAAACCAATCGGCGTACGGACGACTACGGTGGCAGCCTGGCCAATCGTATGCGCTTGCCACTGCGGGCTCTTGCGGCAGTACGCAAGGCCGTGGGCGATGACTTTCCCATTCTCGGAAAAATCGGGCTCACCGACGGAATCAAAGATGGCCTGCACATTGCAGAAGCCATTGAGGTAGCAGCCATGTTGGACGCTGGCGGAATCAATGCGCTGATCTGCTCGGGGGGCACCAGCAGTTTCAATCCGATGGTATATTTTCGCGGCGAAACCCTGGACAAAGGCCTGATTGAGGTGGAGAAAAATCCCATCATGAAACTGGGCCTGAAATTGATCGGGCCAAAAATGTTTCGTTACTATCCTTACGAAGAACTGTATTTCCTGGAAGATGCCAAACGCGTGCGCGATCGGGTCAACTGCCAGATGGTCTATATCGGCGGCTGCACGGACGTGCAGAGTATAGAAAAAGTCATGGCCGAAGGTTTTGACTTCATCCAATTGGGGCGCCCACTTATCAAGGACCCTGCCTTCGTCAAACACGCCATGGCCGACCGCAATTATAAAAATGGTTGCACCCACTGCAACCGCTGTGCCAGCTTGATCGAAGCACCCGGTGGTGTGTACTGCCCACTTAACATCGAGGAGCAAGCTCGGTAATTGGCGACCGGGCATCGACTGTGACTATGCCCTCTGCCTGATCTGCTTGCGCTACGAAAGTACAGAAATGGCAATATCTGGCGCCGGATTTGCGTGAGCGAGCAACGCCGGAAATGAGTCATCCCTTGTATTACCTACGTAAAGAAGTGTTAAGAACTGCCACGGGTGGTTAAGTGCTGGTGACAAGACACGGCTTCTTCTACACACTACAGTCCTACCACAAAATGAGGCTGCGCCATGAGCGCCACCGTACTGATCATTGACGATGACAGGGAGCTTTGCTCCCTACTCGCGGAATTCCTGCTACTGGAGGATTTTGCTGCCAGTGCCGTGCACGATGGTGCCGAAGCAGTTGAACACTGTCGGCATCACCAGTACGACGTTATTGTGCTCGATGTCATGCTGCCCGGCCTACAGGGCCTGGATGTGCTGCGCAAAGTGCGGCAATTCAGCGCCACCCCCATCCTGATGCTCACCGCACGAGGAGAGGATACCGATCGTATCGTTGGCCTGGAGATGGGTGCCGACGACTATTTACCCAAGCCCTGTAACCCCAGGGAACTGGCAGCACGATTGCGCGCCATTTTGCGCCGTTCGCAGGTCGCCGGAGTGGTCGAGGCGGCAACGGAATTGACGGTGGGACAGGTCTGCATTACCCCGGGAGATCGCAGTGCCACTTACACAGGGCGAGACCTGCAGTTAACCAGCGCGGAGTTCAACGTGTTGTACACCTTGCTGCATAATGCGGGAAACGTCGTCAAGAAGGAGACACTTAACCAGCAAGCATTAGGGCGCGCTCTTTCGGCTTATGATCGCAGTATCGACGTGCACGTCAGTAAGATCAGGAAAAAACTGGCTGAGCATGGTGCAGAAAACCTTATCGTAAGTGTCCGCGGCATCGGCTATCAGTTCACAGTCAGCTCCCCTGATGCCTAGCCAATGAAATTGCCAGGCTATCTTTTTGTCAAAATATTCATCGGCTTCTGGCTGGTAACCACTGCCATATTGGGCAGCTGGATGCTGACCACTGCGTACTTCGATTCGCGGCCCGCTGCTGAGCAGGCTGATCGCATGCGCAGCGGCCCCCCACACCGCTTTGTGCTGCGCTCCATATACGAACTGCAAAACCTCGAAGATGGTGAACTACAGGGCTGGTTAAGCCGCACCAGTGACCGCCATGATATTGAAATCTACCTGCTGAACCTCCAGGGACAGGATCTCTTCGGTCGCTCGGTGCCCACGGCGGCTGCACGCCTGGCGGACGAACTGCGCGACGGACGACGTCGTGTGTTTCATAAGGGACCTGGCAAGCACATGCTGGGCCACACTATCTATCGCGGGGAACAAGGACAGCTGCGCGCCGTGTTTGTATTCCCAACACCCCCGAACCGTTTAGTTGGCGCACTGGGCAGTATGCTCTGGTTGCGCATAGCCCTGGCAGTACTGATAAGCGGGGCGGTCTGTTTTTTCCTGTCGCGGTTGATGACCAACCGACTCAAAGCCATGCAGCAGGCTTCGCGGCGACTCGCCAATGGCGAACTCGATACACGTCTGCAGGTCCGCAACCACGGTGGTGATGAGACCGATGAACTGGCCCGGGATTTCAACAGCATGGCAGAGCAGCTGCAGGAACGCATCCAGGCACAAAAACGCTTGCTGGGAGACGTGTCGCATGAATTGCGTTCACCACTGACGCGTCTGCGTATCGCTCTTGCGCTAGCCCAGGAAAACGGTCAGGCAAGCAGCCAGTATCTGCAACGTATTGAACATGAGGCAGAACGACTGGAAGACCTGATCGGACAGCTACTGTCGGCCCAGGGCGGACAAGTCCAGCTGGACAGTCATATAGACCTGATAGAACTGCTGCGCCAGCTGTGCGCAGATGCGAGTTTTGAAGGGCATGCGCAGGGCAAGCAGGTCATCTTCAGCCCCGGGCTAGAACAGGCACTGGTCGCCAGCTCAGGAGACCTGCTGCACAAGAGCTTTGAAAACATCCTGCGCAACGCGCTGATACATACCGCCGATAATTCTCAGGTAAAGGTCGGGCTGAAGCGCATCAATAACAGCTATCATGTAGCAATAGAAGATCACGGACCCGGCGTCCCGCCGGCAGAACTGGAAAAGATATTCATGGAGTTCTACCGGGTAGATACTGCTCGCTCCCGGGAGTCAGGCGGCTATGGCCTGGGGTTGGCTATCGCCAACCGCGCTATTTCACGCCACGGCGGGCGCATGGAAGCCGCCAATACAGGTACCGGACTGTTAATCAACGTGAGTCTGCCAGCCCAGGATTGAAGCTTACGCCCAGTCCGGCTGACTTCAATAAACCAGCGTTGGAATGAAGCAAAAATATCAAACTGACGTTATGGCTCGGCGCAGCACAAATGCTAGACTTGCCTCCATCACACAGCGAGTTTAATCATGCTTGATATCAAACCTGTCGCGGGCGCCCTGGGTGCCGAAGTCCATGGCCTGGATTTGTCTCAGGAGCTGAGCACCGAGAACGGCCTGCGCATACGCAAACTACTCAACGAGTATGAGGTCATTTTCTTTCGCGATCAGGACATCGACCCGGCCCGGCAAAAAGCCCTGGCTTTATCATTTGGCCCTCTGCAAACTCACCCGGCCTACCACACCATAGAAGGCTTCCCGGAAATTACCATTCTGGAAAGCACCGCCGAGAGACCCAGCAAGATAGAAGCCTGGCACTCAGATATGACCTTTCGCCAGCACCCGCCTATGGGCACAATACTCAAGGCGGTAACTGTGCCCACCAAAGGCGGTGATACCCTGTGGTCCAGTATGACGGCTGCCTATAGTGGCCTGTCCTTTGCCATGCAAAAATTTCTGGAAGGCCTGACGGCAGTGCACGATTTTTCCCATGGATTCAGGGAGAGCCTGGCAGAGCCCGGTGGTAAAGAGCGGTTGGCAGACGCTGTGGCAGCCAACCCGCCGGTGCGTCACCCGGTTATTCGCACCCATCCGGAAACAGGCAAGAAAGTGATCTTCGTGAACTCATTATTCACCACGCACATCGAAGGCCTGCGCCCGGCAGAGAGCTCCAGTTTGTTGCAGATGCTGTTCCAGCACATCACTACAGCCGAATATACCTGTCGCTTTAGCTGGCAGCCTCACAGTATTGCCATCTGGGATAATCGCAGCACACAGCACAAACCGATTAACGACTATTTTCCTGCCCATCGACGACTCCAAAGAATAACGATAGACGGCGACCGCCCTTACTAGGTACTGATTACTCAGTCGCCGTTGAGGTGTACTTCCCCGGCTTTAATGCGTTGCATATAATCGTTGACCTCTCGCTTTACCTCGGGCGCAAAAAAGTACAGACCCAGGATATTGGGAATCGCGATCAGAAATACCATGGCGTCAGAGAAGTCCAGTACGGCGCTTAACTGAATCATACAACCCAACGCAATAAAGACGCAGAAGATCGCCTTGAATAGCATTTGCGTGAAGCGCCCCTCGCCAAATAAATACGTCCACCCTTTCAAGCCGTAATACGACCAGGCAATACTGGTCGAAAAGGCAAACAACAAAGCGGCGATTGCCAGGGGGTATGGCGCCCAACTGATGTGATGTGCAAAGGAAGCTGAGGTCAGTGCTATTCCCTCCAGCCCACCATCCATCAAACCATAGGGATAGGCAGTGGTGACAATAACTAACGAGCTCAGTGTGCAGATCACCACGGTGTCGATAAAGGGTTCAAGCAATGACACCAGGCCCTCGGACGCGGGCTCATCGGTCTGCACCGCGGAGTGCGCAATAGACGCTGAACCTATGCCCGCCTCATTGGAAAATAAGGCGCGCTGGAAGCCGACAATAATAGCGCCCACCGCGCCACCGGTCGCCCCTTCCATGGTAAACGCACCGTTCACAATCAAACCAATGGCGGCGGGAATGTGCTCTGCGCTCATGCCAATGATAATCAGTGCCGAAATAATATAAAGGATCGCCATGAATGGCACGATATGAGACGCAACCCTGGCGATAGACTTGATACCGCCAATAATCACCACCGCCACCGCCGACGCAATCAGCAACCCGAACAACCAGCCCTTATCAGCAAAGAAACTCTCCGTGCCACCGGATATAGTCACAAACTGCACATAGGCCTGATTGGACTGGAACATATTGCCGATACCCAAACAGCCTATCACCAGCGACAATGCATAAAAGCTGCCCAGTAATCGGCCCCACCGGGGAGCACCCCGATCCGCCAGGTATCGCTCCAGATAATACATCGGACCACCGGACACTGACCCATCTGCATTGTAGCGACGGTATTTGACGCCCAGCGTGCACTCTACCAACTTGGTGGACATCGACAGGAAACCGGCGACAATCAACCAAAAAGCAGCGCCTGGCCCACCAATGACAATGGCCACGGCCACACCACCAATATTGCCAATGCCCACAGTGCCTGAAACAGCCGTGGCTACCGCCTGAAAATGCGATATTTCGCCATTGGCCTGCGGGTTGTGGAAGTGGCCACGCACATGACGAATGGCCAGGCCGAATCCGCGAATATTGATAAAACCCAGGTAGAACGTAAAAAACATCGCCGCGACGGCCAACCACAAAACAATAAGAGGAAAAGGCTGACCAAATAGCGGAACCTTATAAAAAATAATCTCCGCCAGGCCATTTGCCAGGGGACGCACCAGGGCTTCGACCTGCTGGTCGAAAGTCTCGGCACTGACACCCGCGGACAACAGCGCCACGACGACGCCAAGCATTAGCGCCCTGGCACTAATCATAATTTCACCCAGTAAATTTCTTGTTTTATGAGACCCATGCTCGCACAGCACTGTACGCCTGCCAAGCAGCGTTACTACCTAGTGATTTTTTGCAGCTCTTGATTTGCTTGTGTGCGGTACAGCGTAACCAAGTAAACTGCACGTTTTCCCGCAGGCTGGACACCATGGAAGCTTATCTTGGTCTTTTTTTCAGCGCTTTCCTTGCCGCCACCCTGGTGCCAGCCTATTCGGAAATCCTGTTCGCCAGTCTGGTCACCGCGGGTTACGATCCACTTGCCCTATGGCTATGGGCTTCCACCGGCAATACCCTGGGCTCGGCAGTCAACTGGGGCCTGGGACGATATCTACTACATTTTCAGGATCGGCGCTGGTTTCCATTCAAGCAAAAAAACCTGGCGGCAGCGCAGCGCTGGTTCCAGAAGTTCGGCGTATGGTCATTGCTGCTGGCCTGGCTGCCACTTGCGGGTGACGCACTGACGTTTATCGCCGGAATGATGCGTGTGCACTTCCTGGTATTTATTGTATTAACCGCGATAGGCAAGGCTACACGCTATGCCCTGCTGCTTGGGATACTGGAAATATTTCGTTAGTCGGGACATTTTCGCCAAACTCACTGTCCAACCACACAGCCCTACGATTTGGCCGAGACACCCGGACGCTACCTGGCACCGAACCTTGCTCCTTGCGAGGTGACCGTCTTGCCCCGACCTCCGTAGTTTGCCCCGCAAACATCGCAGACCCGATCTGTGAGGAGGAAAATACCATGGCTACAATAGATCACCCGGATACACACTATCCTGTACGCAGCATTCCGCTGACCCGCCCCTTTATTTGGCTGAGGGACGGCTGGACCGATATGCAGCATCACCGCAGTGCCAGTCTCGCCTACGGTATTTTAGTATCACTGCTGGGCGCACTAATTCTGGCGTATGATCGGCACCCCTTTTTCATTGCCGCTATGACCACCGGGTTCCTGCTCATGGGGCCCATTTTGACAGCAGGGCTGTGTGAACTATCACGATGCAGGGATGAAGGAAAAATCGCGGATTTCCAGTCATCCCTATTACCCCTGAGGCGGAACCATAGCAGTTTGCTCGGCTTCGCAAAAATACTGTCGCTGATCGCGGTAACCTGGTTTGCCCTGTCCAGCCTGGTGTTCTATGGCGTAGTGGGCGATGTCGCCCCCAGCCTGGAAAGCACGACCGGTGGCGATGTCGTGCGACAGCTGACGAGCACCCAGCTCACTGCTTATGTAATCGTCGGCTTTGTACTCTGCGCTACGGTATTTTTTCTGTCGCTGGTATCGGTACCCATGATAGTGGAACGCCATGTAGAGGCCAGCACGGCTATACGAACCAGCCTGCGCGTCGCGACACAAGATCTGCCCGCCATGTTGGTATGGGCCGCCCTGATCGCGGGACTGGTGGCCATCGGCGTAATGACCGGAATGCTGGCTATGGTGTTTATATTCCCGTTACTGGGCCACGCCACCTGGCGTGCCTATAAAGAACTGGTGGAATAGTAACC
>JBALVO010000075.1:0-17315 GCA_036961445.1 Halioglobus sp.
CCGATCGCGATTCCTGTTTGAGTAAATAATCCAGCCGTCGGCATAAGTCCCGGAACATAATGGCCGGCCAGTGGCAGCCATGGATGATGGACACATACTCACCGGCCTATTCCTGAGCACCGCTTCACTGCGCGTGAGGTTAATCGCTGCAACCAGGCGACTTGCCTCGGTGCGCACCATATTAGAGTGAACAAGTCGGCGCATCGACGGCGCTGCCACCGTCAGCAAGACCACCAATATAGCCAATGTGATTATCAATTCAATCAGGGTAAACCCCATTGAGCCGCGCAGCTCCACCGACATCCTGTCCACAGCACACCTCCATGCCGTAACAAGGTTATGCGCTTAGCGAAGAATCACCAGTAAACGGGAGGTTTTGCCGGAATACGGCGACTTTGGATGCCTGATACCGGGCAGAGCTTAGGGGCTAAAGGTTTTTAACGTCGATGCGCAATTCGCGCGGCAGGGAGAACGTCACATTTTCCGGCCGGCCAACCACTTCTATAGGCAGATCGGCTCCCAGTGCAATCAGGCCGTCAATAACCCCCTGCACCAACACCTCCGGCGCCGAGGCTCCGGCGGTCACGCCGATACGTGTTTTACCGTGCAGCCAGGTGGGGTCTATATCTTCGGCGCCATCGAGCAGGTGCGCTTCAGCGCCCATGCGCTGTGCCAGTTCCGCCAGGCGATTGGAGTTGGAACTATTGGGGGAGCCCACTACCAGCATCAGGTCGCAGTCAGTTGCCAGCTGCTTTACCGCGTCCTGGCGGTTCTGGGTGGCGTAACAGATATCATCTTTGCGGGGTCCCTGAATATGAGGGAAATGCTCGCGCAGGGTCTCTATGACCCGTGCAGTATCATCCATGGACAGCGTAGTTTGCGTGACGTAGGACAAGTTTTCCGGGTTGTTGACCTGCAGCGTCGCCGCCTGCTGCTGGTCTTCTACCAGGTAGATATCACCGCCTGCGGTGTGATCGTACTGGCCCATGGTGCCTTCTACTTCCGGGTGGCCGCGATGGCCGATCAGCACACACTCACGACCATCGGCGCTGTAGCGGGCTACCTCGATATGCACTTTGGTAACCAGCGGGCAGGTGGCATCGAAAACCTTCAGCCCACGCACGTCCGCTTCTTTGCGCACTGCCTGTGACACGCCATGAGCACTAAAAATCACGATGCAGTCATCGGGCACCTCAACCAGCTCGTCGACAAATATAGCGCCGCGCTCGCGCAGGTCTTCCACCACAAATTTGTTGTGTACGACTTCATGGCGCACATAAATCGGGGCACCAAAGACTTCCAGGGCACGGTTTACAATGTCGATAGCGCGGTCTACTCCGGCACAAAAGCCGCGAGGGTTGGCCAGCTGGATTTCCACTAGTGCAGCTCCGCCGGCTCTACCCGGTGTACCAGGACATCAAACAAAATGGTTCGCCCGGCCAGGGGATGATTAAAGTCCACCGTCACTTCCTGTTCATCGAAGGCGATAATCATGCCGGGAAGCTCACCACCGGCGGCATCGGCAAAAGAAAATACCAGACCGATCTCCAGCTCTACATCATCATCAAACTGATCCCGCGGCAGGTACTGCAGGTTGTTGTCGTTAGGCTGGCCAAAGGCGTTCTCCGGGGTTACGGTAAACATCTGGCGTTCGCCGCCACTCATGCCAAACAGCAGGCGCTCGAAACCGGGCAACAGGCTGCCGTCGCCAATGGCAAAATCCACCGGGTCGCCGCCGAAGTTGGTATCCACCTCCGAGCCGTCTTCCAGGCTAATGGAGAAGTTCAGGAACACGCGGGTACCTTCACTCACGGGCACATTCACAAGACTCATTTATCCCTCATTCCTTTCATTGTTAGCCACCTCACCCCGGTGGATAAAGCTGTCGAGCAACATACAGGCAGCGCCGACAGAAATCGCTGAATCGGCGATGTTAAAGGCCGGAAAATAATGCCTGTCGTAGTGCACAGAGATAAAGTCCACCACGTAGCCCAGCGCCACCCTGTCCCATAAGTTACCCAGTGCCCCACCCAGTATCAAGCCCAGGCTCAGGGCCAATAGCCACTGTTGCCGAGGCATCCGGTATAGCCAGACTACCAGAACTGCGCTGATACCCATTGCCACCACAGTGAAAAAATAACGCTGCCAGCCGCCAGCGCCGCTGAGGAAGCTGAACGCGGCACCGGTATTGTGTTGCAGGGTCAGGTTAAACCAGGGAAAAATTTTTACTGGCCGTGCATAATCCAGACCACTGCTCGCCAGTCCCTTGGTGTATTGATCCAGCAGAATAATGACAACTGCCAGACCATACCAGCGCAGCGCATACCAACCACTACGCAAAACTGCGCTGCTCGCCGTCACCGTCTATATTCTCAACACAGCGTTCGCACAGGGTTGGGTGCTCGGCAATCTGCCCAATTTCGGGGCGACGGTGCCAGCAGCGCTCACACTTTTCATCGCCAGACACCTCCACCTGCAAGCGCAGATCCGCGATCTCGGTGTGTGCCGCATCGCCCGGCGCCTGTTCCAGTGGCAGCAGGGCGGCAGCCGAAGTAATCAGTACAAAACGCAACTCATCACCCAGGGCCTGCAGGTTAGCCAGTAATTCGGGTGAGCAGAAAAGACTGATGCGGGCATCCAGCGAACCGCGCAATACCCCGGCCGCGCGCTGGGTTTCCATTTCCTTGTTAACCGCGGTGCGCACAGACATCACCTGATCCCAATAGGCACGCCCCATGGACTCATCGGCAGGCAGGGTCGACAAGCCTTCATACCACTGGGACAGCAGTACTGATTCACTGCGCTGGCCGGGCAAATTCTCCCAGATTTCCTCGGCGGTAAAGCTGAGTATGGGCGCTATCCAGCGCACCAAAGCCTCACCGATGTGGTACATGGCTGTCTGGCCAGAGCGCCGAGCCAGACTGTCAGGCTTGGTGGTGTACTGCCTGTCCTTGATTACATCCAGGTAAAAGCCACCCAGGTCATTGGCGCAAAAGTGGTGCAGCTTCTGGTAGATCTGGTGAAACTGATAGGTGTCGTAGGCTGCGCTCAGTTCCTGTTGCAGCAGCGCCGCACGATCCACCGCCCAGCGATCCAGCGATAACATGTCCGCAAAAGGCAGCGCATCAGTACCCGGCGCAAAGCCATCGAGGTTGGATAACAAAAAGCGCGCCGTATTGCGAATACGACGATAGGCGTCGGCGGTGCGCTTGAATACTTCATCGCTTACCGTCAGTTCACCGCGGTAATCGGTAGCGGCCACCCACAGGCGCAGGATGTCAGCACCCAGATCGTTCATCACCGACTTGGGAGCAATGATGTTACCAATGGACTTGGACATCTTGCGACCATCGCTGTCCACGGTAAAACCATGCGTCAGCACCGTTTTATACGGTGCCACACCGTCGATGGCCACACCGGTCAACAAGGAGGACTGGAACCAGCCGCGATGCTGATCAGAACCTTCCAGATAGATATCCGCAGGCGCGCGCAGTACGTCCCGCTCGCGCAAAACACAGGCATGCGTGACACCGGAGTCGAACCAGACATCCAGGGTGTCGGATACCTTGTCGTAGTTTACCGCATCATCTCCCAGCAATTCTGCAGCGTCCATATCAAACCAGGCATCAATGCCCTGCTGCTCTACACGCTGG
The DNA here is from genome assembly GCA_036961445.1 of Halioglobus sp. GTDB lineage: Bacteria > Pseudomonadota > Gammaproteobacteria > Pseudomonadales > Halieaceae > JBALVO01. The sequence continues at coordinate 3,654 of JBALVO010000075.1, forward strand.
GCAACCTGCTCCATCAGCTGGGTAGTGGCGGGATGTAACTCTGCGGTTTCCTTGTGCACAAATAACGTAATGGGCACGCCCCAGGTACGCTGGCGGGAGATACACCAGTCGGGGCGACTAGCCAACATACTGTCGATGCGCGCCTTGCCCCACTCCGGCAACCATTGCACCTGCTCGGCGGCGTCCAGGGCTCCTTGCAGCAAGCCGTTCTGGCCCATGCTGATAAACCACTGGGGCGTAGCGCGAAAAATGATCGGCGTTTTGTGGCGCCAGCAATGCGGGTAAGAGTGCTCGTACTCTTCTGAATACAACAACACACCGCGCTCGTGCAGTAATTCAATAATGCCGGCATTGGCCTTGAGCACGTGCTGCCCGCCAAAGTATTCAGTATCAGGCAGGTACACGCCATTACTGCCGACGGGGTTGTAAACTTCCAGGTCGTATTGCTTACCCACGACAAAATCGTCCTGGCCATGGGCGGGGGCTGTATGCACCGCGCCTGTACCGGCCTCGGTAGTGACATGATCGCCGAGAATCACCGGCACCTGTCGCTGCAGAAATGCATGCTGCAGTAGCAGGTTCTCCAGAGCCGCCCCTTTACAGCGACCCAGCACCGTGAGCGCATCCAGGCCAAAGCGGGTGACACACGATTGCGCCAGCTCTTCAGCCAACAGCAGAGCCCTGCCCTGGCCTTCGATCAACACATAGTCCAGCTCTGGATGCAGACTGACGGCCATATTGGCCGGCAGGGTCCAGGGCGTGGTGGTCCAGATAGGCACGGCGATCTCACCGCGGTAATCGCTGCCACAGGCGGCGTTAAAGGCGGCCGGGTCTACGGCGGCAAAAGCCACGTCAATCGCGGGTGACAGTTTGTCCTGGTACTCCACTTCGGCCTCAGCCAGGGCGGAGCCACAATCCATACACCAGTGCACCGGTTTGAAACCTTTATGCAGGTGGCCGTTGTCGATGATACGCGACAGGGCGCGAATCTCGTTCGCCTCAAATTTAAAATCCATGGTCAGGTAGGGATTGGACCACTCACCCAGCACGCCCATACGGATAAACTCGGTGCGCTGCCCGTCTACCTGGCGCGCAGCATAGTCCCGACACTTCTGGCGAAACTCCACAGCCGTTACCTTGACCCCGGGCTTGCCGACTTTCTTTTCGACATTCAGCTCAATCGGCAGACCGTGGCAATCCCAGCCCGGCACATAGGGTGCATCAAAGCCGTCCAGAGTGCGCGACTTGACGATGATATCCTTGAGAATCTTGTTCACCGCATGCCCCAGGTGCAGCTCACCGTTGGCATAGGGAGGGCCATCGTGGAGGATAAATTTAGGGCGCCCGGCACTGTGCTGACGAATCTTTTCGTACAGCCCCATGTCCTGCCATTGCTTGAGCCGCTGGGGCTCCCGCTGCGCCAGGCTGGCTTTCATGGGAAACGCCGTTTTGGGCAAATTCAGTGTGTCTTTGTAGTCGCTCATAATTTAATCAATCAAAAAATATCAGCACTGGCTAAACCAGGTCCGCGTATTCTCTATATCCCTCGCAATGTTTTCTTTGAGTTCATCCAACGATGCAAACTTTTGTTCTTCGCGCAACTTGTGGCGAAACGTTACTTCAATATGCTGTCCATACAGTTCAATCTCGCGATCCAGCAGGTGCACTTCCAGATTGGCCTTAATACTGTCATCCACCGTGGGACGAATGCCCACATTGGCCACCCCCAGCGCACCTTCCATACCGGCGCCACTGACCTGCACCGTATACACCCCGGACAAGGGCGCGCGCAGCCGACGCAATTCCAGGTTAGCGGTGGGCGCACCAATGGTACGCCCCAACTGCCGCCCATAGATCACCTTGCCGGAAATACTGTAGGGCCGACCCAGTAAGCGCTCCGCCTCGGCGAAGTCCGCGTTCTCCAGCGCCTCCCGGATACGGGTGCTGCTCACTCGCTCACCATCCACTGATTGCGTGGGCGTGGGTCCCGCTGCATAGCCATAGCGCAGGCCCTGCTGCTGGATAAATTCAATATCGCCCTGGCGGTCATTGCCAAAGCGAAAGTCATCACCAAGCACCACGTAGCGCACACCCAGTCCAGCAACAAAAATGTCATCGATAAATTGCTGGGCAGACATACCGCGCAACTGCTCGTTAAAACGGATGCGCAGTATTCTGTCCACGCCCAAGGCCTGCAAGGCGCGACATTTTTCCCAAAAGCTCATAATGCGCGCCGGCGCTTCAACGGGAGCAAAATACTCGCGTGGCAAAGGCTCAAATACAATAATCACCGAGGGTAGATTCAGCTCGGCCGACTTTTCCAGCAAATGCCTGATCACCACCTGGTGGCCCAGGTGCACGCCATCAAAAGCGCCTATTGTCGCCACACAACCACGGTGTCTTGGCCGCAAATTGTGCAGACCGCGAATCAGCTCCATAGGATCAGGGAATGCCCAGTCAAATCAAACGAAGCAGTATAGCTAAATCCAGACCCATAGCCTATGGGCCAGAGACTCCCGGGAAAGTGAATTTGCCGCTGATATTGCTCACAGTCGCGACCGCTGGCACTGCGCTAAACACACCTTTAAACCGCTACAGGTGCCCGCAGATGCCGCAAACGGGTACCCAGAACCCAGTGGGTGAGAAGATACGCGGCAATGCCACTACCGCAAACCAACGCGATCTCCAGCGCCCGGCGCTGCCACTGCCATGCCAGCCAGACCGGATCTTCCGGTGCCAACAGCACGACCGCCGCCGCCATACTGCCCGTGGCCGCCAGTAAACGGAACATATATACCTGCCAGCCGGGCTGGAACTGGAACACGCCGGCGCGCAGCAGGCCGCGCAGCAACAGGCCCGCATTAAGATAAGCGGCGATACTGGTGGCCAACGCCAGTCCCAGATGGCCGATATTCCAGTAGTACATCAGCGGCAGTACAAACAGCAAATTCATCACCATATTTGCCGCCATGGCGATAATACCGATCTTCACCGGCGTCGCCGTGTCCTTGCGCGCATAAAAACCCGGGGCCAAAACTTTCACCAGCATGAAGGCGATCAAACCCAGGCTGTAAGCGCGCATACTCAGGGCGGCCATATCGACATCCGAGGGCGTCAGGGCACCATATTGAAACAGGGTGATCAGAATAGGCTCCGCCAACAGAATCAGGGCCACAGCTGCGGGCACGCCGATCAACAAGACGCTGCGCATGGCCCAGTCCAGGGTCGAGCTGAACTGCCCTTCCCGGGATGCGGCGCGATGGGCCGACAGATTGGGCAAAATAACCGTGGCGATGGCGATGCCGAAGACGCCCAGGGGCAGTTCCGCCAGGCGATCGGAATAATACAACCAGGACACACTACCGGTCGGCAAAAACGAGGCCAGCACGGTGTCCAGCAGCAAATTGATCTGGCTGACGGAAACCCCGAACAAGGCCGGCACCATGAGCTTGAGAATGCGCCGTACCCCTTCATCCTTGGTATCCCAGATCGGCCTGGGCACCAACTCCAGTCGATACAGGGAAGGCAACTGAAACAACAGCTGGATGATGCCGGCAAAAAATACGCCCCAGGCCAGGGCGAACACCGGCTCGGCAAACCACGGAGAAGCCACAGTGGCGGCAAAAATCAGCGACAGATTAAGAAAGACCGGGGTAAACGCCGGCACCGCAAAACGTCCATAGCTGTTCAGGATGGCGCCACAAAAGCCGGTCATGGAGATCAGCAATAAATAAGGAAACGTGATGCGGATCATCTCGGTAGTCAGCAGGTATTTCTGCGGCTGACTGACAAAACCCGGTGCAAAGATCGCCGTCACCAGTGGCGCGGCCAATATGGTAAGCGTGGTGATGAAAAACAGCGTGCCCCCCAAAACTCCGGCCACCCGGTCTACCAGGGCCTTTACCGCAACCACACTGCCCTCTTGCTTGTAGTCCGCCAATACCGGCACAAACGCCTGGGAGAAAGCACCCTCGGCAAACAGGCGGCGCAGGAAATTGGGGATTTTGAACGCCACAAAAAAAGCATCGGCATTGGCACTGGCGCCAACAAACGCGGCAATCACGATATCCCGCAACAGGCCCAGTACCCGCGATGTCATGGTCATGCTGCCCACCAGGGCGCTGGAGCGCAGCAATCCCACGCTCTTGTCCGGCTTGCGGTCGGGGTCGGGGCTGGAACCAGAATCAGGGCTCAGGCTGGAGGTCGGCTCAGTCATAGGGGTCAGGCGCAGGCAGCAAGCCTTAACACCAGCGCTCCCGCAGGGACTCGCCATGTATATGCAGCCACTGCAAGGCAATCAGGGTATGGCCATTGGGAATACGATCATCCGCCAACAGTTGCAGGGCGTCGCGTCGCGACACCGAGTGCACCAGGATATCCTCACCCTCGTTCTGTAATCCGGCAATAGCGCCGATCGCTGCAGTAGTCACTCTGCCACAGAGCAACCGCACCTGCTCAGTACACGCGCCAGCACTGGGCAACACCGTGGCGATGGGCAGTAGTTCTGACAGTTCACAACCGGCCTCTTCCATGGCCTCACGGTGTGCCACAGCGGTAGCGGATTCCCCGGGCTCAACGATTCCTGCGATCAGTTCCAGCATCCAGGGGCTGTCATCGCCGCGCATGGCACCGGGGCGAAACTGCTCTATCATCACCAGGGAATCGCTCACCGGGTCATAAGGCAGTACGCCCACGGCATCGCCGCGCTCAAAAACCTCCCGCACCAGCGGCTCGCTCCAACCACCGGCAAAAAGACGGTGCTGTAAGGTCAGTTGGCGGATGGCAAAATGTCCGGACCAGGCCGTATGCTGTTCCAGCACACGAACATCGCCAGCCCCGAATGTTAGCGCCAGCGGCATCAGAAGCGTCCCGCTGTATACCAGTTAACATCGCGCGCGTGACGATCTACCTGGTCGACCACATCGAGGATCAAGGCAAACAATGCCATACGCACCAGCACCCCATTATCAGTCTGGCGAAAAATGGCTAGATTGGGATTGTCGTTGAGGTCGTCGTCCAGCTCCCGGGCACTGTCGCGCGAGTCGCGCGGCAGCGGGTGCATGATTACCGTGTTGGGCTCACAGTTAGCCGTATAAATACTCTGGTTTAGCCGGAAACGGCCGCGATACATATCCGCCTCTTCCTGGGAGCTAAACCGCTCCTCCTGGATGCGCGTGGAATACACAATATCCACGTGGGTAATGCTTTGCTCCAGCGCTTCAGACTCCAGCACCTGATGCCCGGTACTGCGCAGTTGTTCTACAATCTGGGGAGGCATACGCAGCTCCAGCGGCGACACCAACACCACCTGTACACCACTGAACAGGCACAGCAGTTTGCACAAAGAGTGCACCGTGCGGCCGTGGCGCAGGTCCCCCACCATAGCGATTCGCAACTGGTCAATGCTGCGACCACTGGCGGCCACTTCGCTCTGGATGGTATACAAGTCCAGCAGGGCTTGGCTGGGGTGCTCGTTACTGCCGTCACCGCCATTAATCACCGGCACCCGACTGGCAGCCGCAAACTCCCCCACCGAGCCCTCCGCCGGGTGGCGCATGGCGATAACATCTGAATAACCGCTGAGTACTCGAGCTGTGTCGTACAGGGACTCGCCCTTGGCGATGGCGGAGTTTTCAAAACCTGTGGTTTCCCTGACCTCTCCCCCCAGCAAGTTGAACGCGCTGCCAAAGCTCACTCGCGTGCGGGTGCTGGGCTCGAAAAACATGGAGCCGAGTATCGCGCCATCGAGCACCTTGGTGACACGGCGACGCTGCGCATAGGGCGCCATCGCGTCTGCTACCGAGAATATACGCTCGACATCGCCGCGCTCGAACTGTTGGACTGAGAGTATATGGCTACCGGCAAACTGCACGGGAAATCTCTCCTGCAAGATTGTGAGATACAACGCTGGTTTTTGTGCTGCTTATTATAAGGCTGGCAGCAGGCCCTGCCCATGTGCGTAATACCGAATAAAAGCGGTACTTGTTCAGGCTAACAGGCTGTCGGAATAATCCAATAACTGCTGCAGAAGTGCCTGTTTGTCCGGCTCCAGGTCGCCGGCAGCTAACAGTTGCTCTATTAACGCCTGGTATTCTTCCATACAGATACTGGCACCGGCCTCGGGTTCGGTGAGCCGGGCAAAACGGTATTCTTCCCACTGAGCCTGCTCAGCGGCAGCGAGGCTGTCGGGGAAATTGCGCGCGCGATAGCGAAACAGCATCTCTGGCAGGCGCTTATCCTCGAACACGAAACTCCGGGTTGCCAGGCTTTCAGGAGACTCATCACGCACCTGATCCATCACCCGTTTATCCTGGGCCGAGAAAAATCCACCGCTATACAGCATGCGGTCGGGGTCGGTCACTGCAGCAAACTTACGCCCGGCATACACCGCCTGCAGCTTGTCGGTGAAGCCCTGTGCATTGCGCGCGCGATACTCTCGCAAAGCTGCCAGGTGCTTACGGCACACATCGCCACTAATACCCAGTCGCGCTGCGGTGGCCGGGTCCGCCATCTTCGCCGTCACCAGCATGGGGCAGCGGTTTATGTGCACCGACTTTAGCCCCGGACGCTCCATTCCCTCGGGCAAGTCTTCATTGCGGGTATACAGCAAATCCTGTATCTGCTGTGGCTCATGCTCGATCAGCATCTGCGGGTCAGCACTCAGGTCGAAACAGATAATCTCGTTGCGATTCACCGGGTGCACCGCCAGCGGGACGATCAGGGCTATGTTGTGGCGTTGGGCACCAAACATGCCGGACACATGCAGTACCGGTTTCATGGCGGCGATATCCAGTTGCGCCTGCACCGATCGTTTGTCGCGGTTATTAAGGACATAATCATACAGGCGCGGTTGTCGCTCTTTTATTAACCGCGCCAGGGCAATCGTGGCATGGACATCAGACAACGCATCGTGGGCCGCCTCATGACTGATGCCGTTGGCACGGGTCAACTCCTCCAGGCGAAAACTGGGCAGGCCATCTTCACGCAATGGCCACTGGATACCCTCTGGACGCAGCGCGAAGGTGGCGCGCACCATATCGATAATGTCCCAGCGGGAATTGCCATGTTGCCACTCGCGGGAATACGGCTCATAAAAATTACGATACAACGTGTAGCGGGTTACCTCGTCATCAAACCGCAGGGAGTTATAGCCCACCCCACAGGTGCCCGGACGAGCCAGTTGCTCATGGATAAGCCGAATAAACTCATTCTCGGGCAGGCCTTCTGCCAGTGCCTGCTGTGGACTGATTCCAGTGACCAGGCAAGCCTGCGGATGAGGCAGGAAATCATTGGCTGGTTTGGCGAAGATAACCAGAGGCTCGCCAATAACATTGAGATCGGCATCGGTACGCAGACCCGCGAACTGCACGGGCCGGTCCCGGGAGGGGTCTACACCAAACGTTTCGTAATCATGCCAGTAAAAGGTATCAGACAACGTTTATGGCCTGCTCTTGTATCTTTGCCTGCCAGATTTTAGGGCCTATCTCATGCACCGATACGCCATTGGCGTCTACCGCTACACTCACTGGCATATCTTTGACCTCAAACTCATAGATCGCCTCCATGCCCATTTCCGGAAAAGCCACCACCCTGGCGGAGGTGATCGCTTTGGACACCAGGTAAGCCGCCCCACCGACCGCCATCAAATACACGGCCTTGTGTTTTTTGATTGCCGCGATACCGGTTGGGCCACGCTCCGCCTTGCCTATCATGCCCAGCAAACCGGTGTGCTCCAGAATGAAATCAGTAAACTTGTCCATACGGGTAGCCGTGGTCGGACCCGCGGGACCCATGACCTCATCGCGCACTGGATCTACCGGACCCACGTAGTAAATAAAGCGGCCTTTCAGATCCACTTCCGGCGGCAAACCTTCTCCGGAATCGATCAATTCCTTCATTTTTTTGTGCGCCGCATCGCGCCCGGTGAGCATCTTGCCTGACAGCAACAGGGTATCGCCCGGCTGCCACTGGCCCGCCTCCTCGCGCGTCACCGTGTCCAGGTTTACCCGGCGCACCTGGTCGCTCACTTCCCAGGTGATATCCGGCCAATCGTTAATATCCGGCGGTGTCTGCAACGAGGGGCCAGAGCCATCCAGGACAAAGTGCGCATGACGAGTCGCCGCACAGTTCGGAATCATCGCCACTGGCAAAGACGCGGCATGTGTCGGATAGTCCTTGATTTTGACATCCATGACCGTGGTCAAACCACCCAGACCCTGGGCGCCAATCCCCAGCTTGTTGACGGCCTCCATGATTTCCAGCCGCAGTTCCTCCACCCGGTTGGCAGGGCCACGCTCGCGCAGCTCGTGAATATCAATGGGATCCATTAGCACTTCCTTGGCCATCACCGCGGCCTTTTCCGCGGTGCCGCCAATCCCTATACCCAGCATGCCCGGCGGGCACCAGCCAGCGCCCATGGTGGGAATGGTCTTCACCACCCAGTCGACAATGCTATCGGATGGGTTAAGCATCACCATTTTGGATTTATTCTCGGAGCCACCACCCTTGGCGGCCACCTGCACGTCCAGGGTATTGCCCTGGACAACCTCCATATGGATAACGGCCGGCGTATTGTCCTTGGTGTTCCTGCGAGCACCCGCCGGGTCTTCCAGAATAGAGGCGCGCAATACGTTATCCGGGTTGGTGTAGGCCCGGCGCACGCCTTCGTTAATCATATCGTTCACCGACATGCTGGCATCCCACCGCACATCCATACCGATCTTGAGGAAAACAGTGACAATGCCGGTGTCCTGGCAGATGGGGCGATGCCCCTCGGCGCACATACGCGAATTGATCAGGATTTGAGCCATGGCATCCTTGGCCGCGGGATTTTGTTCCCGCTCGTAAGCCTCATTGACTGCCTTCACAAAATCCAGCGGGTGGTAATAAGAGATAAATTGTAGCGCGTCGGCGACGCTGTCGATCAGATCATCCTGGCGAATCACGGTCATGATGTGAATCCTTGTTGGGTAGGTTTAAGATGGCCTCAGGGTGTGCTCTGCATGGCGCGCACAGAGGCCTGCAATTCACTCAAGCTGGCATTGACCTGCTTGCGAAATGCATTCACCGAGCCAATCCACTCTTCATTGCTCTGAACGCGTTTATTCAGTTTGGCCGATTCCAGGCTAATGCGATTCAGAGCATCCGCCACGCGTTCTACTTCCGCCTGGTTAGCCTTGGCACTGGCCATCAGACGTGACAGGTCGCCGGCAACGCTCTTGAGCTTGGCGATGTCTCCTGCTGCTGCCTTGAGTTGCGACTGAGCCGCCGCCAGGGACTTTTCAGCACTGGCCAGCTTCTTGCCCTGACTGGCACTCTTGCCCTCCAGGTCGGCAATCTTCGCCTTGTTGGTGCGCCAGGCAGAAGCCCACAACTTGTCCACCTCGGAATAAAGCTCCTTGATTTTAACCGCCATGGCAGCGGTATTCTGGCTAAGACCCTCATCCGTGTCGGACAATCTGGCCTCGAGGTCACCGATACGCGTCGCATAATCATCCAACTGAACGCTGGCTTGCTGCAATTCCTGCTGTAACTGCCAGGCCCAGGCACAGGCAATAGCAGCGATCACCAGGGCAACAGTAATGAACAAGCGCGCCAGCAAGCCCGAACTTCCTGAGCCGCCGGCAGGTTTGGAGCCACTGGAACTGCCGCTACCGGCGCCTTTTCCGGCCCTGTTCTTACTGCTGGTGCGGCGAGGTACGTTATCCCGGGTGGGGACTATGGAGGGAATATGGTCTATGTCATCATCGTGAGGCATGGGGCAACTACATCTTGAAAACGGATACGGCAATTATACATACCGCCGGGCAGAGCTGAATAAAAAAAGCCGGGGAATCCCCGGCTTTGGCATAACTGGCGCTAGCCTAGAGAAAGGCCAATAACGCCCACAACAAGGCGGTCAGGCCGATGCTGGAGTGGATTACGCCCTTGACACTGGCCATCGGGCCCATCTTCCCGAATATCGCGTTGGCCTCCAGGGCCAGGATAACCACGACGCAGGCGGCAAAGCCGGTGCTGCTGACATCCGCAATATACAGGTGCTTGGATCCCAACATCGCAAACAGCATGGGACCGGACAGCAGCGTATTCGTGCGTGACGCCAGGCCGGCTTTAGCTGCACAGGACGGCCCATCGCCTTCTTTCAAACCGATGACAACCTGCTGTGCTGGCCAGATGATGACCCATACGTTCAGGAACATCAAAATGCCGGCCAGGGCACCAACCCAGATAACAGGCTGACCCATGATATTGGTAGTAGCACCGATAAAGTGCAGTAACACCAGACCCGTCAGGAAAGTAAACATGGCGCCCCAGCGGAACCACCAAAGTGCCCGTGGTGCCAGTTTCTTGAGCGCGTCAGCTTTGGCGTCGGCCTCCGCTTCCTTGAAGTACTCGCCCTGTACAAAATTGAAATAATAAAGCATGCCTATCCAGACGATACCGAATAAGACGTGCGCCCACCTGAAGATAAATTCGAGAATCATTTAGATCTCCTATTGTTGTTGTAAACCCGCAGTATTGTACACGCTCTCATTAATAGCGGGACAAAAAAGTCATGCGAAAGTAGTTACCGGGATATTATTTTCGCCATAAAAAAACCCCACCAAAAGGCGGGGTTTTCGCTATCACCAGGTCAGCAAGGCTTACATCATGCCGCCCATACCACCCATACCGCCCATACCGCCCATATCAGGCATACCGCCACCAGCAGCGCCACCTTCTTCTACGGAGTCGGTGATCATTACTTCAGTAGTAATCATCAGGCCAGCAACAGAGCCGGCAGCCTGCAGTGCGGTGCGCGTGACCTTGGCGGGATCCAGGATACCCATCTCGATCATGTCACCGTACTCGCCAGTAGCCGCGTTGTAGCCATAGTTGCCAGTGCCATCGTTTTTCACGTTGTTCAGCACCACTGAGGCCTCGTCACCGGCGTTCTCAACGATCTGGCGCAACGGGCTTTCCATGGCGCGCAGAGCAGCGTTAATGCCGTGAGTCTGGTCTTCGTTGTCACCTTTCATGCCGGAGATTTCCATCAGGGCACGAATCAGGGCAACGCCGCCGCCAGCCACTACGCCTTCTTCTACCGCAGCGCGAGTCGCGTGCAGAGCGTCTTCAACACGGGCCTTCTTCTCTTTCATTTCGATCTCGGTGGCAGCGCCAACCTTGATTACCGCAACACCGCCGGCCAACTTGGCCACACGCTCTTGCAGCTTCTCACGATCGTAATCAGAAGAAGTATTTTCTACCTGTACACGGATTTCGTTAACACGTGCGGTAATAGTATCGTGATCACCGGCGCCATCGATGATGGTGCTGTTGTCCTTGTCCATGGTGACGCGCTTGGCGCTGCCCAGGTGCTCCAGAGTCGCAGACTCCAGGTCCAGACCCACTTCTTCAGAAATCACAGTACCGCCGGTGAGGATGGCGATATCCTGCAGCATGGCTTTGCGACGATCGCCAAAACCAGGCGCTTTACAGGCAGTTACTTTCACGATACCACGCATGTTGTTCACTACCAGAGTCGCCAGCGCTTCGCCTTCCACGTCTTCGGCAACGATTACCAGCGGCTTGGAGGCCTTGGCTACCTGCTCCAGCAATGGCAACAACTCACGGATGTTGGAGATTTTCTTGTCGACCAACAGGATGTAGGGCGCATCGACGTCAGCGCTCATATTTTCCTGATTGTTGATGAAGTAAGGCGACAGGTAACCGCGATCAAACTGCATACCTTCAACCACGTCCAGCTCATTTTCCAGACCGGAGCCTTCTTCAACAGTGATAACGCCTTCTTTACCGACCTTATCCATGGCTTCGGCAATGATTTCACCGACAGCAACGTCGCTGTTGGATGAAATGGAGCCAACCTGGGCAATGGCCTTGCTGTCTTCACAGGGGATAGCGGCAGCGGACACTTTTTCAACGGCAGCGGCAATAGCCTTGTCGATACCGCGCTTCAGATCCATAGGGTTCATGCCAGCGGCAACGGACTTGAGTCCTTCGTTGACGATGGACTGTGCCAGTACGGTGGCAGTCGTGGTGCCGTCACCAGCAACGTCGGACGCCTGGGAAGCCACTTCCTTGATCATCTGGGCGCCCATGTTCTCGATCTTGTCTTTAAGCTCAATTTCTTTCGCTACCGACACACCGTCCTTGGTTACGGTGGGAGCACCGAAGGACTTGTCCAGTATTACGTTACGGCCCTTGGGGCCCAGTGTTGCCTTGACGGCATCAGCCAATATATTCACGCCATTGAGCATACGCTGGCGTGCGCTGTCACCAAAGATTACGTCTTTAGCCATGGTAAAATTTCCTTACGTTTAAATCTGTATTTAGGTGTGAAAAACGATTCTTGCGGGATGTTGGTCGACTTAATCGACTACCGCAAAAATTTCGCTCTCACCCATGATGATCAGTTCTTCACCATCGATCTCGATGGTGTTGCTGCCGGCGTATTGGCCGAACACAACGGTATCGCCCACTTTTACAGCCAGGGCGCGCAGTTCACCGCTATCGAGTACCTTACCTTCGCCTACCGCGACGATCTCGCCCTGATTGGGCTTCTCTTTGGCGGAACCTGGCAGCAAGATGCCACCTGCAGTGGTTTCTTCTTCTTCCTTGCGGCGAACGACCACGCGGTCGTACAACGGACGGATATTCATGTATAGCTCTCCCAAGTAACGATGTTATGAAATCCCCAGACGGGGCGCTGCACTGTTAATTGGGGCTGTGAAATGAAATTCAAGACCCAATTAGCACTCTTTTCAAAAGAGTGCTAATTCTAGTGCCGAATGCGGCAGAGTCAAGGGCTGATGCGCCGGGCATAGAAGCCCTGGGTAAATGGGGGAAATCTTTTAATTACAACAGGTTATGGCTTGTCTTCGTCATCTACCCGGCGGTAAGTACCCTCAATAGTGTCATGACTACTGACATCTCTGTCGGGAACATAGGGCTCAGGTTGTGGACCGAGGAACCAGCGCGACAGACGTCGCCGCAGCGGGCCAATCACCACAATCAGCGCAGCAAAGTCAGTAATCATACCGGGGATCATCAACAACAGGCCTGCCAGCCCCATGGCCATGTCATCCAGCAGCAGTTCGCGGCCAATAATCCGCCCTTCCTGGGCCTGCCGCAGGCGCTCGAACATACCCTGCCCCTGGCGCTGCAACACCATTAGGCCAAGGACAAATGTGCCAAAGACGTAGGCCAGGGCGGTGAGCGCACTGGTCTCAACGCCCAATTCAATGAGGGTGAACAACTCCAGCCAGGGCAGGAGCATGATGAAAAAGCGCATAGTGGGGATCTCCGTCTAGGCAAGTATGGGGGCAGCAGGCGAATTTGCAAGGTCTCGAAGGCCGTGCAACGGCGATACCTGACAACCGACTTTGATATTCTATTCGCCAACGGATGCCGGTGTTAGACTGCCCCCCGAGTCCCCATTCCGGCTGCCTTCTGCATTTAGCGCATGACGTCACACGAACCCGACATTGATCATCGCATTTGGCAGGTGGTTGCCCTGATCCCCCGCGGCAAGGTGGCCACCTATGGCGATGTGGCCAGGCACGCGGGAATGCCGGGGGCCGCGCGGCGTGTTGGCCTGGCCCTGCGCAAGCTACCTGCAGAAACGCAAATTCCCTGGCATCGGGTCATCAATGCCCAGGGACG
>JBALVO010000076.1:0-17163 GCA_036961445.1 Halioglobus sp.
CCTTGCGGCACTAGAACCTAAATCTAGCGCGTATACCAATTTCGCCACTCCCGCAATGTTGAAACCCCTGCTTTGCGCTAGAATGTCCCTGATAAAATCGATATAACCATCTGATTATTGGGACTTAAGCACTACTACGAACATAAATAGGGGGTTGTCACAAGGGCGCAGATTCTGCCACAAACCCGGCTGCGGTTCAACCACTCAAAAACGCGGCATTGCCAGCAGCAAAACCACTGCCTGCGCGGGATTCGCCGGGACAAGCCCATCACTGTATCCGCGCGGCAATAACAAGGCCCGTTGAGCGCCATAGATGCCATCGGGCATGGCAATCTCCCCTTCCAGCACCATCACCATTGCATATTCCGCCAAAGACGCCATATTGAGTCGTGCCCCGGCCTCCAGGTGTATACGTCTGACCTCAAAATCGGGGAAGTCTACAATACGCTCTACTCGCACCCCATCGCGCTCAAGCAGGCAGTCAAATCCCTGTTGAACGGGCGCAAGCAATGACATTTGCGCCACCGCCTCTGCCGTATCCCAATGCTTTTGTGTTAGCACCTGTTGTGCGAAGGACAGAATCTTGCGCTCGTATACGGGTGTCTGAAACTCAATGGTGCGTATCCCGTGCTGCAAGGCGTGCGGCATAAGTAGCGGCACCACAACGACATCACCGACCCGCAACTCACGCATATGCGTGTAACGATCCATCTGGTTGCGGCGCTCCCGCTCAAGGATAAGCAGCTCTTGCTCCTGCTCCTTAGCACCAGGCGATTCATCGATGGCGCGACGAACCTGCTCATATGCCCGCACCGCCGCCAGGTAATTGGCGCGGAATGTCTGCTCATCTCCGCTGCCGGCAAGCTGCTGCGGGTCAAATCCATACCTGATATAGCCCACCCCGTCGGGCCAGGCGTTACTGTCTATGTGCGTGACAACATAGACTTCGCGTTTCTTTTCGTGCAACTCGAAATACAAATCGCCGGTCACTGGCTGAGGGCTGGGATCGAGTATCTTTAGCAGTACCAGCGGCTCGCCAGCGGCACCGCTTGCATTATCCGGTAACACTGCCTGCAACCAGGGAATGGGTGTGCGACCGGTTGTGGTTGCGAAATCACATACACCGCGTTGCTCCACCGCGCTGTACCAGATTTCTTGCCCCCATGGCTTGGGGATAGATACGGGAAATAATTCCAGCGGCACACCGGGTTCAGTGCTGGCCAACTGGTAACGCCGCACCCAGCACTCAAATTGCTCCACGGCACACTGGCGTTCCGCGCTCAAGGCTTGATCAGTAACCGCAACTCGCACGCGCCCTTTGCTGACACAGTAAAGGGCAGTCAATAACAGCGGCTGAGCATCGCGCAGCCAGTAGCGTTGCAATTCGAAATCCACCAGTAACAAGGCGTCTTCGTCTGCCGTCAGACCACTGCGCCAGGCGTGATAACAGGCTCGAGGCTCGCCAGCGAGGCAGTTTACGGGGGATGCTGGCATGATGTGATGTCGCAATGCGCTATCAGTCCGTTAAACACGCAGGGTCAAAGGTATATTCACCGCGCAGCCAACCCGCCAGTTCGTGGGCTGCTGCACCAGGGAGTTGGGCATAACAAGCGGCAAGTTCCGCGCAGCGCTGCCCCCCCATCCCCGACAGGCCAGCTTGCTCAAATTCAGCTGCGTGGTGCTGCAATAGCTCCCAGGTTCGAGACCCCAGCGCTTGCGCCAGCCAATGCTCGTTCAATGCGCCGTTGCCATAGAGCTCGGCAAGCCCGGACAATGCAGGTAACGACAGGACACCCTGGTTCATGGGGTTGCACAGGTGGCCGCCGAGCAGATCAACCAGGGCCGGGTCGCGTTGTGACAACTTCGAGCTGTAAACGAAGTTACTACGCACCGCGCCATCATTCACCGGGTAGTTATCCCATAGCACAACCCGCCGCCCCAATTGCCCGGTAATGGCCTGTATATCGCGGGTGCTTATTGCCTCGGAGCACACACGATTACCTGTCCAGAAGATATCCACAGAGGAAGGCAACTCACTTCCAAGCCGCGGCCAATAGTCGTGGGGCATCTGACCAAAGAACTTCTCCAGAACCGGGTCGAAGGAGTAATAGGTAGGGCACACCAGTAAACGCACATCCGGGGCCCAGTGATGAACATCAGCGACAATCTCTGCCTGCCTGCTGGCCAGGGCATCGAGATCACCAGGCATATCGTCAAATAAAATGGCCAGTAACGGGGCTTCGAGCTGGGCCAGCACAGCAATCTTGCGCTTGAGGTTTTCGCGTTCTTTTTGGCCGTAATGACGATACAACTCGAACGGCGACAGTCCTACACCCCAATGGATACCGCGCTCGCGGTAAATGCCGGACAGCCGCAGCAGCTGCTGCCACTGCTCTGGCGGCCAGTGATCTTGCCAACGCTTGCGCAGGAATGGGTCTGATTTAGGACTGTAGAGGCACGTATTGAGACCCGCCTGTGACAGGTAATCGGCGTACGCCTGTCGGGTTTCAAACGACCAGGCGTGGCCGTAGAAGCCTTCGATAACGCCACTGAGAAACTCCCTGGAGATGCTCATTTCGGGCTCATATATCTAAATAGAATTAATAGTTATTTGTTTATCGCAAAATATATTAAAAACTAGGGTAACTAACTGTGGAAAATTACCAAATTTGAGCGATACTTAAGGCGTGTCTGTCCATCCCCTAGCTTAATCGGACGGCCACATGGGCATACCCATGCCTTGTTAAGGAAGTAATTCCTTTATGTTTCACTCCTAATGGTCTTAATTGGGTCCCTAACGGGGCCCATTTTTTTGCCTTTCTCGATTGATTATCAATACGTTACACGCGACTTTTAAAAATAATATAAAGAAAAGTCACTCACATCGTATGGGTCGGTCTATCCGAGGACAGGGAGCCTGCCAGATGGTTTTCTATTTTTGCATTGGCAGCGGCATCCTGTTCACTGAACTGCACACCTATCCCGGCGGTACGATTGCCCTGTGCGCCACGAGGTGTGACCCACACTACTTTGCCGGCAATAGGAATCTTTTCGACTTCGTCCATGAGCGTCAGCAGCATAAAAACTTCATCGCCAATATCGTAGGATTTATTGGTGGGCACAAACAGCCCGCCATTATCCAGGAAGGGCATGTAAGCCGAGTACAGCACCGCTTTGTCTTTTATCGTTAACGACAGTATGCCATTACGACTATTTTGTCTTGCATCACTCATGCGCGAACATCCCCTTTCAGCCGCTGAATATTACCACCTAGCAGGCCATCACCCAACTCCCGTTGGAATTTTGCCAATAAAGCCTCCGCCAGCATCTGCCGATTGGGGTTCGCGCCGGCGTTAACTGCTTTCTGCAGCTGCATTATTTCATCCATTAGCGCAAACGCAGCGCGCCCTTGCTTACTCGTCAGGTGCTCAGTTGGCAGATGGCGCAGCAAATTCTGTAATTCTGCGGCGACTTGCGCCAGGAAGTCGTTCATATCCAGTGCAGCGAACAGCGCCCCAGCCTCAGGGACGGAAACCTGGCCCGTTAACAAGCCCTGCAAACCCAGCCGAATCGCCGCTACAGCCTCTGCACCGTCATCGCGAAATAGCTGCGCTGCCAGCAAAGGACGATTATCGGCAAGCGTCAACAGGCGTTCGCTCTGCTGCCTGTCGCCGGTAGCCTTATCCAGCCAGGCCACACATTGCTGCGCGTCAGGCAGCGCCATTTTCAGTATCTGGCAGCGAGAACGAATCGTCGCCGGCAAGTTATGCAGACGATGGCACACCAAAAGCAGGTAAGTATCGGCAGCGGGCTCTTCCAGCGACTTCAGCAAAGCGTTGGCAGCGTTTACGTTCATACTGTCAGCCGGGTCCAGCACCACCACTTTGCGCTTGCCGAAGCTCGCTGTTTTGTTGGTAAACTCCACGACGCTGCGAATCTGATCGATTTTTATCACCCGGCTTTTTTCCTGTGGCTGCAGCCACTGAAAGTCACCATGGCCGCCACTGGCGCTCAATTGACAGGCATGACACTCCCCACAGTTGAGCCCCCCTTGTGGCTGATGGCATAACAACAAACGCGCCAGCGCCAGCGCCAGGCGCCCCTTGCCGGTATATTGTGCACCGGTCAGTAGCAGTGCATGCGGTAGTTGGCCGCGTTCCAATTGTTGACTCAGGTGCAGCCAGTCTTGCGCCTGCCAGGGCAGGGGTGGACTTATCGATGGTAAATCGGTGGGTGCCGTCACGAGGCTGAAGACCTCGCACTCAACTCCTGACATACTTTAAGCAACTGTTGCTGCACTGCTGGCAATGACATTGACGCATCTATGATCCGGTAGCGCACGCTGTCTTGCCTGGCCAGCTGCAGATAGGTGGCTCGCACGCGCTCAAAAAACTCCAGCGCCTCCTGTTCAAAACGATCGAGCTGCCCCCTGCCGCGTGCCCGCGCCATCCCGGTACTAACCGGAGCATCCAGCAACAGCGTAAGGTCAGGCCGTAAATTTCCCTGCACCAGAGCCTCCAGATGTGCCACCGTAGTGGCGTCCATTTCCCTACCACCACTCTGGTAGGCATACGTGGCATCGGTGAAACGGTCACACAGCACCCACTTACCGGCAGCCAGGGCGGGTTCTATGCATTCGTTAATATGTTGAGCCCGGGCTGCAAAGATCAACAAAAGTTCCGTCATAGGGCACACCTGCCCATCGCGCACCTGCAACAGTAGTTCGCGGATGTCTTCGCCCAGCGCGGTGCCGCCGGGTTCTCGCGTAACCACCAGGTCCACGCCAGCATTGCGTAAGTGATTTTCCAGGAAGGCCATATTGGTGGACTTTCCCACGCCCTCCCCGCCCTCTATGGTAATAAACAAACCTCTAGTGCCCATACGGCTACTGTTTCTCCGGGGTGGAACGATAATTTTTCCTGCGCTGTAACTGGTATTTACGCACGGCCTGTTCGTGTTCCGCAAGCGTCGCACTGAATACGTGCCCGCCATCTCCACGGGCAACAAAATACAGAGCATCGCCAGCGGCCGGGTGCAACGCCGCGTGGATGGCAGCCTGCCCCGGCAGCGCTATCGGCCCGGGAGGCAACCCACTGTGGCGATAGGAATTGTAAGGATTACTGCTATCTGCCAAATGCTTGCGGCGCAGGTTGCCGTCAAAGTCATCACCCAGGCCATAGATAACGGTGGGATCGGTCTGCAAGCGCATACCGCGCTGCAGCCGCCGCACAAAAACGCCTGCTATCTGTTGCCGCTCCTGTGGCATGCCTGTCTCACGTTCGATGATAGAGGCCATGATCAGTGCTTCGTAGGCTGTCTCATAGGGCAGTTCCTGCGCTCGATTTTGCCATTCCAACTGCAACACCGCTTGCATCGTGGAGTGGGCTCGTTGAACAATTTGCCAGTCCGTAGCGCCGCGTACATAGTGATAGCTGTCAGGGAAAAAGAGTCCCTCGGCCAGCTGGTGCGGCTGTACCAACTTGCTGAGTCTCTCATCGTCGGATCCTGCCAGTACATGTTCCAACTCCTGCGCCTGCGCCAAAATGCTAAGCGCTCGCGCGAGAGTAATCCCCTCTGGCAGAGTGACCTGATACTGTATGACTTTACCGTTTTGTAACAACAACAGTAGCGCTTCGGCCGTCAATTGCTCGGGAAGCAAATATTCTCCCTGCTTGATCTGCTGGTCCAACCCGGTCCAGCGGCCATATAAAACAACCAGATTCGGATATGTCAGAATCCCTCTGTCGGATAGCGTATTGACTACGGTACGCAGTGAATCGCCTGCTGCCACCGTTAATACAAAGCCCAGGGCGGGGACTTTCAGTGGTTGCTGCCAGCGTTTTTCCAGCTCCTTGAATGCAAGGCCGGCAAGCAGTACCAGGACAAGCAGTGCAAGCAGCAGTTTACGGATCACGGCAACTCTCCACGGTACTGCTCGAATAATGACTGACAAACAGAATGGTCGCGCCACTGATGATCGCCAAAGCTGGCCACTGGACGCAACCCCAGCAGACTGTTGCTATAGAAAACTTCATCGGCAGTTGCCAGGTCATCCAGAGACAGGTTCGTTTCCTGCACGCCAAGCCCAAGGAGTTTTGCCCACCGCTCCATGACCAATTGCCGTCGGGTACCGGCGATACCTGAGTCCTGTATTGCGGGCGTCAACAATTGCCCACCCCGGACTAAAAAGAGATTGCCTGCTACCACCGAAATCAATTGCCCTGATTGACCCAGCATCACTGCTTCGTCGGCACCCGCTGCGCGCGCCTGGGCCGCTGCCAGCACTTGCTCTAATCGGTTCAGGTGCTTGATCCCGGCCAGCGCGGGCTGCGCCGCCCAGCGCATCTCAGCCAGCGCTAGCACCGCACCCTCGCTGAGCTGTGCGCAATCCCTGCCCAGCTGCGTTACGGTAATGATAATCCGTGGCCGGGGTGTCAACGGCGGAGCATAACCCCGGGGGCCGCTTCCGCGACTCACCGTCACACGCAAGGCGCTCCACATCCACTCCGATTCCTGCACAGAGTTGGCGACTTGTGCTAGTTGCAGGCGCACATTGGCCAGACAGTCTGGGAGCGCCAGCGCCTGTAAACCGCGCTGCAGGCGCTGCATGTGGAGATCCAGATAAAGGGGGGTACCGTGGCGTAACAACAGAGTCTCGAATAAGCCATCGCCGAAGTCGAGCGCGCGATCGGGCAGTGCTAATACCGACGCCGGCGCGCCATCGACCCAGGTCGCGGTTTGGCTGGTCACTGCTGCCGCAATCAGTCCGCTTTGGTAAATAACAAGGAGCCGTTGGTACCACCAAAACCAAAGGAATTGGACAAAGCACTGTGAATAACACGCTCCTGGGCGGTATTCGGCACATAATTTAGATCGCAACCTTCCCCGGGAGAATCAAGATTGATCGTCGGTGGTGCAACCTGGTCACGGATCGCCAATATTGAAAATATAGCCTCTACCGCTCCGGCAGCGCCCAGCAGGTGTCCAATCATTGACTTTGTGGAACTCACCGCGACCTTATCTGCATCGTTACCCAGCACTGATTGCACGGCACGGCTCTCAGCCACATCTCCGGCATTCGTCGAGGTACCGTGGGCGTTGATATAGTTGATTTTATCCAGTGCGATACCCGCATCCCGGATCGCATTGCGCATGGATGCGGCGGCGCCACGCCCATCTTCTGGCGGCAGCGTCATGTGATGAGCGTCACCGCTCATACCGAAGCCGACAATCTCCGCGTAGATATGTGCGCCTCGTGCCTTTGCTCCCTCATACTCTTCAATCATGAGGACGCCGGCACCATCACCTAATACAAAGCCATCACGGTCCTTGTCCCAGGGGCGTGAAGCGGCCGTCGGGTCGTCATTGCGCGTGGACAATGCACGAGCAGCGGCAAAGCCACCCAGGCCGACGGGAGTGGTGGCCATTTCAGCTCCGCCCACCAGCATCGCATCGGCATCGCCCAGGGCAATAAGTCTGGCGCCCAGACCGATATTATGAGTACCGGACGTGCAGGCAGTCACAACAGCCAGGTTGGGCCCCTGTAGATTGTACTTAACAGAAAGGTTGCCAGAGATCATATTAATGATAGAGCCGGGAACAAAAAATGGAGATATCTTGCGCGGTCCCGATTTATTCACTATCGCGGCATTTTTTTCGATCTGTCCAATACCACCAATGCCGGAGCCGATTGAACAGCCGACGCGTGAGGCGTTTTCTTCAGTAATCTCCAACCCGCTGTCTTGCATGGCCTGTATTCCAGCCGCCATACCATATTGGACGAATACATCCATCTTGCGGGCATCTTTAGGGGCAAGGTAAGCGGTTATATCAAAATCGCGCACGCTGGCGCTGAATTGGGTACTGTAGGCGGAGACATCGAAGGTCTCGATAAGAGCTGCGCCGCTCTTGCCCGCCAGGATGTTATCCCAGGTTTCAGCCACAGTGTGTCCAATAGGGCTCACCATGCCCATGCCTGTCACGACAACTCTTCTGCCAATCAACGCTCTAACTCCTATGCATGAGTGGTTTTAACCAGCTGCAAATAAGAAAAGCCGCCCTATAAAAAAATAGAAACGGCTTTTTCCGCAACGAAGGAAGTGAATCAGGCGAGGTTCGAATTAATGTAATCGATCGCGAGTTTCACGGTGGTGATTTTTTCCGCTTCTTCGTCAGGGATTTCGGTTTCAAACTCTTCTTCCAGAGCCATTACCAGTTCGACTGTATCCAGGGAATCTGCTCCCAAATCTTCTACAAAGGAAGCCTCAGTCTGCACTTCTTCTTCTTTTACGCCAAGTTGTTCAGCTACTATCTTCTTAACGCGCTCTTCGATGCTGCTCATTTTATTCTTTACTCCTGAGATTGTAGTGCTAAGTCAAACCCGATTAGCGGCCTGAGCGCGCAGTTTACTCTGTTTTTCCAGCGAGTAATAAATTTTTTTTACCCCTGCGCGAAAAGTTCGTTTTTCGAGTTACATTTCAATGGCTTATGCCATGTACATACCGCCGTTTATATGCACGGTTTCGCCGGTGATATAGGCCGCGGCATCACTACACAGAAAGCTCACCAGAGCGGCGATCTCTTCGGGTGCACCAAGCCTGCCCAACGGAATTTGCCCCATCATAAGGTTGCGCTGATCATCCGATAACTCCCTGGTCATATCGGTATCGATAAATCCGGGGGCGATGCAATTCACCGTCACTGAACGCGAACCCAGCTCCCTTGCGAGCGCGCGGGAGAAGCCCTCAGCACCGGCCTTGGTCGCCGCATAATTGCTCTGCCCGGCATTTCCCATGGAGCCCACTACGGACGTAATATTAACGATGCGACCCCAGCGAACTTTGGTCATACCGCGCAGACAGGCTTTACTGACTCTATACAGTGCGCTCAAATTAGTCTCGATCACGTCATCCCATTCTTCGGGCTTCATCCGCATCAGAATATTGTCCCGGGTAATACCCGCATTGTTAACCAGCACCAGGGGGGCGGCATATTGTTCGCCTACCGCTTTGATAACGGCAACCACGCTGTCCTGGTCAGCAACGTCCAGAGTCATGCCACAACCAGCGTTGCCCGCTTCTTTCAGGTAAGCGCTGATACGCTCTGCGCCGCCATCACTGGTCGCTGTGCCCACCACGATAAACCCATCTGCTGCCAGCGATTGCGCGATGGCTTTACCAATACCACGACTGGCGCCGGTTACCAGTGCGACTTTAGCTTGCTCGGTCATGTGCTTGCGTCCTTACTATTGGTTTGATTGTGCGAATGCGCCTACCACTGCGCTAATTCAGTTCACCCAGGGTAGCCAACAGCGCATCGGGCTGTTCTAGCGAGTAGCTCTGTAGCGATTTATCAATACGGCGATTAAGTCCGCTTAACACTTTCCCCGGGCCGCATTCGACTACCCGCGAAGCGCCTGCCGCAACAATGGCGCGCACGCATCGCGTCCACTGCACAGGGCTGTAAATTTGCTCAACCAACAGGTCACGTATTTTTTGTGGGTCCGTTTCGGTCGCTGCGTGGACATTGTGCACCACTGGCACAACCGGCGCAGTTATTGCCACAGTGGCAATGGCCTCAGCGAGGCGCTCACCAGCCGGCCGCATTAACTGTGTATGGAAAGGTGCGCTGACTGGCAGCGGTAACGCTCTTTTTGCGCCCGCTTCCTTGAGCGCAACAATCGCTGCCGCAACCGCGTCAGTATGTCCGGCAATAACGACCTGCCCGGGTGAATTAAAGTTCACGGCAGACACCAGGCCTGCGCCCCGCCCTGCAACCTCTTCGCAGACACTATTAATGAGGTCGTCATCCAGACCAATGATAGCGGCCATAGCGCCCTCTCCTACTGGCACCGCCGTTTGCATAAATGCACCGCGCTGGCGCACCAGCTGCACGGTATCGGCAAAGCCCAGGGCACCGGCACAAACCAATGCTGAAAACTCACCGAGACTATGCCCGGCCATAATCAACGGACTGCCGCCAGACTGCTCTTGCCACGCCCGCCACAGGGCGACGCTGGATGTTAACAATACCGGCTGCGTCGTCTCCGTCATATTCAATGCTTGTTGTTCACCATTCTGAATCAGGTCCCACATGTCGTAATCCAGGGCGGTAGACGCCTCGGCAAAGGTATCGCGCACTGCTTGAAATTGCTGATAAGCAGCGGCCAACATACCGACTTGCTGCGACCCCTGCCCTGGAAAGACGAATGCGATGTTGTTGTCTGACATATCTGATTCCTGTCTCTAACTCAATGAACGAAACAATGCTGCAGCGACATTATCGGCTCACACCGATGAAGTGTAGCCCACCCTGACAAATTCTGGCCGGAATACGCACGCGACAAAAATCCCTGCCAGGAAACACAGCGGAGATTAATTTAAAGGGAGAGATGTTGACAGCGCTCACAGCGCCGCCTGATAAGTATGGCGGAGACTAAGGCCTCCGCTTGATGCGCTAACGGTTAGGAAAACCGCCAAAAATTATACCGGTCGACGCCCGCCAAAACTGCTCGACTTAGTCGTCGTTACCCGCTTCGATCACTTTCTTACCACGGTAGAAACCGTCTGCAGTGACGTGGTGGCGACGGTGCGTCTCACCTGATGTCTGATCTACCGACAAGGTAGGGCCGGACAACGCATCGTGTGACCGACGCATACCGCGACGCGAACGCGTCTTTTTACTTTTCTGAACAGCCATGACTAACTCCTAGTGCTTGTTGCCGGGCTTTAATTGCGCCAGCACGTTAAACGGGTTGGGCTTACCTTCCTGGGCGTCCTCTTCAGGTTCCGGGTCGGAAAACTCCTTAATTCTATCTTTACACTCTTTCGTATCGTGGTAGCTGAAAGGCGGCATGGCCAGAATCAGCTCGTCCTCTACCAGCTCCCACAAACTACACGCCTCTTCCTCTGCTATCAGCGGATCCAGGTGCCGGGGAAGATGCGCAGCCTGCTCGTCGGTCCACACTACGGCCAGCGTATTATCACTGTCCAGGTGCTCCAACATGGGCTCCAGACACCGCTGGCAGGTCACCATCACGTCTGCCTTGGCAATAACGTGTATCAAGTGCCTGTTTTCCTCGTCACGGGAGAACACTAATTCCGCCTCGATTGTACCCTCGTCGTCAGCCAATAATGGCCGTAAACGCTGTAAATCAAGGGGTTTTACTATTCCACTGACACTCACGCCACGTGATGTTACCTTACGGACATCCAGCGTAGTCGGGAGGGGCTCAGTCAACATAGGCGCGCATCATAGGTGTGGATTCCCTCTTTGTCAAAAAAATCTTTAAAATACAATCAGTTCTCTCACTTATTCACAGGAAAAGCGCAACCGGAATGACTGACATTATTCTCGCCTCGACTTCACCCTACCGCCGACAATTGATGGCACGGCTACAAATTCCGTTTTACTGCCTCGCCCCGGACGCGGATGAAACCCCGCTCCCGGGTGAACTGCCTGCCGCTCTGGCGCTGCGCCTGGCCCTGGCAAAAGCAAACTCACTCGCGGCGAATCACCCCGAAAGCTTGATAATAGGCAGCGACCAGGTGGCATCTATCGGCAACAGCATCATGGGCAAGCCGGGCACACATACCGCCGCAGTCGCACAACTGCGCGCCAGCTCTGGCCGGATCGTTCGTTTCGATACAGCCCTGGCACTGGTATGCGCTGCGCAAAATATCGAATGGTTCCACGTGGAACCGTTTCACGCGTCTTTTCGTCAATTGAGCGATATGGACATAGAATACTACTTGCAGCGTGAGCAACCTTACGATTGCGCGGGAAGCTTCAAGTGCGAAGGCCTGGGGATTACCTTGTTTAAAAGCCTGCAGGGCAATGACCCCACCAGCCTTGAGGGGTTGCCCTTGATAGCCCTGACCGAATTGTTGACCCGAGCCGGAGTCAGCTTACTGGCATCTTGAGTTGCGTTAGCTTGCCTGTAACTCCAGCTCCAGCAATTGCGGTAGCGCATCTATAATGGCCATAGGTTCATAATGGGCCAATCGCTCAGTGCTGTGCACGCCGAAGCTTACCCCCACTGACCGCACACCAGCCTCCCGGGCCATGCCCAGATCGTACTCAGTATCGCCGACCATCACTACCTCATGGGGCCCCTTGTCGCGCTCATGCATAATCTCGTTAAGCATTTGCGGGTGAGGCTTTGAGCGCGTTTCGTCGGCGCATCGAGTAATATCGAAAAATTCTTCCAGGCCTAGTCCAGACAGCACACGATTAAGGCCCCGCCTGCTTTTGCCAGTCGCTACCGCCAACTCGAAGTCGCGACTACGCAGAGCCAATAGTGTCTCCATTGCGCCGCCAAAGAGACTGGCAGGGCCACTGTCCGCGCTGACATAGTGCTGTGAATAGGCGTCCCTGAGCTTGAGTTGCAGCTGCTCCTGCAACTGCGGAAACAGCACTGCCATCGCCTGCGGCAAGCCCAGTCCTACGATGTCGCGTATTGCGGGTGCTGCAGGTGCTGGCACTTCAAATTCTGCCGCGGCAGCCTGCATCGCCGCTACAATATGCTCTACAGAGTCGCAAAGCGTGCCATCCCAGTCAAATATAATTATCATTATCAGTTAGTTACGCAGTTTATTTAATATTTTTTCTAGGGCTGGTTCCAGCTCCGCCTGAAGCCGCAAAGGCCCACTGTCCGGCAGTGAAAAGCGCAGCGAGCGCGCATGCAGGAACAGGCGCTTCAACCCTATGTGCTGACAAAATTGCTCTGCGCGCTCATCACTGTATTTGTCATCGCCCAATATCGGAAACCCTGCGTGCTGAGCATGCACCCTGATCTGATGGGTGCGGCCAGTGATAGGCCTGGCTTCGATCAAGGTAGCGCCCTGCAACCGCTCAACAATGGAAAATTCAGTGATGGCGCGCTTGCCCTCTCGTGAAACCCGTACCATACGCTCTCCCGACTGCAGTACGTTCTTCTCCAGCGGCGCTTCGACAACGGAGCAGTTTTTAGGCCAACTACCCGCCACCAGTGCCAGATAACGTTTATCGACATGTTTTTCGCGCAGCTGGCGATGCAATTCGCGCAGAATAGCCCGCCGCTTGGAAAGCAGGATCAGCCCTGAGGTATCCCTGTCCAGGCGATGTACCAGTTCCAGATGGCGGGCGTCAGGGCGCATTTGTCGCAGGCATTCGATCAGGCCAAAACTCAAACCGCTGCCACCATGCACAGCAAGGCCCGAGGGCTTATCGATCACCAGCAGGTCATCATCCTCATAAACTACCCGGCGGGCAATTTGCTCCTGCAAATAACGTGGGACGGTTGCTGGCGCCGACGCTGCCGGTTGATGCAAGGGTGGTATACGCACCGTATCGCCACCGCCCAGCCGATAATCTGGCTTTACCCTGCCCTTATTGACTCGAATTTCGCCTTTACGCATCGCCCGATAAAGTCGGGTTTTGGGAACGCCCCTTAACTCACGCGTGAGAAAATTATCGAGGCGCTGCCCGGCAAAATCCTCTCCCACGATCAAGTGGCGCACACCACTGTTGGGCCTATTTTCTGGTTTGTCGGACATAACTTACGGAAATCATTTAATTTTCTGCCTTTTGCTGGTATAGTCCGCGCCGTGTGGTTGCTCCCGCCCGTGAACAGATTCCGGTGCCGGTAAGTATGTAATCCACTGGCGATGATTTGGGCCTGCCTATGAGATGCAAGGTTCCGCCAGTTAAACCACACACAGACTTATAAGGCAGTCGACACACTGGCTAAAGCGAGAGCGAAACGCGCTCCAAGTTGAATTCAGCCCTGTCGACTATTTATTGAACCGAGCAGCATGGACTGCCGGGACACAGAATCAGTTATATAAATATAACAGCGTCGTCGCAGGTCTCAGGTGCTGCGACACTAGCAAAAAGGCGAGAACAGTACCACTAAACTTTCCCGCCTGACGTTGTAACAACCATTGCTTCAGCTTTGGTTGGCGTTGACAAAACACTTGAGCGCCAGGAGCAGCGCAAGCGGCGACCGCACTCAGCGAAAGCATGAGTTTATTACGGTTGCAGCCCGTTAACTCCCAGATCCGACCCATGGTCGGCTTTGTATATGATTCCCTGCCCCGCCAGGCCTGTTGCAACAAGGCTAATGGCACTATGAAAAAAATGTTAATCAATGCAACTCAACCTGAAGAGTTGCGCGTAGCACTGGTCGATGGGCAACGCCTGTACGATCTGGACATCGAAAACCGTACCCGTATTCAGAAAAAATCCAACATCTACAAAGCGAAGATCACCAGGGTAGAACCTAGCCTGGAAGCTGCATTTGTAGATTTTGGCGCTGAGCGACACGGCTTTCTTCCCCTTAAAGAAATCGCACGGGAATACTTTTATCGCAAACCTGGCGATGTTGATGGACGCATGAAGATCCGCGATGTCGTCAAGGAAGGCACCGAAATCATCGTACAGGTTGATAAGGAAGAGCGCGGCAATAAAGGTGCGGCGCTCACAACCTTTATCAGCCTTGCTGGTCGTTATATGGTGTTGATGCCGAACAACCCACGCGCTGGCGGTATTTCGCGGCGCATCGAGGGTGATGATCGCTCCGAACTGAAAGAAGCACTGGGCGCACTGGAGATCCCCAACGGGATGGGCGTGATTATTCGGACCGCCGGTGTAGGACGCTCTGCTGAAGAACTGCAGTGGGACCTGAACTACCTACTACAGTTGTGGGACGCCATCTCCAAGGCTAATGAAGAAGTCAAAGCCAAAGAGCTGCTATTCCAGGAAAGTAATGTCATCATTCGCGCCGTTCGCGATTATTTACGCGACGACGTCGACCAGGTTCTGATCGATTCTCCCGATGCCTACCAGCAAGCTTGCGATTTTGTCCGTCAGGTAATGCCGCAGTACGAAGATCGTATCAAGCTATATGAAGACCCAATCCCCCTCTTCAATCGCTTTCAGATTGAAAGCCAGATAGAAACAGCCTTTGGTCGTGAAGTGAGCTTGCCCTCCGGCGGCTCGATCGTGATCGACCCAACCGAGGCACTGGTGTCTATCGATATCAACTCCGCTCGCGCTACCCGCGGCAGCGATATTGAAGAGACCGCGCTGAATACCAACCTTGAAGCCGCCGATGAAGTAGCCCGGCAATTACGTCTGCGCGATATGGGCGGCCTGGTGGTTATCGATTTTATTGATATGCTATCTACCCGCAATCAACGCGCCGTTGAGAACCGGGTCCGCGATGCCCTGGAAATTGACCGCGCGCGCGTACAGGTGGGAAGAATATCCCGCTTTGGTCTGCTGGAAATGTCACGCCAGCGTTTGCGTCCGTCTCTGGGTGAGACCAGCGCCATCGTTTGCCCGCGTTGCACCGGCCAGGGCACCATCCGGGACACCAAATCACTGGCGCTGTCCATATTGCGCCTGATGGAAGAAGAGGCAATCAAGGATCGCAGCATCGAAGTGCGGGCAATTGTTCCGGTCGACGTGGCAGCGTATCTATTGAATGAAAAGCGCGCGGCCCTAAGCGAAATCGAGCAGGTCACCAAAGCTCGCATGCTGGTTATACCCAACCCCAATCTTGAAACTCCACATTTCGAAGTACTGCGTTTGCGCGATGATGAAGTGGAAGGCAATCACGAAGTTAGCTACAACATCGACATCGCCGCGCCGGACGTAGACGCTATTAGCGATAGCCACTCGGCCGATATCCCGCAGCAACAGGCTGCGGTGCAAACTATTGCACCCAAAGCACCTCCGGCCACCGCTGAAAAGCCGGTCAGCAGCACCGCCAGCGGGCCAGTCGCAAAGCAAACGCGGGACACACCTAAAGTCGGCCTACTCGCTCGGCTGTGGAGCAGTATTACCGGCGCTGAGCCAGAGAAAGCAGAGACTGCAAAAGAAGAGCAGAAGCCCAAGCAGGCGTCCAGGTCTTCTGAGCAAACCCAGGGCCAGAATAAACGACCTCAGGGCAATCGTAACCGTAACCGTAACCGTAATCGCGGTAGCGGCCAGGGTGGCCAGAAAGCGCGGTCCACGGATGACCGCAAGAGCAATGACCGCCAGCAACAAGACACCGCAGGACGAGACAACCGTGAGCAACCAAAGCGCGAACGGTCTGAAGACTCTGGCCGTGGTGGTCGAGGCCGCAATCGCAGCGGTGGCGAACGTGGCGGACAACGCAACAAAGCGGTAGCAACAGAAGAAACCAGTACCGAGAACCTGCAGCCAGTAACGTCAGAGAGTACGGACAACAGCGACAAGCCGCGCAAGCGTCCCAATGATATGAAGCGCAGCGAACCGCAGCGTCGTCGTCGCAATCGTGGTCGTAAGCCTAATGACGAGAGTGCAGCAGCAGCTGAGGCTACTTCGACAGAAGTTGCGGCAGACGTCGTAGCAGAAGTTTTGCAGGAATCAACGGCAGTGCCAACGGCAGAAGCGCCCGTTGTTGCGAGCGTTACAACTGAGCCAACGGAACTACCGGTGGAAGCAGTTGCAGACGTTGTGGCCAGTGATCAGCCAGAGGCAATAGCAACAGTTGAAGAGATTTCACCTGCGCAGCCAGTCGAAGAGGTCACAGAAGTCGAGGCGGCAGCTGCAACCCCAGCGCTGGTGACTGAGGCAGAAGAAATATCAGAACCTGCAATAGCCGCAGTGCCTGAACCTGCAGTAGCCGCGCCGGAAGTCGTCGCGGTAGTAGAGCCGGGGCCAGCATCAACCGACGGAATTACCGCCGATGGCCGTGCCTGCAACGACCCAAGAGTGGCAGCGTGCCCGGTGGAGGTGGTGGAGATTACCACGACTCATCCCAAGCTGTTCGGCGACACCGTAGCGCCGTCGGTAACGCCCAGTGGTCGCACTGTAGCCAGAGCCAGCAATGATCCCCGGGGGCCGGTGCAAGAGTCTGTTATGGCTGAGGCCACAGGGTAGAAAACACAAATATAAAGCAATCGACACAAGAGGCGTCACGGCCTCTTGTGTCCGAATTATAGAGCTGTATAATCGCGTTTTCTCGCACACTGCTGCGAGTGTTAAAACAAGTTTCCGGTGGGCTGGCTGAGTGGTCGAAAGCGGCGGTCTTGAAAACCGTTGAGGGTTTATCCCCTCCTAAGGTTCGAATCCTTAGCCCACCGCCATTATCAAAGGGTTTCAAGCAATTGAAGCCCTTTTTTTGTGCCTGGCGATTAGATTACTTCGGTGAAG
>JBALVO010000077.1:0-5681 GCA_036961445.1 Halioglobus sp.
CTCTACCAGCAGTTCACCTAGTTTTTTCATGCGCCACACAATATTGGATAATAATTAACCACAAGCCGGCCATATACACCGACTTGCGACCGCGCCAGTGTAACACAGCGAACTATGGGAACAGCGTGCTTCGAATAGGAAGAAATGCCGGGACAGAGAGCCCCGGCTGTTAGTGCTCAGGCGACTTCAAACAGGCCTGCCGCGCCCATGCCGCCGCCAATACACATGGTTATCACCACATACCTGACGCCGCGGCGCTTGCCCTCGAGCAGGGCGTGACCCACCATACGCGCACCACTCATACCAAACGGATGCCCAATGGAAATCGCCCCGCCGTTAACGTTGAGTTTGTCATTATCAATGCCCAGTTTATCGCGGCAATAAACCACCTGGCAGGCGAAGGCCTCGTTCAACTCCCACAGGCCAATATCATCCATGGCCAGACCGTGACGACCGAGTAATTTGGGGATCGCAAAGACCGGACCGATACCCATCTCTTCGGCCGCACAACCGGCTACCGCCAGTCCGCGGTAAATACCCAGGGGGTTCCAGGCCACGCTGCTGTGCCATCTTGCCATCCATAACGACGCAAGCAGAAGCGCCGTCGGACAACTGCGAGGCATTTCCGGCAGTGATATTTTTGCCCTCTTTTACGAACTGACCATCCTTGAACACCGGGCCCAGGGATTGCAGATTTTCCAAAGTGGTGGAGGGACGATTACCCTCGTCTTTGGCCAGTAAGACATCTTCAAAGCTGGTCTCTTTAGTGTCTTTATTAAATACAGCCCTGGTGCTGGCCAGGGGTACGATTTCATCATCAAAGGCACCCGCTTGCTGCGCGGCGGCGGTACGCATCTGGCTCTGGAATGCGTATTCGTCCTGCAAGTCGCGGGAGATGCCATAGCGCTCAGCAACAATTTCCGCTGTTTCGATCATCTGGATATAGGCCTTGGGCGCCATCCCCAGTACCGTTTTGGAAACGGCGCGGTAACTGTTCTTGTGCTTGTTTTGCACCAGAGAGATGGACTCCAGACCACCGGCCACGGCCACATCGTACTCGTTACACATAATGGATTTAGCCGCAGTCGCGATGGTCATCAAACCTGAGGAACACTGCCTGTCCATGGTCATACCACCGGATGAATCAGGCAGGCCGCCGGCGACGCCACACAAGCGCCCCAGGTTATAGGCCTGGGTGCCCTGTTGCGCGGCTGCGCCCATTAACACATCCTCCACCAGCGCCGGATCAATACCGGCGCGCTCAACAGCTGCACGCACCACATGACCGCCCAGCGCTGGCGCTTCCGTATCGTTAAATGCGCCGCGAAAGGCTTTACCGATTGGCGTTCGCGCCGTGCTCACTATGACTGCTTCTCTCACTTCCATTCTCCTTTTGAAACCGCAATGTTGCTATTTTGGGGGTGCTACCTGAGACCACGCGACAACACACGAGGTGAACCCATGCATGCGGGCTCGGGGCGCGCGATGTACTAGGCCCGCTGACTGGATACCGGGACAATCTCCCCGGTCATATACCCCGAGTAATCAGACGCCAGAAACATCATTACATTGGCCACTTCCCAAACCTCCGCCGCTCGCCCGAAGGCCTCTTTGGACGCCAACTCCTCCAGCAACGCCATCGGCGTGGTTTTTTTCAAAAACTCATGAAATGCTATGGACGGTGAGACCGCGTTAATACGCACGCCATGATCCGCCGCTTCCAGTGCCGAACAGCGAGTCAACGCCATAACGCCTGCTTTGGCCGCTGCATAATGGCATTGCTCCTTCTGCGCCCGCCACCCCAATACCGAAGCATTATTGACGATGACACCGGCTCCGCGCGGCTGCATTATCCTGAGCATGGCGCGTGTCATGCGCATGGTTCCAGTAAGTGTGACATCCAGCACCCGCGACCATTCGTCATCTTCCATCTCTACCAGCAAAGTGGTGCCACCAAGCCCCGCATTGTTGATCAGGACATCCACACCGCCCATTAATGATTCCGCCTCGTCAATCAGCGCCTGCACATCTTCCTCAACCGTTACATTGGCCAACTTGCCATACACTGCCTCAAGACCGGTTTCTGATTTCAGCGCTACAACGGCTTTGTCCAATCGCCCCTGGTGAATATCACTGATCATGACAGCGCGGGCGCCCTCTTCAGCGGCACGGGTGGCGGCGGCAAAACCAATACCGGCTCCTGCAGCGGCGGTAATCAAAACCGACTTACCTGCCAGCAAATTGTGACCTGCTACATAAGGTGGTGGCGCTTTCAGGGCCATAGTAAACTCCTTGTTTAGCCGCGCGGCTCTCTGGGCATTCCCAGGGCGCGCTCGGCGATAATGTTACGTTGGATCTGGTTAGTGCCGCCGTAAATGGTGTCAGAGCGGGTGAACAGGTACATGGACTGCAGCCGATTAAGTTGGTACGGACCGCCATCGAGAATTTCACTCTCGGCACCCAGCACATCCATAGCCAGCTTGCCCAGATTGCGGTGCCAGGTAGCCCAGTACAACTTGTAGATCATGGCTTCCTTTTGCAGGCTGCCGTCATCGCCACCACCAGACAACATACGCATGCTGTTGAAGCGCATGATGCGCAAGCCCACGTGTGCATCGGCGATGCGCTGGCGTATCGCGGGGTCCTGGGCTGCGCCATTGTCTTTTGCTACGCGCACGATCTCGTCAAATTCATTTTGAAACAGCATCTGCTGGCCCAGGGTAGACACACCACGCTCAAAGCCCAGCAGCCCCATGGCCACTTTCCAGCCGTCGCCGGGCGCTCCGACAATATCGTCTGCGGCGCAAACCGCGCCATCAAAAAAAACTTCGTTAAATTCACAGGTCCCGGTTAACTGTTCGATAGGCCTGACCTCGACCCCGGATTGATTCATCTTTATCAGGAAAAACCCCAGCCCCTTGTGGCCAACCGAAGCGGGATCCGTGCGCGCGATAACAAAACAATACTGGGACTCGTGCGCCAGGGAGGTCCATACTTTTTGCCCGGTAATCTGCCATTGTCCGGTGGCATCATCCAATCGCGCCCTGGTCTTTACATTGGCCAGATCGGAACCAGCACTGGGCTCGGAATACCCCTGACACCACAGTTCCTCACCGCGCAGAATTCCTGGCAGGTAGCGTTGTTTTTGCTGCGCACTGCCAAAAGCGATAAGCGTGGGGCCAGTCAGTGTTTCACCGATGTGCCCCATGCGCCCGGGACCACCCGCGCGGGCATATTCCTCATTAAAAATCACCTGCTGCTCGACACTGGCACCACGGCCACCATATTCCTGCGGCCAACCAATGCAGGTCCAGCCACCCTGGTGCAACTTACTTTCCCAGGCCTTACGCTCGGCCACATACATATGCTCGTCACCAGGACCACCACGACCTCGAATCACTTCGAACTCGCCGCACAGATTCTCCCTGAGCCAACTGGCCACTTCCTGGCGGAATTGTTCATCGGCCTCACTAAAGCTCAACTTCATGCAGCAGCCTCCGCGTCCAGTAACTGGCGCGCCAGACGCTCACGATGGTAGGCGCCATTACCCAAAAATGTTTCTGTCGACTTGGCGCGCTTGAAATAAAGCTGGATGTCATACTCGGAGGTAAAGCCAACTCCACCGTGCAGCTGGATACCGCAACCGGCATTAAAAAAGTAGGCGTCGCTGCAATAGGCCTTGGCAATACTCGCCACCTCAGGCAGCGCCTGGCCAAGCGCACCTCCGTTGAGCGCTTCGTCTGCAACACAGGCCGCATAGTAAATCGCGGAGCGACCGCCCTCTACTTGCACCATCATATCGGCCGCCTTGTGTTTCACTGCCTGGTAAGAGGCAATCACGCGACCAAACTGCACCCGCTCCTGCAGGTAGGCCACGGTGCTGTCCAGCGACTGCTGGGCGCCACCGACCTGATCGGCGGCAATAGCGATGGTTGCCAGGTCTATGATCTTCGCCAGCTGCGGCCAGGCCCGGCCAGATTCGCCCATCAACGCCGCTGCTGGCACAGTGACATTGTCGAGCTGTAACTGCCCCTGCTTACGGGTCTGGTCCATGGTCGGCAGCGCATGCCTTACAATCCCGGCTGTTGCGGCAGGGATCACAAACAGGCTTATGCCCTCTTCACCTGCTGTTCCCGGTTCTCTGGCGGCAACCACCAGCAACTGCGCACTGTGGCCATCGGGCACGAAGCGATAAGTGCCGTTGAGCTTATAGCC
Source organism: Halioglobus sp. (assembly GCA_036961445.1). Lineage (GTDB taxonomy): Bacteria > Pseudomonadota > Gammaproteobacteria > Pseudomonadales > Halieaceae > JBALVO01. The sequence goes on from JBALVO010000077.1 coordinate 4,216, forward strand.
GTCTGCGTCTTTCTCACAGGTCACATCGATGGCATCGGCATCCCAACGCCCACTGGTTCCGGTGTAGGCGAGTGTTGCAGTGGTACCGCCTATGATCTGCGCCAGGTATTGCTGTTTTTGCACATCGCTACCGGCGACCAGCAGTGCATTGACCCCCAGGCAAACCGTGGAGTAAAAAGGTGAGCAGAACAGGGTTCGCCCCATCTGCTCCAGCATAGCCACCAGCTCTACATAACCCAGGCCCATCCCGCCGTATTGCTCGGGGACATGAATCGCCGGCCAGAACATGTCGTGGCAAACCCGCTGCCACAGCTGTGGGTCGTAACCCAGCTCGGTGATCATGGCCTTGCGCACAGCGGCGCTGGTGGAAACCTCGGACAGGAAAGCCTCCGCGGTCGCGCGGATCATTTCCTGCTCTTGCGTGAATTTGAATTCCATGGGTCAATTGCCTCTCTATCTACAGCGCATTACGTGCCATAAACTTTTTGCGCCGGAACTTCTGCTGCCAACAATTGTGCAATGGCTTGTTGTACTTCTGCCGGCTCCCAACGCGCGCCCTTATCCACACCTGCGGTGGAGCGCCAGCCGTCAGCAATAGAAATTTTGCCGCCCTCGGCTTCAAATACACGACCGCTAATCCCGGCAGATTCGCTTGAGGCCAACCACGCCACCAGGGAAGACACGTTCTCCGGCGCCCAGTAATCAAAACTGCCATCTTCTGGTTTAGCCATGCGTGTTGCCATTTCCTCGACGGCAGTGGTCATGCCGGTGCGCGCGGCCGGTGTAATCGCGTTTGCAGTAATCCCATAGCGACCCAGTTCAGCTGCCTGGTTAAGCGTTAACGCGGCAATTCCCGCCTTGGCAGCGGCGTAATTGGATTGACCAACAGAGCCCTGCAGTCCGGCGCCAGAGCTGGTATTGATAATTCTTGCGTCAACCGGTTTGCCTTCCTTGGACTGGCCGCGCCAATAATGCACCGCGTGAGAGCTGATACAAAAATGCCCCTTCAGGTGCACCGCCATAATGGTGTCCCACTCCTCCTCCGTCATGGAGGCGAACATACGATCGCGATTAACACCGGCATTGTTGACCACGCCATGCAGATCGCCAAAGGTATCAATAGCCTGCTTTACCGCGTGCAGTGAGTCGTCGTAGTTGGTTATGTCGGAAGTATTAACAGCGGCTCTGCCACCGGCAGCGACAATCTCTTCAACGACAGCTTGAGCGGCGGCTTCATTGATGTCGTTGACGATGACGCTGGCACCTTCCTGGGCCAGCACCCTGGCGTGGGCAGCACCGAGGCCACCACCGGCGCCCGTAATAATGACGACACGTCCTGCACAAATCTCACTCATTTCTCATCTCCTGTACCAATATTTTTTTCAGCGCTACAGCCAATACAAACTCACACTGCTCAGGTCCGACCAGATCACTCCACACATACCGCGTTGCTAGCAGCCCGTGCC
>JBALVO010000077.1:5781-17118 GCA_036961445.1 Halioglobus sp.
ACATTGGCCTGCCCACCCCCCTCGCACATGGTCTGCAGGCCGTACTTCCCACCGCTGCGTTCCAACTCGTGCAGCAATGTGGTCATTAACTTGGTACCCGTCGCTCCCAGTGGGTGCCCCAGGGAAATCGCGCCGCCATTTACATTGGTCTTTTCGTGGGGATAGCCAGTTTCCAACAACCAGGCCATTGGTACGGACGCAAATGCCTCGTTGATTTCTACCAGATCCATATCCTGCAGTTTCATTCCGGATTTCTTCATGGCGTATTCAGTAGCAGGGATGGGTGCGGTCAGCATCCAGATCGGATCCGCGGCGCGCACACTCATGTGTGCAATACGGGCCCGGGGCGTGAGCTGGTAACGCTTAAGCGCAGCCTCCGAGACAATCAACATGGCGGAGGCGGCATCACAGGTTTGGCTGGACACTGCGGCTGTGATGGTGCCACCTTCCTGCAGCGGTAAAAGCTCTGCCATTTTCTCCATGGTGGTATTGCGTGGCGTCTCGTCCATATCCACGCCGTTGAGCGGCGCAATTTCACTGCGGAAACGACCTTCCTGGATAGCGCGCAGCGCTCTAGTGTGGGATTCCAGCGCGAAGGCTTCCATTTGCTCACGAGAAATTTTCCACTTGTCTGCAATCATCTGGGCGGAATTGAACTGTGACACCGGTACATCTCCATAGCGTGCCATCCATCCCTGGCTACCAGAAAAGGGGTCACTGAATCCCAGGGGCTGAGCTGCCAGCATGGCGGAGGAAATGGGAATCTGGGTCATGGTCTGCACACCGCCAGCAATCACCACGTCGTTAACCCCCGCCATAATCGCCTGTGCAGCAAAATGCACGGCCTGTTGCGAGGATCCACACTGCCGGTCGATGGTGGTACCGGGCACTTCATCGGACAGTCCCGCCGCCAACCAACAGGTTCGGGCAATGTCACCGGCCAGGGGACCAATGGTGTCAACGCAGCCAAACATTACGTCGTCATAATCCACGTCGGGAATAGCATTGCGCCCCACCAGGGTCTTGAGCACATGGGCACCCAGATCGGCAGCATGCACATCCGCTAAACCGCCCTTGCGCCGGCCGGTGGGGCTTCTTACTGCATCAACTATATAGGCGTCAGCCATTATCTTGTTCCTCGTTCGCGGGTGTTTAGCCGAAAGTCGCGCCGGCACCCAGTCGGGCGCCGTCAGCAAATATGTGTTGCGCCACTCGGGTTTTGTGAAAGCCGGCGTCGCCCCAGGTATTGGCCAGGGCCCAGGCTTTTTTCATAAATAGATGCAGGTCAACTTCCCAGGTGTAACCCATGGCGCCGTGCACCTGGATACTATGCTTGGCTGCAAGATTTGCCGCTTCGCAGGCTACGATCTTGGCGTGAGACACTGCATGTGCGGCAATATCCTGTGCCTCGGCGATACTGTAGGCGGCGCGATATACCGGTGCTTTGGCATATTCCAATGCTACGGCAACATTGGCCATATGATGCTTCACCGCCTGAAAGGATCCGATAGCCTGACCAAACTGTTGCCGGTCAGTGGAATACTGCACCGACATATCAACCATGCGCTGGGCTAATCCCAACGCCTGCGCTGCACAACCCAGTGCGCCGCGATTCAGGGTGGATCCCGTCAATTGCGTAGCGCGGACTCCATTGGCTAAGGACTGGGTATCGGCAGCAAACTCTACGGCGAACAGCTTGCGCGATGGATCAATGGATTCATTGCAGCGCAGCTCTACCTGGTCAGCTGCCAGTGCATAAAGATTGTCGTCACGCTGCAACAGCAACAAGTCGGCAATATGAGCATCCTCTGTCAGCAGGTTCTGTTGCAGCCCGACCATCACTTTTGCCTCACCGGCGGCAATGCGGGGCAACCACTGCCGGGCGAGGTTACCGCCGAGATCCTTCAGCAACGGCACGGCAACCAGCACGGTGTGCACCAATGGCTCTGGCAAAGCCACATAGCCACACTCCTGTGCCAATAACACGAAGTCCAGCTCACTCATTCCCAGACCACCGAATTCTTCCGGAACCGTCATACCCACCAGTCCCAGCTCGGTGAGCTGTTGCCACAGCCCGGGGTCGCGACCGCTAGTGGTCGTCCAACTGCTGCGGATACGCTCCGGAGTTATCTCGTTGCGCAGAAAATCACGGACGGATTCCTGGAATAACAACTGGTCTTCGCTAAACGTAAAATCCATAACTTATCTCGGCATTCCCAGCATTCTCTCAGCTATGATATTGCGCTGAATTTCATTGGTGCCGGCATAAATAGGTCCCGACTGTGAAAACAGCCAGCCGTCCAGCCAATGACCAACGCCCGCTGCGTCCGGTGCATGCGGCAACAGCTCAGCCCGGGCACCGAGAATGCTCATCGCGGTGGCGTGCATATTCTGGTCCAGTTCTGACCAGAAAATTTTGTTGGTGGATGACTCGGCGCCTATCTTGCCACCCTGAGTCAAGCGACAGGCGGTCTGGTAGGTCGCAAGACAATAACTCTCCGCGTCCAGATAGGCCTTTATCACCGCGTTCTTCACCGCCGGATCCGCTTCTGCCGTTTCCTTGTTCACGCTGTAAAGTTCAACCAGTCGACGGGCGGTCTCCTGAAAACGCGCCGGTGAACGCAGCATCAAACCGCGCTCAAATCCGGCGGTCGCCATCGCCACGCTCCAACCCGCGCCTTCATCACCCAGGCGATTGGTCACCGACACTTCCACGTTGTCGAAAAAGATCTCGGCGAACCCGGGCAGACCATCCAGTTGTGGTATGGGTCGCACAGTGATACCCGGCGTATCCAGCGGTACCAGGATGAACGTCAATCCGCGATGGCGCTCCGATTCAGGGTCAGTACGAAACATGCCAAAACACCAGTCCGCCCAAACTGCGCGGGTAGACCAGGTTTTTTGTCCGTTGATAATATATTTGTCGCCCTGTAATTCAGCCCGGGAGCGAATCGCGGCCATGTCAGAACCGGCATTGGGCTCGGACCAACCCTGGGACCACACCTCTTCACCGGTGGCCATCTTCGGCAAGATGCGCGCCTTTTGCTCTTCGGTGCCGTATTCCATCAAGGTCGGGCCTAGCAGGAAAATGCCATTTTGGTTAACGCGCAGCGGCGCTCCCGAGCGGTAGTATTCTTCTTCAAAAATAAGCCACTCAATTAGGTTGCAGGCGCGACCGCCCAATTCCTCGGGCCAGGTGACCATACCCCAGCGGCCTTGATTCAGTGTCGCTTCCCACGCCCGGTGTTGCGCGAACCCCTGTTGCGTGTCAAACGTCTGCAGCGGACGCTGCGGAACATTTTCCGTCAGCCAGTCCCGCACTTCCGCGCGGAAGGTCTGCTGCTGCTGTGTATATGCCAAATCCATAATGAGTTCCGGTCCTAAAATTCTACGTCGCGCTTGCCAACGAAAGCGTCGCGGGACTCCTGCGAGTCACCCATGGTGTAGGCCTCCAGGGTAAATCCCTGTTCCCAGCGGTATTTATCTTCCAGGTTACCGTCCTCGATGCCGGTTAACGCCTCCTTGGCCAGCCTGACCATGGCCGGGGACTTCTCGGCTATCTTTGCGGCGATGTCCCGGGCAGTGGGTAACAGCTCTTGCAGCGGCACAACTCGCTCGACAGCACCGAGGCGGTAGGCTTCTTGCGCGTCGATAAATTCTCCGGTGAAATACATGTAACGTACTTTTTGCACGGGAAACATGCGCTGCAAATGCGCGCCGCCGCCCATGGCGCCACGGTCAATTTCCGGCACACCAAAACGCGTGCAGTCGGAGGCTATCAATATATCTGCTGCCCCTGCCATACCGATGCCACCGCCGAGTACGAAGCTGTGCAGGCCAATAATTACCGGCTTGGGGTTGCGATGAATCGCGCGGAAGGTTTCGTAATTGCCTTTGTTCACCGCAACAATCTTGCCGGGGTCAGCCGCCAGTTCCTTGATGTCTACCCCGGCGCAAAAACCCTTGCCGGTCGCGGCGATAATAATGACGCGCACCTCGTCATTAACACCCAGTGCATCTATCTCGTTAGCAATTGCAAACCACCCGGCACTATCAAACGCATTCACCGGCGGGTGATCAAGAATCATTTCTGCGATGCCGTTCTGGATACTGGTATGAAAAGGGTTGGACATAATGATTTCCTGTTTCTGGCTGTTAACCGGCGCGCGACGCCAGCAGGGAAAGGCGCTGCTCGGCCTGGACCACAATGGCATTAATCAGTGCTTCGCATGTCAGCAGTTCGTCGATAACACCCGCCACCTGACCACTGGGCAATACACCTTGCGATGGCTGACCATCCACCATCGCTTTTTGGATAATCATAGGGGCATTGGCTGACATAATGGCCTGGGCCGCGGTCATGTCATCATCCTTGCTCATGGCAATGGCCGATTTCAATAAACCAAAAAATGAAGCGCCACTGTGCCGGCGAAAGGCCATACCGTTACGCATGGCAATCAGCAGTTTCCTGAACTTTCCGGCTTTCTCGAGCTCCGCCAGCAATTCATTCAGGATCATGCGCTGGGGCAATCCGTCCATCGCCCTGGATACAATTATTTCGCCGGGATTCTTACAATCGATATATCGCTGTAACGTCTCGCGCGGCACGGGACTCTCATCGGTCATCAGAAAACGCGTACCCATGGCAATGCCATCGGCGCCCCAGGCCAGAGCTGCAACCAATCCGCGGCCATCTTTAAAACCACCGGCGGCAACCACCGGCACCTTGTCCCCTACTGCGTCAATAACCTGCGGAATTAGCAGGGTTGTGGGTATCGCACCGGTATGGCCACCCCCCTCCCCACCCTGCACGGTGACCACGTCGGCACCCAGTTCTACCGCCTTGATCGCGTGCTTGGGCAGACCTACCGTGGGCATACATACCACGCCGGCATCTTTAAGTTTGTGGATGAACTCGGGCCCCGGTGAGCGCGAATAGCTGACTGCACGCACGCCGTGGCGAATCACCATGGCAACGATATCCGCCGCGTTGGGCTGATACATATGGAAGTTCACACCGAAGGGCTTGGCGGTGAGTTCCTTGACTCGCAGGATGTCACGCTCCATCTCAGACGGCGGAATAGTTGCCCCTGCCAGAAAGCCAAAACCACCGGCGTTACAACTACCCGCCACCAGGTTGGGATCAGCGACCCAGCCCATTGCGGTCTGCACAATGGGGTATTTGCAGCCCAGCTTTTGTGTTAATCGCGTCTCCAGCATAGCGGCAGCCTTTTACTCAGGAACCAACGTCCGGGGCACGAATTCCCGGCGGGTTGTTCTTGATTTGGTGAGCGCGCTGATTGTGTGGGTCCAGCGCGGCAATGATCGCTAATTGCCCGGCAGTGGGCGCTGTGGTAGTGGGCACCTCGTGCGGAATATGAATGTCATAACCGGTATTGTCCTGCACCTGCGCCGCGCTGACCCCAGGGTGCAGTGACAGCAGTCGCACCTGGTGCCCCGGACCTCCGAAATCCATCACACACAGGTCGGTAACCACCAGGCGAATATCTACATCATCCAGCGATCGCCCCCTGGGCAGACGCGCCGGGTTGTAGCCTATGGAAGATACAAAGTCGCACTCTCCCGCCATAAATACCCGATCATTGTGACTGGGCACAAAAAAACTGTTGGGGTGCGAGATGGAGTTACCAGGAAATCCGCGAGCACCCAACATCATGACTTTTGGTTGCTGGTAGGTACCGCCCAGTGCCGAGGTGTTGGACTGGCCGTACTGGTCGATCTGGGTGGGACCCAACATGGCGTGTCGCTTACCGCTCCACAGGTTGTCGAAAATACGTGAGAAACCCATCCAGGTCTCATTAGCCTGCTGAAAATCTTCGCCGCGCGGGCCCAACGGATTGGGCTCACTCAACAAATAGGCTTCGGAATCCGTCATCATTAAGTCGGGACTAAAGGTTTTCATCGCGAGACTGGCAGCCAGGCGCGGGATAACACCAATGCCGGTGGCCAGGATCTCACCATCATCACGAAAAGCCTGTGCAGCAGCCACGATACATAACTCAGCCAGGGTGTAATCATTACTCATTGCGTCTCTCTCCTGGGCCGATTAATAAGTGGGAAGTTCAATGGACTTGATCGCATCCAGGCCACCAACGTTGACCTGATACTCCTGCTCGGAAGCACCGACGAATTGCGTCATGTACGCTTGTATACCGCCTTCTTTGGCACTGGCGGTGTAGGCCTTGAAATGCGGCACATCAAAACCGTACATCGGACTGCAGGAACTGGGGTGGGCACCGCCGGGAATATGCACTACGCCGGTGGTTGCGGAGCGCTCCCAATACACCTTGCGGGCCTGTTCCGGATCATGGAAAAACCCGGTCTCCACCAGTTCATCGCAGGAAACAAAGGTTTTGTCTGCGGCCCGGGCATACCAGTCATCCATATAGTGATCGGGTCCGGCAATCTGGCACACCCCCCGAACATCAGCCCGATCCACATGAATTAGCGACACATCAAGATGCAGCGCCGGCATGGCCACCCACTCCTTGTCATCATAGGGGCTGTCGATGACCTTGATATCGGGATTTTGCGTCACGATGTCGGTGCCCAAGCCTACCTCTGTCGGAATAAACGGCAGGCCCCAGGCCGCAGCGCGCAGGCCCAATAACATCATGCCCTCATCAATCTCCATGACCTCGATAGCACCGCTTTGACGAGCCTGGCGGAAGTAAGGTTCCAGCGGAATAAAATCCAGAGAGACAAAAGCAAACACCACTTTCTTTACCTTACCGGCTGCACACAACATGCCGACATCTGCTCCCCCGTAGGCCACAATGATCAGATCTTGAAGGTCGGAGCGCAGAATCTCCCGCACCAGGGCCATGGGCTTGCGCCGCGGACCCCAACCACCGATACCGATCGTCATGCCATCTTGCAGTTGCGCTACGACCTGGGCCGCGGTCATTTGCTTGTCCATCTTCATTCCTTCTGTGTTTAGCTGACTATCCGCGCCATGCGGTAATCGTGCTTGATAAAATTCACCCCCAGGGTGCTTTCTGTGCGCCGCACCCCCGCGACACTGCTGATTCGCTTGTGCACAAACTCCGCCAGGTGCTCGGCATTGCGCACCATGGTGATGGCCAGGATATCGGAACGGCCCAACATCACGCCGACAAAACCCAGTTCGGGAACTGCGGCCAGCGCTTCGGCTACCGCCCTGGCTTGACCGCTGCGCTCCACCTCAATCCAGATATAGGCCAGCGCCGCATCCCGAAATCTGTCGATATTGGTGACGGCGGTAATGCGTATGAGTTTCTCCTCTTCCATACGCTTGATACGGGCTCGCACCGTACCCTCGGTCACACCCAGCTCAGCAGCGATGTGGCCATTGCTGAGGCGCGCGTCACGGGACAACCGCGCAACAATCGCCTGGTCTATCTCGTCCAGCTTACGGCGCGTCATGAAACGGCACCCAGTCCGGCTGGTTCTTTAACACATCCACCGCCAGTGCCGGCGTCAAACGGCGCACACCAGGCACTCCCGCCAAGCGATTGTTAAGCAAATCGTTAAGAGCGCCCTGGTCTTCGGCCACCACAAGAATCTCCACATCATGGGTGCCAACCACCACGTTTACCGAAAATACTTCGGGCATCGCCGCCATCTCCCGGGCCACTTGTTCCGGTGAGCGGTTTTCCACCTGCACCCCGATCGCCAGCAACATACCAAAGCCAGCGGCCTCAATATCGGTCACCGCCACCACACGCATGGTGTCCGATTCTTCCAGGCGTCGCACACGAGCACGGACCGTGTTTTCCGTTATTCCCAACTCCCGGGCAATTGCCCTGTACGCCAAACGACCATCGGCGCGTAACAACGCGATAATGGCTTCATCCGTCGCGTCCAGCTCAATGGGCACAGGCGCTGCGTTGGCAGCCATATCATTCATGACACTGACTCACTGCCAGGTTCCTGCGCTGCCAGTTCGCGTAATTGATTCTTCAACACTTTGCCGCCCGCGTTCATTGGCAAGTCATCCACAAATCGCACCGAGCGCGGCACTTTGTAATTGGCCATGTTGTCGCGACACCAGGCGATAACAGCGCCCTCATCCAGTTGCGCATCGGCACTGGCCACAATATAGGCCCGGGCTACCTCCCCCAGGCGCTGATCAGCCACCCCTATGACCGCCGCTCTGGCCACACCGGGCAGTCCGTGCAGAGTGTTCTCAATTTCCGCCGGATAGCAGTTAAAGCCACCGACAATAAACATGTCCTTGATGCGGTCGGTAATGCGCACATAACCGTCCTCATCCATCACTCCCACATCTCCGGTCTTGAGCCAGCCGTCAGCGGTAATGGCTTGTGCGGTTTCGGCAGGGTTGTCCAGGTACTCGCGCATCACGTTAAAACCGCGACACCAGATTTCACCTTCGCTGCCTGCGGCAACCTGCACGCCAGTGCGATCCACACATTTCATTTCCACACCCTCCATCGCTCTACCAGAGCTATGGGATATGCGCTCGGGGCTGTCATCGGCGCGGCAGATAGAGACCACACCGCAAGTCTCAGTCAGGCCATATGCGGTCACCACCACTTCAAAGCCCAATTCCTCACGCATCTGCTGCACCAGCGTCACCGGCACCGGCGCCGCCCCGGTTACCGCCAGACGCAAGCTCGACAGGTCATAGTCCAGCCGCCGTGGATGGGCCAACAGGGATTGGTATATAGTGGGCGGCCCTGGAATCATCGACACTTTTTCCCGCGCAATCTGTGCCAGCACCTCATCCAGGTCGAAACTCTTCACCGGCAGCATTCGCGCACCGCGGATAATGGCTGCCAACCATCCGGCCTTGTATCCGAAAGAATGGAAAAACGGGTTAATAATCAGATAGTTATCATCAGATCGCAAACCGACGGTGGCACTCCAGTTCTCAAACGTGCGTATGTTCTGGCCGTGGCTGGTTACCACGCCTTTTGGCTTGCCCGTGGTCCCGGAGGTAAAGAGGATGTCCAGTGTATCGTCGGGGCTCAGCGCCGCCGCTCTCTGCTCGACCTCTGCAGCCGTAACGCCATCACCAGCGGCGATAAAATCCGACCATGACTGCGTGTGCTCGGCCGCACCGGACAACATCACGATCTGCTGCAGTCGAGGTAAGGACTGGTCACGCAGTTGCTGCGGATAGCTAACGCCCAGGAAGTCACCCACCGTAAACAATATCTTGGCGCCGCTGGACTGCAGTATATACGCAGCCTCCGCGCCCTTGAGCCGGGTATTCAGTGGCACCAGTACGCCGCCCACGCTCTGTGCGCCGATAGCGGCAATAATCCACTGATAGATATTGGGCGCCCAAATGGCGATGCGTTCGCCCTTTTCCAGGCCTGCGGCGATAAATGCGCGAGCAGCCAGCACTCTGGCGGCATCCAGCTCGGCATAGGTCATCTGCACCTGACCATCGGTGATGGCGATGCGCGTACCGTAGGCAGCCGCAGCATCGGCAACCACCTGCGGCAGGGTTCGGGGTCGATACTGATCTTCTGACATCGCCATAGCCGTGGACACAGTCTGAGTTAGCAAGAAGGGCAATAATAGTCAGTCGAGGGGCCAATGGGAACAACTATTCGTAGAATACCTGTTAGTATTTTACGAATAGTGCAAATAGTTATAAAGCGAGGAAGGAATAGTCCAGCTGATTATGAGGCGGGGAAAGGCCACACCAATCGCCCACACCAGGCAGAGCAGCGGCTCCGGGACCGCCACCCGCCCCATCCAGCCAAATGATCACTGGGGAAAAGAGAAACCCTTAAACTGCTCGCGAAGTTTGACCTTCAGCACTTTGCCGGTAGCCGTGTGGGGGATTTCATCAACGAACTCCACGGCGTCAGGCGTCCACCACTTGGCGATTTTGCCATCAAACCAGTCCAGCATTTCCTCAGTCGTGAGATCTTGCCCGGTCGGCCCGCGAACCACAATAAGCAAGGGCCGCTCGCTCCACTTGGGATGGAAGTGCCCGATTACAGCCGCCTCGGCTACCTTGGGGTGATCAGTCGCCACGTTTTCCACATCAATAGACGATATCCACTCCCCACCCGACTTGATGACATCCTTGGTGCGATCCGTGATGGCCATAATTCCCTGTGGATCGATGGTTGCCACATCACCGGTCTCAAACCATCCATCCTCCTCGTGGGCATCGGAGCCATCGAGCTTGAAATAGTTTGAGCATATCCAGGGGCCCCGGACTTTCAACGAGCCGTAAGCAACACCATCCCAGGGCTGCTCATTACCCTGATCATCGACGATTTTCATCTCAACACCAAACACCGGCCGACCTGCCTTGAGGCGAACTTTTGCGAACGCCTCATCGCTGTAGTCCTCTCGCGAGGAGGGACTGGCATTGACCGTGCCCAGAGGGCTCATTTCTGTCATGCCCCAACCCACCCGGGTTTCCACGCCGTAGGTATCAAGTTCCTCCATTATCGACAAGGGGCAGGCGGCGCCACCGACTAAAATACGCTGCAACGACTCCACCCGCTTGCCTGTCGTGTTCAGATAAGCCAGCAGTCCCAGCCATACCGTAGGCACCCCCGCAGACATGGTGACACCTTCTTCGTTGATCAGCGCCGCCAGGGTCTCGCCGTCACCCATTTTATTACCGGGGAACACCAGTTTCGCACCCGCCATAGGGCAGGAATAGGGCGTACCCCAGGCGTTGACGTGAAACATAGGCACTATGGGGAGCACCACGTCCTTACTGGAAAAACCCATGGCATCGGGCATCATCGTGGCATAGGCGTGCAACATGGTGGAGCGGTGGGAGTACAACACGCCCTTGGGATTGCCCGTGGTCCCAGAGGTATAACACAGGGCGCAGGCGGCATTCTCGTCCAGCTGCGGCCACTGAAAATCCTCGGCACCGGCCGCTACCAGCGTGTCATAACAGCTAACGTTAGCAAGAGAGGTTTGCGGCATATGCTCTTCGGAAGTCAGTACAATCCAGCCCCGGACTCCCGGGCACTGATCAGCCAGCTCTTCAACCAGAGGCACAAAATCCGGATCCAGGAACACGTACTGGTCGTCGGCGTGATTAATAATATAAACCAACTGCTCCGGAAACAAACGCGGATTAATGGTGTGGCAGACATAGCCACTGCAGGCCGAGGCATAATAGGTCTCAAAATGCCGATAATCATTCCATGCCAGGGTGGCGATACGGTCACCTGCGGCCAATCCCCACTGGGCCATACCATTGGCCAATTTACGCGCCCGAAGAAAGGCCTCGCGATAGGTGTAACGGTGTCGCGGATTATCCCGGGTGACAGACACTATTTCAGTAGCGCCATTGACCCGCTCGGCGTGCTCCATAATCGAAGTAAT
>JBALVO010000078.1:0-17087 GCA_036961445.1 Halioglobus sp.
CCTTGGACAGTAGTCGCCAGAAGTAGCGACAATGGTGGTCAGACCAGTCCATCATCGGGGCGATAGAAAATTTTCTTGCTAATATTTTTTTCATATCAAGAGTTTACAATAACCTGGAGTGGTCTCATTCGCGCCAAAATTACAGTGAGTGAATGCCAGAAATCACGACCTGGACAAGGAATAAATGGGTGCAGTGCAATCGGCTCAGAATTAGGGCGTGCCAATTGGATACCATGACAGCAAACAGTAAATCAGTCAGCGATAAATTCTGCGGGATGAGCCATATAAAAGGACAGTATCGCGGAGAAATCTTCACCAGTAAAGCGCGCCAGGCATTGAACTGCATAGATTATGGGCTAGCAGCATCCATCGACCGGGAGCTTAAGCTTGGGGTCGTCTTTAACAAAGATTAGCGACTGCGCGACGATGAGTTCTATGCAGTGGAATTTGGAAATTGTTGCATTGGTGCAGATAATTTGCGACAACAGCAGGTCATTGGTGACAATTCATTGAATTCAGATAATTACTGGCCAGGTATATCAGCCCGGGCTATCCCAATGGCTTAGCTCTAACTGACTGCACGCGATACCGCGCTAAAAGGAATGTAATGCGAAAATCTATCAAACGATTTATGGACTTATGTACTGAAACACTGCCCTTGGTCGGCCCAGTCTACGAATTCGGGTCACTCCAGGTTGAAGGCAATGCGGAAATTGCAGACCTTCGCAGTCTGTTCCCAAACACCGATTTTTATGGGTGTGATATGCGACCCGGGCCCGGTGTTGACCTGCTGATCGACCTGCATAAAATTGACTTGCCTGATGCTTGTGCGGGGACGGTTGTATCGTTGGATACGTTGGAGCATGTTGAATATCCGAGACAAGCGATCGATGAAATTTACCGCATTCTTCGTCCAGGCGGCATCGCTGTTATCTCTTCTGTTATGCGCTTTCCAATTCATGGCTATCCAAACGATTATTGGAGATTCACTCCGGAAGGGTTTAAGTCACTGTTAAAACCGTTTGAATTCAGTTTTGTCGGCAGTTGTGGTGGTACCAAGGATTTCCCCCAAACTGTCGTTGGACTGGGCCTCAAGTCCAGCTCGCCCAATCTCGAAGTTTTTGAAGAGTGTTATGCGAAATGGGCTCACTTCAACAACATGGTCGACGAACAGTTGTTGCCCTCAGAGGAATTACAGTTCAATTAGCGCGTATTGTCCTGCCATGGACTCAGCCTTGGCGGTGAATTCGACGTTTGGGGCTTTATTAGAACGGCCTGTTCGCACCAGTCCATCATCGGGGCGATAGAAAATCGCCTGTTGCTATTGATCCCTGAGGGTTCCACTATCACTGCCTGTTTATGGAGGTGATGGGTATGGTGGCGCACAAATTACTCAAAATGGCATCACAACTGGTAGTAACTGCAACGGTTATATCGGGCGCACCCCTGGCTGTCGCTGAAACGCCACCGTTCCAGCAGCTGCCGTTACAGCTGCTTGCATCGGATGTTCTGCCTAAAACGGTATTGTCGGGCGAAGGCTATACCGTCGAGGAGCGTGTGAGTAACGACGGCGTGCAGAACAGCTACACCATAAATTCGTCCTATGGCGAACTTTCAGTGACAGGGACCGAAGAATTGCTGGCACGCGTCCAGGAAGTGAAGGCCACCATGGCGCTGGCTAAGCTGGAAGAAAGTGAGGAATTCAAGGATGCCGCCAAGGGTGCTGTAACCGGCATGGTCGAAGGTGGCAAAGCCCTGTGGAATGAACCCGTGGACACCGCTAAGGATGCCGCCAGAGGTGTTGGGCGCTGGTTGGGCAATGTGGGCGGCGCTATCACCAGCGATGACCCCCATCAGGACAACGTGTTAAAGACAGCTGTGGGCTATGATGCGGCAAAACGTGGTTATGCCGTCGCCATGGGTGTTGACCCCTACACTGACTTTGAACCCTTTCAACAGCAATTGAGCGAGGTTGCACGCGCTGCTACTGCCGGGAATATGGTGACGTCTGTGGCGATCAAGGTGGGCACAGAGGGTACCCTGGCGGGCACCGTAACGACGGTGACCAGCCTTGCCGCGATGAAAAATATACTCAAGGACAATCCGCCAGCGACGCTTGCCAAAATCAACAGAGAAAAGCTGCTACAGGCAGGTATCATGGGCTACCAGGCTGACGCGCTGCTTAAAAACTACAATTACACGCCAGCGGAGATGACCGTAATCTGCGAGGCTTTGCTGCGCATGGGTGACATCGAAGGTCGCGAGATCTTTGTCACCTATGCAACATCAGCTCCGGACCAGCAAGTCGCGCATTTCATGGCGTATTACGCGGAAATACTGACTGACTATGTGACGACAGTAGAAGTAGCAGATATCGTCAGTGTGGCCGGCAGGGCCTGGCTGGTGTCGCGCTCTGGAAGTCTGGTCGGTGCATTTCCTATCGATTACCTGGCCTGGACAGAAGGGGCAGCGAACTCAACTGCCGCCGCCACCAGTGAAATGCAGGAGCTCGGCCTCAAGCGCAAGAAGTTGTTGCTGTCAGGACAGTTTTCTCCGCAGGCTCGCGCAGCACTTAAGGGTAGAGGTTGGGAGCTGACCGAAAATTTCCGCCAAAGCGCGGTGGTCACAGCGGGTTCCTAGTCTGCCATATGGCTAATTATTTGCAGTCGAGTGGCGGGGCAGGCTAATCAGGCTAAACCCTGTTCACGATAGGCTTTACGCCAGGTGATGAAGCCCCATACTGACAAAACAGCGTAACAACCGATCAGTACCGCGTATATATCCAGGTTGCGATCCTGGTAGAGCCAGACAGACGCCAGGTTAATGACTATCCAGTAGATCCAGGCCTCCAGTACCTTGGATATTTCCATGTAGGTCGCGACAAAACTAAACGTTGTGGTGAAGGCGTCAAAGAAAGGTCGCTGTGCATCGCTAAGGTAGTAGACGCAGTAACCCAGTCCCAGTGCGACAGCGCAGCTGGT
Organism: Halioglobus sp.; assembly: GCA_036961445.1. Lineage (GTDB taxonomy): Bacteria > Pseudomonadota > Gammaproteobacteria > Pseudomonadales > Halieaceae > JBALVO01. The sequence continues at coordinate 2,982 of JBALVO010000078.1, forward strand.
CAGTATCACCCGGGCGTGCCTGCGCGGCTCCCAGGTGATCACCGGGTTGTCGTGCTGAACTTCGCGTCGATGCCAGCGCAGCCAGCCCCAGCACCCCATTAGTGCATAAAATAAGTATAGAAATGCCTCGGAATACAGCCCGGCAGCGACGAACAAATAGACGCTGAGCGCACTACCGGCGATCCCAAATGACCAGCAGGCAATCTTCTCCTTGATTAGCAGGATGATAAACGCAAGGTTGGCGGCAGTGGCCAGAATTTCCACCACCAGTGCTGCCGATAACTCAGTCATCATTGAGTACCCTGGCCTTAAGTGGCCATTTTGCGATCAAAAAGCATAATTGACGTTTACGCCGTAGGTGCGCGGCTCACCGAGTTGCAGGTATGTTTCGTTGCCAAAGGCGCCAAAGTCATCACGCGGATCCGCGCCGAAGTACAAGCCGTGTACGGCATAGTCTTCATCGTTTAGATTGCGCCCCCACAGTGTTACGTCGATTTTTTCACCTTGCCAATGCAGGCTGGCGTTGACCAGGTCGTAACTATCGAGTTTGCCGTCGTGGTAGTAGCCGTAAAAGCTGTCGTCCTGGCCTTCGGCCTCCACCCGTGCGGACCACTGATCATTGAAAGTCACCCTTGCACCAATGTTGTATTGGTACTCGGGAGATTTGGCCTGATCACGGTTATTTTTGGTGACGAACTCGGCTGCATCCAGGTCAAAGGTTGCAATCGAGTCTACTTCTGCATGCAGCCAGCCGAGGTTGGCAAAAAGTTCGATGTGCTGGTTCACCGCGAATGTAGTTTCCAGCTCCAGGCCATAATTGTCGGCGTCGCTGGTGCTGTCCAGGTAGCTAATCCACAGGCCTGACGTCTCATCCCACATCCAGTTTTCCAGCTGGGCATTTTCCCGCTTAGCGTAAAATAGCGCAGCGCTCAGTGACAGTCGCTGATCGAGTTGCTGCGTCTTGATACCGATTTCAGTATTGATCAGGGTTTCATCATCGAAGTTCAACTTGCCCTGGGTAAACGCTTGAAAAGGCGGCGACATCCACGGCTGGTTGGCGCTGGCGGTGGTGTTAACGCCGCCCGGTTTACTACCGCGTGCCACAGTGGCATAGGTCATGGTGTTATCACCGAATTCATAGCGGGCACTGAGTTCGCCGTTCCACAGATCATCGCTGTTGTCGGTGCTGTAGGCGTTGCTGTCCTTGTAGTCATCTTCAAAGTGTTCGACTCGCAGTCCAGCGACAAGTGTCAGCCTGGCCGTTGCTGCATACTCATACTCACCGTAAATCGCGTAACGGTCGGTGTCGTAGTCACTGCTGGAGGCGTAGTCTCCGTACCAAATGCTGGGGTAAGCGTAATCCAGTGTTTCACTACCGGTGTTCGCATACAGGCCAATAACGTAGCGTCCGTCGCCTGAGTTCAGTTCGTTGTTCCCGCCCAGGAACCGGATGTCGGCGATCAGCTTGTCGCGGTCGCGGTCGAAAATTTCCTGAGCCGTATCATTGCCAAAGGAGCACAGGTAGGTCTGGCAAAAATCATCGGAAACCCAGTCTGCGTCGTACCGATAGTGCGTCTCTGTGTCGGTATAGCTGGCAACTGCTTCCACAGAGTTGGAATCACCCAGCAACCAATTGCCACTGATGGTAAAAGCCAGGGTTTCATGTGTGTCCTTGCCTGGCTGATCTGATTGGGTGGTGCGCTCGTCGTCCAGTGACCAGGCGTCCAGCCCATTATCGCTGTCAAAGTAGAAGGCACTGAAGTCATATTGAGCCGTGTCGGATGGACGCCACTGCAACGTGGCTCGCGTTGTAAGTTCATCAAAATTGTTGCTGTCATCTTTGTTCAGGCGGTCGTTGTCGATGTAGCCGTCACTGTTATTTTGCTGAACCGCAATCCGGCCTTGCAGCTCACTGCCTAGTGGACCGCTTAATACCAGGCCCAGATTGTAACTGTCGTAATTGCCAGCACCGCCGCTAAGCTCACCTTCAAATTCATCGGTGGGCCCGTTGGTTTTAATGTTAATCATTCCTGCATGAGCGCTGGCACCGAACCGCGTACCCTGTGGGCCGCGCAGTACTTCTACCTGGGCGACATCAAACAGCATACCGGCATTGGCGCTGTCGCCCAGTTCCAGGTCATCCAGCATAATGCCCACAGACGGGTAGTATTTGGGATCGTAGTACTGTTCCAGGTCGCCCACTCCACGAATTTGTATAAAGCGGCTGCGCGATGATCCAGAGGCCCAGGTTACGTTGGGCACGGCATTGAGTATGTCTTGCAGATGTTGCGCCGCGCGCTCGTTAATGGTGCGTTGCTCCAGTACGCTGACGCTGCCAACGGTATCCATCAGTTGGGTTTGGCGAAAGTTGGCCGTTACCACGATTTCTTCCAGGACATCAGCCGGCGTCGCGACACTAACGTTGGCTGTTAATAAGCCCGTTAATATCAGTGCGCCAGGCAGCGGGTGTGGTGTAAGTGACATGATGAGTCTCCAATATGTATAAGAGACCCGGTGACGACGTTAGATAAGTTTAACAAGACCTATTCCTACGCCGGTATTAACCGGATCAGGTTCAAGGGTTCATTTGTCGTGCAGACAAACATCTCAGGCCAAAGCCACCCCTTAGGGTTGAAGCGGGAGTATAAGAGCTTTGGCCTGTTATGCAAAGGGAAGGTCAAGCGTAGCGGCAGATACAGCCGGACATGGCCCGGCTTGGTGCCTGCGTTGGCCCGATAAATGATTTACACTAGCGGCAACATTAACGATAACAATAAAGCCAAGGTGATAAGTGATGACTACTGAATTAACCCTGTTGATACTAAGCGTCGGTCTGCTGATGCTGACTCTGCTTATTCAGGCCAGTGCCGGCATTCTCTCGAACGGGCTGATGGCTCAGGCGGGATCGCGGGATGAGCTACCCGAAAAAAGAGTATTTCATGCCCGTGTCACGCGCTTGCGCGACAACATGATGGAAAATTTGCTGATGTTCGCCCCGGTGGTTCTGGTAGCTCAGGCAATGGGTGTGTCCAATGACATGACGATTCTCGGCGCCCAGTTGTTTTTCTTCAGCCGACTCGCTCACGCGATTATCTACCTGGCGGCTGTGCCACTGGTTCGACCGATAGCTTTCGCGGTTGCATGGGCCGGCATCATCCTGATAGCTCGCCAGCTGTTTATGTAACGATTGGTCATGCATTTTTCTCCGGGCTGAATGCCCGGGGATGTGTTAATTGGCCATCCATTCAGGGTAGGGCAATTTGCGCTTCCACAGAAATTCCGGGTTGAACAACTTACTCTGGTAACGACTACCGGAATCACACAAGATGGTGACGATGGTATGGCCGGGGCCGAGCTCTTTTGCCAGAGCCACGGCGCCGGCAATATTGATGCCAGCGGAGCCGCCTATGGAAATGCCTTCATTTTTCAGCAGATCAAAGACATAGGGCAGAGCCACGTCATCATCCACCTGGCATGAAAAATCTACCTCCAGGCCCGCCAGGTTACCCGGTACGAAAGAGACGCCAATGCCCTCTGCGATGGACTCACCCTCGGATTTCAGTTCACCGCCGTTATAGTAACTGTAAAGAGATGAGCCCATGGGATCTGCAAGGCCGATCTTTACCTCCGGATTATGCTCGCGCAGCGCAGCCGCAACGCCTGCCAGTGTCCCGCCTGTTCCTACTGAGCAGATAAAGCCGTCTATCTTTTTATCGGTCTGTTCCCAGATTTCCTGTCCTGTGGTGTCGTAATGTATCTGCAGGTTGGCAGGGTTATCGAACTGTCTTGCCCAGATGGCGCCATGCTCCTCTTCCTTGGCTCGCCCATGAGCGACTCTCTCTGCTGTGTGAATGTAGTGATGGGAGTCGGAGTAGGGGACGGAGGGAACCAGTAATAACTCCGCACCAAGCATCTCCAGTTGCTGAATTTTCTCCTGGCTGGCATTTTGTGGCGCCACAATGACGCACTCATATCCCAGCGCGTTGGCCACCAGAGTCAGGCCTATACCCGTATTTCCCGCAGTACCTTCAACGATGACACCGCCGGGTCTCAATTCGCCGGCACGTTCAGCCGCGCGAATGATACCCAGGGCCGTGCGATCTTTTACCGAACCACCGGGGTTCATAAATTCGGCCTTGCCGTAGATGTTACAACCGGTGAGTTCAGAAACCTTGCGCAGGTGTAGTAGTGGGGTATTACCGATAATATCGGGTAACAGGCGCTGATTGGTCATTGCCGTCTCCTGAGTTTATTTTTTGAGTCTGCCCCGCATTATCATCCCATCACGCACATTAGCCAAGCGCGGCCTGCCTAATGATAGGGTGCCCTTAGATAGGGTAACTCCTGCCAGAAACGGCAGTCTTGTTTGTGGACACCGTTGGCGATACTGTTTTGCAGGTTAAATAACAGTGTCTGGTCACTGTCTCCATAAGCTGGCCAGGTAATCGGGCCACTGCCATTGGGGTTTCCGCTGCGCGCAAACGTTCCCCAATAGCTCATCATACTGTCTGCCAGTGCTGTTTCTTTTTCTTTAAAATTCTGTCGCGTGAAACTCATCGGTTGTCCGAAAACGTATTGGATCTCGGCGGCGTGGAATGCCTTCAGATCCGCCCAGGGAATGAAGAAGGGCGCTTCCCGATAGTTGAATTGGTACGACCACAAGGGGACGTGATTGCTCAGGGCCTGTGCCTGCTGACGCGCCATGCAATTGAAGTAGCCATCGCTAAAAGATGCGGTTAGCGCTGCATAGGGGCTTTCATAGTCCGCCAGTGGATATTGCTGCGCTACTTGTTCTGCCAGCTCGGAACTGCCTGTCAAATACTCCAGTCGGGTCAGGTACTGCTCCGCTTGTAGTGGTTTAAAGCGCAGGTTATGCGACATCCAGATCAGCAGCGTAGCCTCATCCAGGGTAGAGCCATTAATCACCGGTACCTTGTTGAACTGACCGGACTCGAAGGCATCCATAAACTGCAGCGGTAGTACCTTGTCATCGTGCACTGGCCACCAGAAAGTGAACCCCTTGCCAAAACCCAGCGAGGGATCCGGAGGCAGAGTGTTAGCGACTTCCTCGGCACTTTTTTTGCGCATGCAGCCCAATGTGTCTGTGGCGGTATCGCAGCCCAGGCTGGCTTCAGCCTTGGCGCCCAGTTTGCTTACGGCGGCTCTTGATGACATAGGACCTACGCAGGGGCCGCTTTGTATAACGGCCTGGTGGAACAGGCCGCTGGCCAAAGGGGACGCCAGTTGTGCACAAACACTGATGCCGCCGGCGGACTGGCCAAAGATCGTGACATTATCCGGGTCACCACCAAACGCACGTATATTGGCTTGCACCCAGCGCAGTGCTGCGGTCTGGTCTTCGATACCGTAGTTGCCCGAGGTGGGGTGCTCCGCGTCTTCGTTTGTGAGCGCCTGGTGTGCCATGAAACCGAAGATTCCCAGACGGTAATTGATGGTGACAACGACAACATCCTGGCGCGCTGCCAGGCGTTGGCCGTCTTCTTTGGTGTAGCTACCCTGACCAATGATGAAGCCGCCGCCGTGCAGCCACACCATGACAGGCATTGGTTTGTCCGGTTTTTCCGCTGGAGTCCACACGTTTAGATACAGGCAGTCTTCATCCCCCGTGAGCGATCCAGAGAGGGGTGAGAACTGTACACAAATATTGGCATTGTGCTGCGCGCTCAAAGTCCCTTGCCAAGGCTCAATTGGGAGCGGTGCACGCCATCGCAGATCCCCAACGGGCGGCTGGGCATAGGGAACACCCAGGTAATGCTCAACATTTTCATCCACATAGCCCAGCAATTCGCCTTTGGGAGTTTGCAGTTGCACCGGCGTTTTGCTGCAGGCTCCAAGAGCGGTAATCCCAAGGAGTAGCACCAGGAGTCGAGTTGGCATGATACGTCCGTGTTTATTTTCGATTTGATCAAAGATAATGATATTCTCCCACAACTTTTTATAAACGCACATAGCACGAGTGGTCATGATTGACGGTGAAGAGTGTGCGCTGCTATATCGCGACGATTATCTGGTGGCCGTGAATAAACCATCGGGACTGTTGGTTCACCGCAGCCCTATCGATCGTCATGAAACGCGGTTTGCGCTGCAGATAGTGCGTAACCAGGTCGGCCAGCATGTATTTCCGGTACATCGCCTGGACAAGCCCACCTCAGGGGTATTGCTGTTTGGCTTGTCCAGCGCCATGGCCCGGGCACTGTCTGAGCAGTTCGCGGCGGGAAGCGTGCACAAGCATTACCTGGCAGTCGTCCGTGGACATTGCCCGAGTGCCGGTATTATCGATTATGCGCTTAAGCAACAGTTGGACAAGATCGCCGACCGAGATAGTCGCACAGACAAGCCTGCACAGGAAGCCCGTACACGGTACAAGCGGTTGGCAACGGTGGAAATCCCGGTCGCGGTAGATCGCTACCCACAAACGCGATACTCGCTTGTGCACTTATGCCCGGAGACTGGCCGCAAGCATCAGTTGCGCCGTCATATGAAGCATATTGGCCACCCCATAATTGGTGATGCCAAGCATGGTAAAGGCTTACACAACCGTTTTTTTAAGGCGCAGTATGACTGCCAGCGATTGCTGCTGGCCTGTACCAGGCTGGAATTTATCCACCCGATATCCGGGAAGAGACTGGTAGTGGAGGCCGAGCTTGATGCGCCTTTCCTGCGTGTCATCAAGGCGTTTGGATGGCAGAATGCGTTAACACAGGTTTGAAGGGGAAAGTAATGGATGTCAAAAACAAGGTCGCAATCGTCACCGGTTCAAGTTCAGGCGTCGGTGCAGAGTTGGCTGTTAAACTCGCGGCACTCGGGGCCAGGGTGGTGGTGAACTATGCCAACACATTGGCGGGTGCAGAGCAGACCGTAGCCAGAATTACAGAGGCGGGCGGTGCAGCCATTTTGTGTCGGGCCGATGTTAGCGATGAAGCCCAATGTGTCAAGCTGGTGGATCAAGCGGTGACTGCTTTCGGGCAGTTGGATATTCTGGTGAACAATGCCGGCACCACAACCTATGTCGAACACAAGCAACTGGATAAACTCACCGACGAAATATGGCAGTCCACCCTGGGCACCAACCTTATGGGGCCGTTTTATATGACCCGCGCGGCGGCGCCGGAAATTGCCAAGCGCGGTGGCGGCGAGATTGTAATGACCTCCAGCATCGCAGGGTTGACTACTAATGGCAGTTCCATGGCTTACTGCGCCTCCAAGGCAGCCCTTAATAGCATGACCCGCACACTGGCCAAGGCCCTGGGCGAGCAGAATATTCGCGTTAACGCGATTTGCCCCGGCTTGATAGATGGTCGTTGGGCGCAAGAGGGTTGGGCGGATGACTGGGAGGGGGTGAAAGCCCTGGTGCGCGACAAATCGCCGCTGAGTAAAGTCTCTACGCCTGAGGATGTGGCGGACAGTATTATGTCGATTATCACCGGGACCGATGTCATGACCGGCCAAATTATTACGATCGACGCTGGCTTTACCATTACCTGAGCGACCTGCTGCCCGGCTGCCAGGAGCGCCAACCCGGCGGCCGAAATTCCATGGGTCTCTGGTATGTTCGGTACACTAGAAGTTTATATTGCAGCGGGCAGTTGGCTGTTGTTCTGTTAATCGAAGTTAATCGATAGTAGGAGAGTAAAGTGAAATTAATAGGTGTGCAGTTGTCGCCATTCGTGCGCAAAGTAGCGGTGGTCCTGACCCTTAAGGGACTGGACTATGAGGTGGAGTCGATAATGCCCGGCAGCACTGATGCTGACTTCAGGGCTATCAGTCCGTTGGGAAAAATTCCCGCGCTGGTGGACGGTGATTTTTCGTTGGCCGATTCCAGTGTGATTTGTGAGTACCTGGATGAGAAGTACCCAGAGCCAGCGGTAATGCCCCAGGGCGTAGAGCAGCGGGCTGAGGCGCGGTTCCTGGAGGAGTACGGAGATAGCAAACTGGTGGAAGCCACGTCCATTATTTTTATCGAAAAATTTGCCAACCCCAATCTCTTTGGTAAAGAAACGGATGCCGAGCGTGTCGCCAGTGCAGAAAAGGAGTTAATACCTCCGCATTTCGATTACCTGGAGACCAGGGTGCCCCAGGAGGGCTTTTTGTTCGGCGCGCTGAGTACCGCAGATATCAGTATCGTTTCGCCTTTGTATAACGCGGCTTACGGTGGCTATACCGTAGATGCCAGCCGTTGGCCACGTTACGCGGCGTTTGTGCAGCGGGTAACCGAACATCCTGCGGTCGTTCAGGTGCGAGAAGCGGAGAAGTTGGCGTTGGCGAATAGGTAGGGTGACGCGTGATAGCACGCAAGCGTTAGCGCATTTTTTGACTTCTATGGGTGCGCAATGCGCACCATTGCCGCACATGCAAATATGGGATTTAGGTCGCTGACCCCGTATAATCGCGGCTCTTCTTACTCCAGAAACCAGATAACCATGACCGTTCGTACCCGCATTGCGCCGTCACCCACTGGCGACCCTCACGTAGGCACCGCCTATATCGCCCTTTTCAATATGTGTTTTGCCCGAGCCCACGGTGGCAAGTTCCTGCTGCGCATCGAAGATACAGATCAAAGCCGCAGTACCGCAGAGTCTGAGCAGGCTATTCTGGACTCTCTGCGCTGGCTGGGCCTGGAATGGGATGAAGGTCCGGATGTGGGTGGCGAACACGGGCCCTATCGACAGAGCGAACGCATGGAGCTGTATGGCAAGTATGCGCAGCAATTGGTCGATCAGGGTAATGCTTTTATCTGTTACCGCACGGCAGCGGAACTCACCGAATTGCGCGAAGCACGTCGTGCAGAGGGCAACAGTACTGCCCTGAAGTATTCGGATCTGCAATTGCCCGAGGATGAGGTGACCAGACGAGCAACGGCTGGCGACCCCCATGTGATTCGTATGATAGTGCCGGAAGAGGAGGGCGCTTGTGCAGTGGATGATATGCTGCGTGGCACCATCGAGCTGGATTGGAGCATGGTGGATGCGCAGATACTGCTTAAATCGGATGGCATGCCCACCTACCACCTGGCCAATGTGGTGGACGACCACCTTATGGGGATTACCCATGTACTGCGTGGTGAGGAGTGGATTAATTCAGCGCCCAAACACAAATTACTCTATGCGTATTTTGGTTGGGATATGCCGCAGTTGTGCCACCTGCCATTGCTGCGCAACCCGGACAAGTCCAAGTTGAGTAAACGCAAAAACCCCACCAGCATATTATATTATCAGCGCATGGGCTTTTTGCCTGAGGCGCTGCTGAACTATCTGGGTCGCATGGGCTGGTCTATGCCGGACGACAGTGAGAAGTTTTCGTTACAGCAAATGTTGGCCCAGTTCGACATTCAGCGCGTATCTTTGGGTGGACCCATTTTCGATGTTGAAAAGCTCAGCTGGCTGAATGGCATGTGGATTCGCGAGGATTTGGATGAAGCGCAGCTGGCTCAGCGACTGGTGGCATGGGCGTTTAATCAGGAGAATCTGATGAAGGTACTGCCTCATGCCCAGAAGCGTATGGAGACCCTGAGTGATTTTGCACCACTGGCAAGTTTCCTGGTCTCTGGTACCTTGCCACTCAATGAAGCGAGCTTTGAGGCGGTGAAAGGCGAGCGTGAGGATATCGTCAAGGGTATGCAGTTTGCCCTGTGGCGCCTGGAAGCCCAGCGCCACTGGACCCGTGACACGGTATGGCACGATCTGAAAGCTATCGCCGACGCAATGGAGGTCAAAGTGAAGGATTTCCTGGCGCCGTTATTCGTTGCCATTGCTGGCTCCAGTGCATCATTTTCCGTGGTGGACTCGATGGAGCTGCTGGGTCCAGACATGAGTCGCGCACGCATTCGTCACGCCATCGGGGTACTGGGTGGCGTGTCCAAGAAGGCGGCAAAACGCCTGGAAAAAGAGTATCAAGCTTTAGGTGAGGGTTAGGTAATGGTTGGAAACATGGCAACATCAATGCTGGCTACCCTGGTGCGCGGTACCAGCGGAATACAAAGTGACCCTGCGGCCGTTAAGCCAAAAAAGATGCTGCAGCTGTATGATATCGAAAATTGTCCCTACTGCCGTCTGGTGCGCGAAGTATTTACTGAGTTGGACCTGGATGCTGAAATTTATCCTTGCCCCAAAGGCGGTCAGCGATTTCGTCCGGAGCTCCAGGAGCGCGGTGGTAAGACACAGTTTCCCTATCTGGTGGACCCTAATACCTCAACAGAGATGTACGAGTCCCTGGATATCGTAGCCTATCTGTTCAAGACCTATGGCCAGCGCGAATTGCCGCTTAAGTGGAAGGCTGGGAAACTGCAGACCTTGGGTTCGATGTTGGCCAGCGCGCCGCGTAGCACGCGTAACCTGTCTGCCAGAAGTAGTGTAGAGCCCGAATATCTGCTGGAGCTATACAGCTTTGAGTCCAGCCCCTATGCCCGCCCCGTGCGTGAATTACTGTGCGCCATGGAAATCCCCTACATCTTGCGGAGTTGCGGTCGTACCCAGTTACAGGAATGGATTTTGCCGCCAGTGCGCAGCAAATTGAATATTACGCCCGACAGCGAGCTGGATAATCGACGCATGCTGCAAGATACCGAAGGCAAGGTGTCCATACCCTATCTGTACGACCCGAATACACAACAGGGTATGTTCGAGTCAGCCGATATACTGGAATATCTGCAGGACAATTACGCAGCATAACCTGATTTAATGCTGATGCCCGCCGGGGCCGTGCGCGTGACCATGGGCCAGCTCTTCTGAGCTGGCAGCGCGTACTTCTACAATCTCTATATCGAAAGTTAAAGCCTGACCTGCCAACGGATGGTTGGTGTCTACGTCGGCGCTGTGTCTGCCTACTTTAGTAATTGTCACCGGGCGATGGCCTTCGCTAGTGCTTAGTTGCACCACGTCACCTGTCCGCAACTTGCCCTTGAATGCCAGGTGTTTTACCGGCACACGCTGGGCCTTGTCAGGGTTGTGCAGGCCGTAAGCGTGTTCTGGCGCTACGGTTGCGCTGAATATATCACCGGCGGCTTTGCCGGTCATTGCCGACTCCAGTCCGCGAATAATATTGTTCGCACCATGCAAGTAAACGCTGGGGTCGGATCCGCGGGAAGTCTCCAGCTCTGTGCCGGATTCATTGCGCAGGGTGTAGTGAAAAATCACAACGGTTTCAGGTCCGATATTCAAAGTTTGTGTCTCTTGTGTTTCGATGAAAGCGGATAGTAATCTCTCCTTCGGTAAAGTCCTAGTGCAATTGTCGTACACTGTGCGTATCAAGAATTGTACTGGCACGCGTTGTTGCGATGCTCACAGTTGTCGCACCGCTGGGGATCCGCCACTATCGGCACTCAAACTCTCAGGTAGCAGGATCATATGTCGGATACACCAAGTGATAACGCAGAGTTACTCGAGGCTATAAATAATGATGCGGGCCAACTCATACATCATTTACGCTGCAGTAATGCCCCCGACGAGGTGCTGGCGGCCGCCGCTGGGCACATACGCCAGGCCATGGCGTCGCTGGAACCGTGGTTGCAACAGGGGGAGGGGTGGTCGACGATATCCCTAGCCAGTGATATACCCGGGTTTGCCTGGAATGAAGAGGACCTCACTGCTGTTATGCCCTATAGCCCGGTCACAGGAAGAAGAAATCCGATCGCGCCACCCATCAGGATGTGGAAGGACGGTACTGAGGTTCGCGGAGAGGCGACCTTTTCCCCCACTTACGCGGGTCCACCAGACAGCGTGCACGGCGGTATTATCGCGGCTGTATTTGATGAGTTGCTGTCTATGGCCAATGTTATTACCGGTAAGGCCGGGTTCACGGGAACCCTGACCATCAAATACCACCGCAAGACGCCACTCAATACTCCCATCGAACTGTGGGGTGTGAATGTACGCCAGGATGGCCGCAAGCAACTTAGTCGCGGTGAAATGCGCGTGAACGGGGAGGTCACAGCCAGTGCGGAGGGCCTTTTTATCGGCGCTGCAGTGCCCATTAGTTAGTGCATCGCTCCGGCAGTTTTAGTATTACTATAGAGTCCCTGATGTGGGGCCTGGAGCCCCGGGTGTAGAAAATGTCTATTAGTGCTTTTGACCTGTTCAAGATTGGAATTGGCCCTTCCAGTTCTCATACAGTCGGCCCCATGAATGCTGCCCGCCAGTTTGCGCTTGGGTTGCAAGAGCGGGCGCACGTGGACGCCTGCGTGCGCATCAGCGCTGAACTCTACGGTTCCCTGGGTGCTACCGGTGCCGGCCACGGCTCACCCAAGGCGGTACTTCTGGGGCTTGAAGGCGAGTCTCCGGAGTCAGTCGATGTCGATACGATCGCCGGTCGAGTTGCCGATATTCGTGAAAATGGCGTGCTCACCCTGCTGGGCGGCAAGGCCCTGAAGTTTGACTATCGTCATGATCTGGTAATGCATCGCGATAAATCCCTGCCGTTTCATGCCAATGGGATGTGCTTCACTGCCTTTGACGAGCGCGGTGACGTGCTTGATAAATGCGTCTTTTATTCGGTAGGCGGTGGCTTTATTGTTGATGAGACTGCGGCGCAAGGGGGTGTTGTTGTCCATGATCCCACAGTGCTGCCGTATCCCTTTTCCACCGCTAAAGAGCTGCTGCACACGTGCAAGGAAAATGGACTGTCTATTAGCGCTTTGATGCTGGAGAACGAGAAGGCGTGGCGCTCAGCCCAGGATATTCGCGGAGCTCTGCTGCAGCTGTGGCAGGTTATGAGCAACTGCATAGACAAGGGTTGCCAGACCGAGGGTATACTGCCCGGCGGCCTGAAGGTAAAACGGCGGGCGGCACAGCTTCGTCGTCAGTTGAAAAGCCAAACGGGTAACCTTGGCGATGACTCACTGGTTACCATGGACTGGGTCACGCTATACGCTTTAGCAGTGAACGAGGAAAATGCCTCCGGTGGCCGTGTCGTCACCGCGCCTACCAACGGTGCTGCAGGTATTATCCCCGCTGTGCTGAAGTACTATTTAGAACACTGCAAGGGCTCCAGTGAAGATGATGTTTGCCGTTTTTTGTTAACGGCAGCGGCCATCGGTATTTTGTATAAAATCAATGCCTCAATATCGGGTGCTGAAGTTGGGTGCCAGGGGGAGGTCGGGTCTGCCTGTTCCATGGCGGCGGCAGCACTGGCAGATGCGCTTGGTGGTACGCCGGAGCAGGTAGAAAACGCCGCGGAGATAGCTATGGAGCATAACCTGGGCCTTACCTGCGATCCTATAGGTGGACTTGTTCAGGTGCCCTGCATAGAGCGCAATGCGATGGGTGCGATCAAGGCTATCAGTGCCGCGCGCATGGCCTTGAGAGGGAACGGTGAGCACTATGTGTCATTGGATCAGGTTATCAAAACCATGAAAGACACCGGTCGGGATATGCACAACAAATACAAGGAAACCGCTCGCGGCGGATTGGCGGTGAATGTACTCGCTGTGCCGGTCAGCATCATAGAGTGCTGAATACGATAGCTTGTGCCCTAGATTTTTACCCCTTGGGATATCTTTAACGCCAGTGCAGCGATGATAGCCGTACTAAATTCGTAAACCATCGCCCCGTAGGTGTAAACACCAACTGGACTGTTGCTGGTGACCACGGAGTACAGACGCCCCAGTGCCAGACTGCCGATGACCATTACCAGTAGCGCCAGCGCGGGCCGGTACAGATCTGCCTTTAATGCGCCCAACAGGCAAAATAGCCCGAATCCGGCTTGCAGGCCGCCGTACATCGCCCCAATCTCGGCATAGGCATCTCCATTGCTTATTATAAGCCCGGCATAACCTGCGGGAATTTCAGGCGAAAACAGGCACACCAGCCCATAAGAAATAAATATCACTGCAGAAATCCACAGAATAATTTTGCCTAACACCTGCGTGGCCTCCTTATCGATTATTGTTGAGCGTCGGCAGCTTAGCATGAGAGCTGAGCGACTGGCCATGGTTCGCCCTATGACTGTTGACAGCCGCAGCAGCTATCACTAAAATGCGCAACCTCATTGAGTCATGCAGTTAAAAATCCAGTTTCATCAATGAGTTAGAAAAATTTGGGGCTATAGCTCAGCTGGGAGAGCGCAACACTGGCAGTGTTGAGGTCAGCGGTT
>JBALVO010000079.1:0-17019 GCA_036961445.1 Halioglobus sp.
TTCGATGCACGGGGTCGTCCTTGTCGTGTTTTGGTAGTCAATAGACTGTTGTACGCTACAGGAGTTCATTTGGAGCAGGCCAATTCGCAGGTATTCTCTGTTCGTGTCCCATGGCCCTGGATATTCGCAGTGGTGAGTGTCCTGGCTGCAAGCGGCCTCGCGCACCCGTTTTCTGTAGAAAAGTGGAGTTTTTCATAGATTTTACCTGCCTATACAATTTACGGTGGTTGGTAAGGGCACTTTAGTTATCTTTTAGTTGGGGCGTACCAGAATGAAAATGTTGTTATGTGTATTGCTACTCCTACCGCAATTGGCTGCGGCACGGGTTTACATGTGTGTTGATGATGCCACTGGTAAGACCAGTTTTACTGATAAGGCCTGCGAAAAAACAGCTTTGCGAGAGGAGGTTCGTGTCGATTCGACAAATCTCGATTCAGGTAGCAGTTCTGGTAAGCGCAGTGTGTCCAGGACATGGGTCAGTGACCGTGATACTCGCAAGAGCGGCGAAGACTACAATGCTCAGCGACGCGACGTATATAAAAGTAACGCGACAGCTGGCAACCAGGCCAATGATGGTTGAATCCAGATCGCTGCGCGACAATCCCGCAGGTGTCTGTCGCCTGCCATAAGCTTCTTTTCGCGCGTATCGCGACAGCACAGTAATTCAGGCAGTTTTAGGGAACTAGCGTTCCCGGATCGCATCAAACTCTTGTAGATTTTACACTTCACGGTTATCTGCCGGAGATCTCTTATGCGGCTTGTTCGCGCCATGCCTTATGTCTTACCGCTAGTTCTGATGGCCTGTCTATCTTCCACGCAAAACAGTCGCGCCCAGGGTGATGGTGATCCCGGTCAGGTGGTGGGTGAGTTTTTGCTGCTGCTTTTAGGCTCACAAGAGGGTAAGCAACAAGCCATCGAATTTGTAGCGACGCAGTGGCAGCCTGAATTTGTACCCATGATGCTGGAGGTGATTACGTTTAACCAGGACCCGGCATTTGGCGCGCAGCTGGTGGCGCTGCTGGAGAATAAAACGGGTCGTTCTTTTGGCTTTAACAGCAGCCAGTGGCAGCAATGGTTGTGGAGCCAGGAGCCGCTGGTTTACCCCTTGTATGCTGACTTCAAAGGTGCCCTGTATGGTTTGATTGATGCAAAGTTCGAAAACTACTTCGCCGCTGGGCGGACAGCGACCATCCGTTTGGATGAGGTTATATGGGGCGGTGTTCACCAGGATGGTATACCGCCGCTGCGCTACCCGCAGATGATTTCCGCTAACGACGCAGATTATCTCGCCGATGACAATATTGTGTTTGCCCTTGAAGTTAACGGTGACGCTCGTGCCTACCCCCGACGTATTTTGGGCTGGCATGAGATGTTTGTTGATACAGTTGGCGGTGTGCCAGTGGCCGGTGTGTATTGCACCCTTTGCGGTACCATGATTCTTTACAACACCATGGCCGACGGCGTAAATCACGAATTGGGAACCAGTGGCTTCCTGTATCGCTCCAACAAGCTAATGTACGACAAAGCGACCCAATCACTATGGAGTACTATTTGGGGTAAACCCGTGATCGGCCCGTTGGCACAGAAGGACTTGACGCTGGAACGCCTGAGCGTGGTCACAACGACCTGGGGTGAGTGGCGCCGGCGACACCCGGATACCCGTGTGCTGTCTCTGCGCACAGGACATAGCCGCGACTACGCTGAGGGCGCTGCCTACCGCGACTATTACGCGACAGACGAATTAATGTTCCCGGTGCCAGCGCTGGATTCGCGCCTGAAAAATAAAGACGAGATTCTTGGGCTGCGCTTTCCACAGTACCCTGAACAACCGCTGGCTATTGCGGCAAAGTTTCTGCTGGCTAATCCGCTATATCATGACAAAGTCGATGCTCTGGGTTTCGTGGTCGTTACCGATGGCAGTGGCGCCAACCGTGTCTATCAATCACTGGATGTGACTTTCACTGATTGGGATGGCCAACAAACGCTGCGCGATGACCAGGGTGTGACCTGGCAATTGGATGAGTCACGGTTGCAAGCGACAGACGGTCGCGTGCTATATCGTTTGCCAGCACATCGTGCGTTCTGGTTCGGTTGGTTTTCTGCTTTCAATCACACTCGACTGGTGCACTAGCCGCTGGCCAGCAGTCGCTCGCCAAATAGCAATACCAGTTGCCCCCAGCCTACCAGTGCCCCCAATGCGCCACCGATGGCCACTAGTATCCATTCATCTTCGTGAAAAATCGGACGCACCAATTGCTGGAACTCGCGGGGTGGTTGGCTGGCGATGCGCTCGTTTAGCATGGCCTGTACGGCGGTGGCCTGGGTCCGGTTAAAGGCACTGTCTTCCGCCAGTTCTTCCGTGTACTGGATAGCTGTTGCCAGTGCTGCATCCTTTAAGTCCGCGTAGCCTTCCGGGCCGACCGCTGCCTGGGTTGCCAGTTGTACGATTAACTTGTTTTCCATGATCTGTGAAATATGGGTCCGAAGCAGAGCCAGGGTGCGCTCGCTACGCGCGCCGTGTATCAGCGTGTGCACCACCTCTTTGGCGGTGAGTACTTCTTCGGTAAATACCCGGCTGTACTCGGCAGATATTTCCTTCTGACGTTGGAGAAACAAGCCCTGGAAGACAAAAGGCCCGACTTTTTTTGGCTCCAGTGGGGTGAATATTAACTGGATGGCGATCCAGTTGGTCATAGTGCCCACCAGAAAGCCGAAAAAGGGCAGTACCCACCATTGCGGCAAAAAGAACCACATTAATGCCTGTACCACACCAAAGCCGAAGCCAAAAAATGCACCGGAGTGAATCAAAAACGACAGCTCCTTCGACGCGCAGGCAAACACCATTTGATTAAGCAGGTCCGGGTTTTCCTCGCACTTACGCACTACCAGTTCACGCAGATCCAGTAAACGTTCGAATTGGTCGTGTATATCCTGGGTTAAGGAGTCGATGCCTTCGCGCATTTCCAGTTCAACAATCTGGAAGACCAGCTTTTTGGTCGGGGCGGGCAGATTTTCCCACAGGACACGCTTTTGTTCGCGCATCAGGCCGTGTACCGCCTCGGCGATCATCGGCGTGGCTGAGTCCAGGAAGTAGCCTTTTACCTCCTCCATATCAACGGCGTTCACCATTGCCGGCAAGCCGCCTATGTTGCCGATGGTCGTGTCGACCATGCCCGTGGCAAACTTGCGAATACGCGATGGCACCACGCCGCGCCAGCCGAAAGGAAACTTGCCCACATACTGAAGCGGGTAGAAAGTCATTTTTATAGCCAGCCAGTTGGTCCCCCAGCCGGCAGCCGCGGCGATGAAAGGGATCAATAAATAGCTACCATAACTAGATAACCAGGCGCTCATTCGCTCACTCCACACGGTGAGAGAAGTAGCGGTTTACCGCGGGATCTGGCTATGAGCATACGATATATCATCCTTGCACTGGCATTATTCACATAGTTACCAATGTACGAATAATCGCTAACTAATTGATATTGCTTACTATAATTCATAATCCCCGGGATGTGAGCGCAAAATTGTTATGGAATTAGTATGTTTATTCTAGACGCTATTGCTCCAATGATGGCTCAAACCAAAACTTAGAGGAGGTTTGAATATGTTCACTCATACTATAGCGTTCGTTATCCTGTCCATCTTGTCGGCTACTGCAGCTTATGCTGCTGGTACACCTGTCTCCAAATCGTCCCCGGAACAACACCAGTCGGGTACCAGTGAGAAAGAGGGAGCCGCTGACAAGGAATCCTCCGACGCCCTTTAACAGTAATTGATGCTAATGGCTGCCGAAATTCTTCGGTAGTCATTGTCACCAACAGCGTCATCATGACATTGTATTCATACAGCATCAGCAGTGATCTCCCTGGCCTGATAGATGGTCAGTAGACCGCCAGCGACAACCAATACGCTACCCACAATGGACCCGCTGTCGGGTATTTGTCCCCAGAATAACCAGCCCCACAATGCGGCCAGTACTACTGCGAAGTAGTTAATTGGCGCAATAGCTGCTGCCGGGGCTATTGCATAGGCTTTGGTATATAGCACCAGGGCAAAGTACATTGCTACACCCACATAGATCATCGCCACCCAGTCCAGTTTTCCAAGGCCGGAAAAATCGTTGACGCTAAAAGGCGCGACGCAGACCAGTGACAGCAAAAAGTAGTAAAACAATATGCGCGAACTCGGCTCCGTGATCGCCAGTTTGCGTGTGGCGACCATTGATATAGATAACATTACAGCTGAGATAAAGCCACCGGCATGCCACCAACTGAGCCCCTCGGGACTGGGCCTGAGGATGATGGCAATACCCAGGAATCCCACTGACAGTGGTAACCATGCGTTGCCCGGCACCTTCTCGCGCCCCCATATCCACATGACCAGTGGAACGCTAAGGGGGGCGCTCTGGCGCAGTAGCATGGCATCTACCATGGGTATGTGTTCCAGAGCGGCATAAAAAAGATAGAAGCCCAATACCCCTACGCCTCCACGTATAAGGTGCAGGCCAAATCGGGAAGTGCGTAAATTAGACACCCCACGGCGCAGAAGTTTTGGCAGGCACAGCAGCATGCAAATCAGGAACTGTATGGAAACGATAGCTTCCGCTGAAGCGTGTGCGGAAGCGTATTTGGTCGCCGCAGCCGAGGTGCTGGCTACGCATACCATTATGAATGATAAGTAGATTGCGTGGCGCACTGCGGAGGATGGTGCTGCCATGGGTGTGCGCCTGAAAAAGAAACCATTGTAAGCCACCCATGGTGATTTGCGAAAACTAAGCCCAGGTGCATGCTCGCGGTTGCTTGTTAATGTATTAAGGGTTTATGTGACTGTTGCTATCTTAAACGACTGTACGAGAGGGGGTTTTCGATGTATTGCTGCTTGACTATGACTCGGTTATTCTTTTTGCGAGTTTTTGCATGTCTGACAGTCATGTGGGATGTCAGGCCATCCAGCACAATTATGCATTGAGGAGTAAATAGCGATCAAACTGATTACCAGGTCAGAATTTGAAGATCTTCAATACAACGATGATCACGAATATGACGCGGACAACAGGGGCGGTAAGCTGATTGTTAAGCTGTACAAAAATGGTCAGTTGATTGCCAAGAAGATAACCATTAAGAAGTCCATTCGCTATTTTGGTGCCAAGGGATATCAGAACTACCTGTCTGGCAAGCCGGAGCACGTTTAATTGCGCTGTGTTGCGTCAGTCGCTTCGAGCGATATCCGATAGCAATAAATGCACCGCACTGTGTGTCATAATCGCGTATTTGGTGATCAGAAAAAGTTACGCAAAGGCTGAGATACGGTGAGTAAGCAAGAAGAAGGGGCTGAAGAACTAAAACGCATCGGCTTGACTATGCAGGTGTTGGGTTGGCTTGTATTTCTCGCTCTCGGGGTCTTCTTCTTCAGTGATTTTCTCGACAACCAATACAATCCCAATCAGACACTGCAGACAATCTATGGTGAGGAGGGCGTCCGCGAGGTCATCTTGCAGCGTAATAAGTTTGGCCACTATGTAACGAGCGGTGAAATCAATGGCCAGCCGGTTACCTTTATTCTGGACACGGGTGCCACCGGGGTTGCGGTGCCCAGTGCGGTAGCGAAGCGACTGGGACTGCGACGCGGGCAAGCATTTCGTACCCAGACCGCCAACGGCACGGCTGTCAGTTATGCGGCCAGGTTAGATCGAGTTAGCGTAGGGGGTATTGAGCTAAAGGACGTCCTGGCTGGTATCACTCCCGGGCTACAGACCGAGGAGATCCTGCTGGGTATGTCTTTTTTGAAGTATATTGAGTTTACCCAACGCGGAGATACGTTGATTTTGCGCCAGTACCTGTAACTGGCAAGTGAGCTGTGCAGCTAGAAAATGATGTAAATAGCCCGAAAATCCGCAGAGGAATAAGAACTGTGACCATCAAATTACAATGTCATTGCGGCAATATCGGAATGGAAATGAAACAATTACCTGATCTACTGGGTGATTGTAATTGCTCCATCTGTCGCCGGTACAAATCGCTTTGGGGCTATTACGCGCCAGAGGATGTCACTATTACGGGCGAGGAATTGTCTTCCTATATCTGGGGAGACAAGGATGTGGATTTTCGGCGTTGCAGTAACTGTGGCTGTGTTACGCATTACATCACTACGGATAAGTGTCCTACAAAAATCCTTGCTGTTAACTTTCGAATGGCCGATCCAAGTGTGTATAAAGCGATAACAATACGGGCCATCGATGGGGCGTCGAGCGGGGCCCCCGGCTGTTCGGAAAAGACATGAAATACTCGTCAGTAAATTTCAAGGAAAAGTTGTCGAAATTTGACGAGCATTGGTCTCCCAGGATTGTTGCTGCGATGAATGACTATCAATTCAAGCTGGTGAAAGTTCAAGGCGAATTTGTATGGCACGATCACCCCGATACAGATGAAGTATTCATTGTTCTTGATGGAGTTTTGGATATCGAGTTCAGGGACGGCAAGGTAACCATTGAGTCCGGAGAAATGTTCGTGGTTCCAATGGGTGTAGAGCACAGGCCAGTCGCTCAGAGCGAGTGTAAATTGCTTCTGGTCGAGCCAAAAGGCGTTGTGAACACCGGAGCTGTCGAAAGTGATCTTACTGCCGAGAGTGATATTTGGGTGTAGGGTCGCCAATGACGAATAATGGTGTTGCCGGACGTTTGGCCCCGGCATATTTTTCCGCTCGAGAAGGCAGCAGGAATCACCGGGTATGTCCGCTGAATACCCCTGCTGGCTTATACGCAAACCCCGGGGCAAAAAAAAGCCCCCAAATAATGGGGGCAAGGTAGGGATTGCTTCGCTCTCGTGGACCTGGATGGTTGATTGCGCAGGAAGAATAATAGCTACATTGCTCAGTTAGCGGCATGGCCATACGCGTCAACAGCATGGCCATTAGCGACATATTCATGGCTCTGCATGCCAAAGCCGAAGATGACTGTCACTGTGCACAATATGACAAGTGGTACGACACCCGAAGCCAGGCTAAAGTCTGCTTTCGCCTCATTGGCTATAGTGGCTATACTGTGTATGCAGGCCGTTATTTACTCAAAGGAGGCTCTTGTAAAAACGCCAAGCTCGCTTTTTCAACGGAACCGTTTTCGTCTATGCAGCTGTAGGCCACCAAGGTCAACATGAGGGCAACCATTCGATATGCAAACCCAGGTGATGCTGCTTCCCTTGCGGCATTGGCTGAGCGTACTTTTCGGGAAACGTTTACTGGCACAACTTCCGCAAGGAATATGAACCTTCATTGTGTGCAAAATTTCAGTGACCAGATACAGTTAGAAGAGATTATAAGCCCGAGATTTATCACTATTCTGGCAGAGGCAGAAAGCGAACTTATAGCGTATGCCCAGCTGCGACTCAATTCTTCTGTCGAGGTTGTAAATGCCCGGCAGCCATCTGAGTTGTACCGACTGTATGTATTACATGAACAACATGGCAGCGGCCTGGCAAATCAAGTGATGCAAGAAGCTTTAGGTGCAGCCGCAAAAGCCAAGAGTGACTATATTTGGCTCGGTGTTTGGGAGCAGAATCCAAGGGCGATAACGTTCTATAAAAAGTATGGGTTTAGTGTGGTAGGCGATCATATTTTTACGCTAGGTCTTGATCCGCAACGTGATTTTATAATGGCGGCTGAAATTGAGGGGGCGTCTGTTACAAATGACTTTGAGGCTGCAACAGATGAGTAATGAATGGATTCCAGTTCTCCAAAACCTGCCAGCCGAGGAACCATTGATGTGGGTTTTGGATAGTGCAACAGATACCATTATTGACATGACCCCGGCGACGGCTGATTTCTTTGCAACTTATGAACCCGCGCCGGAACTGCGCACAATTTCGAAAAAGCGCCATATGGATGCGGTCCTTTCTGTTGTAAACACCGGACAAGCAATTACTTTGTTGGAGTGGATGAAGTACGCCGGGGCATGGCATAAGCGAACACGAACCACGTCTCACGTAGGTGGCAGTCTGGTGCTGGCTCAGTCGCTGGATATTACTGAGTTTGATCCACGATCTGCATGGTTGGCCCGTATAAACCTGGACAGCCAACGGCTTGAAATGGAGAACGGGAATTCGATCTCATTTCTGGAGTTTGTGGTTTTGCATATGCTTCTCAAAGGGCTGAAGTACAAACGTATCGCGCAGTTGCTGAATGTTACAACCAAAACGGTAGAGTACCGTATTTCAAGATTGAAGAATGCCATGGACGTTGAAACCACAGAGGAGATGATGCTGAAGGTCTATCACTCCGGTTTGATTCATCTGGGCTTGATAGAAATTGACCTGGAAGACCCTGCGCAAACCGAACTTGAGCTATACAAAAAGGTGGTTGGCTAGGTATTTCCCTAGTGTGCAGAAGCAGAAATTCACTTAGGCTCTCTGCCTATAGGGATATGCTTCATGGAGCCAGGATGGCTCCGCTTACAATTTTCTCTACAATCAGACAGACATCTATTTATTGGTATCTGGCTGGTCTTGCCTGGTTTCCCGTGTTTCGGCATCATCATTAGGCAGCGCCTTGCGTAAGCTAACCTGGATTATATTCGAGATAGCCAACGGCACTCGCGGTCTAATCCGTGTGACTTGTGGTTCTTGAGCGCCAGAAATGGCAGATGTTGGGTGCCGCCGTTGTCGCAAATGGTCATGCTGGTGGCGCGCCGGGCAATGTCTGGTGTGGAACATATTTTGCAAAATGCTCCTGTAATAAACCAAGGAGACTCCGCAGATGGAATTAGCATTATTGGTTGTAGTCACTTTCTTGCTTGGCACAGCTATTGGTGTGCACATCAACACACAGAAACTTACCTACAGTCAGGCGAGAAGCCCACAATCGGACTTTTATCCCAAGAGAGACACTGGCAGGTCTGTATAGTTAACGCAATTGTAGACCTCGGACGGCAGTTCATTGCCCCGAGGTCCTGGGTCCTTTTTCGGCAGGCCGGAAGCATCATCCAGGATCTGATATGCGCAATTTTTTGTGGTAAACGGATGCCGGATGGATGTCTGCCTCATCGAGAAAGTATTCAGCTTCGGCTTTTTGTATAGTAGAGCGACAGTAAGCATTCAAGCGAATAATTTCTTCCCTGGAAGGTGATTCCGCTGAGCAACTAATCCTGAATGAACTGATCAAACGCCGTCTGGTAATCTGGATGCCACCGCGAAAGGGGCGGGCGATTTTCGATCAGGTCTCCCATTGCCCAGGCCATGCGCTTATTATCCAGCTCTCGAGTGGCGTCATTATCAGGACACAAAATATAGAAGTCGCCTTTGGCCAGTGATTCAACCATATAGGCAACGACCTGCTCTGGCATCCAGGCTCCTTCGGGTTTTTCGGCAAGAAACTTCTTGATCATACCGGTGTAGGTGAAGCCCGGTACCAGCATATGGGCGCTTATATGACAGTCTTTGGTGTTGCGGAGGTTGTGCTGCAGGGCTTCGGTAACCGCCTTAACGCCAGCCTTACTGGCATTGTAAGCTGGATTGCCTGGCGGTGTGGTAATCCCCTGTTTCGATCCGGTATTGATGATAAGCCCTGGAGTTCCCTGCTTAATCATATCGGGCACGAAACTGTGAATGCCATTGATTACCCCCCAGAGGTTAGTGTCGAGGATTGTCTTCCATGCCTCGTAATCGCTCCAGCTGTCGCATTGCATGGCAACGCCGGCGTTATTCATCAACACATCGACACGGCCGTATCGCTCATAGGCTCGTTCTTTAAGGTTTTCAACGCTCACCTGTTGGGAAACGTCGGTAACAACCGTGAGTATATCGCCTAGCTTGTCGCGGGCTTGTCCAAGCTTTTCAGCATCTACATCTGCGATGCACACGTCCATTCCGATAGACCGGTAGTAATGTGCCGCCGCAAGACCGATGCCATCGGCACCGCCTGTGATGACAGCGACATTACCTGAGCTTAGTACTGGGTGATGCGTCATTGCTGATCTCTCCACGTAGGAATGTTGTTATATCTGTACCTGGACCGCAGATGTGTTCGCTAGCGGCGCCCCAGTCGACAGTGTAGTCTAAGACTTTTAGGACAGCTTTGTCGCCACCAAGGTCGCTGTTCATTACCTGGCTGATACCGGGTGGATCACCGTTGTTGACACACTGGTTTTACGATTGACCAAGGCCAATGACTAGGCTGGTAACTACCCATCATAGAGAATGAAAGTAAATTTATGTATGTACCTGGACATTTTGAAGAAACGCGAATGGAAGTTCTTCATAACCTGATTAAAAGCCACCCTCTGGGAACCCTTATCACCCTGTGCGAGGGTGAGATAGTTGCCAATCATGTCCCTTTTATTCTTGATCAATCGGGCGGTGATTCTGGAACGTTAAAGTGCCACGTCGCTAAATCCAACCCTGTTTGGAAACTCATGTCCGAGGATTTGAATTCTCTGGTTATTTTTCAGGGGCCTGATGCCTATATTTCTCCTTCCTGGTATCCGAGCAAGTTCCCTCACGGGAAAGCGGTACCCACCTGGAATTATATTGTCGTTCATGCTCGAGGGGTGCCTACGATTACTGATGACAGTGACTGGCTCCTGAACCATGTTTGCGAACTCAGTGAGATACATGAGTCAAGCAGGGCGATTCCCTGGAAGGTTTCGGACGCACCGATTGAATATATTGAAAAGATGGTTGGTGCTATCGTTGGCATCGAAATACCGATCATGGTGCTAACGGGAAAATGGAAGCTTAGTCAAAACCGTCCGCAGGTTGATCAAGTTGGCGTGGTGGCAGGATTAGAGTCAGAAGGTGGTGATTGGGCAGCAGCGATGTCACAGCTTATGCAAGAAATCGGCAATTAAATAGCCGCAGTTGAGTGCTATGATCGTCGACCAAGAGCATTGATTTTGACGATCCGCAAAATAACACTTCTGAGGTCACTCTCGCGCCGGTAACTGTATATCCCGATGGGGTATTGCCAGTACAATGCGCCAACGACCAGCTTGATGTGCGTGCCCAACAAATGTGCTGATAAATATTAAAGCACATAAAAACAACAGGTTAGAGTTTTAAAGAGTGTATTACCAATATTTTGGGTTAACTGAAGCTCCCTTTTCCATAGCGGTTAATCCCCGTTATCTTTTTATGAGTGTCCGTCATCGGGATGCTCTTGCACACCTGTTGTATGGAGTGGGGTCAGGCGGCGGCTTTATCTTGCTTACGGGTGAAGTGGGAACAGGTAAGACCACCATCAACCGTTGTCTGCTGGAGCAGCTGCCAGACAATACTGATATCGCTATCATCCTTAACCCGGCACTCAATGCCATGGAATTGCTAGCCAGCGCATGCGACGAACTGGGCATAGTCTATGACGCGGATAAACACACGCTAAAGACACTTACTGATAGCCTGCATACCTATTTGCTGGATAACCACAACCGTGGGCGCAAGACGGTATTGATGATAGACGAGGCCCAGCATCTGGACTTCGATGTATTGGAACAAATCCGGCTACTCACGAACCTGGAAACGCACAGCGAGAAATTACTGCAGATTATCCTTATTGGGCAACCGGAGTTGGCTCATATGTTGAGTCAGCCACAATTACGCCAGCTCAACCAGCGCATAACCGCGCGCTATAACCTTGAGCCGCTCAACCTGGAGGAGACTGGCGCTTATATCCGCCATCGTCTGGAAGTCGCGGGTATGACACCAGGGCGAGATGTTTTTCCCGCCGCAATAGTGCGAGGTATCTATAAGCGCACACGGGGCATTCCGCGACTGATCAATGTGTTGTGTGATCGCATATTGTTGGGCGCCTATGGCCGCAACAAGACCCGGGCAGATTCATCCATGTTAAATCTTGCTGCGCATGAGGTACTGGGTGATCCAAAGCAGGCAGGTGGGTCCTGGCCCTGGTCTGCCGCAATAGTTGTTGTGCTATTGGCCGCACTGGTCGGCTGGTGGCTGCGTGAGCATGAGCCTGCGCAAATCGCCAGCAAGCCTGTGCCATTAAACAATGAAGTGAGTTCCGAGTCCGTACAGCAGTTAAAAGCACCGGGTGCGCTGGCCTCATCAGCAGTAACTGTCGCACAACCAGCCCCTCAAATTGTTAGTGAGCCGGACGTGGTGCCCTCCTGGCTATTGCCACCGGCGACGGCAATGTCGCAATTGTGGAGCCTGTACTCTGTGGAAACTGAGCCCGGGATGCCCTGCCCCAGTGGGCTGCATGAGGCTGTGGCCTGTGTCGAGGCCGAGGCGCTCACCTGGGATGAGCTAGCTGCATTTGATAGGCCACTAGCGCTGGACATCGTTACAGTAGAACGTTTCTCCGCAATGGTATTGCTGTTGGGCATCGATGGTCGCAATGCGTGGGTGTTGAGTGATCAGGGTGTGATGGCAACGCAACTAGCTGAGTTGGGGCCGTTGTGGACTGGCCGCTATCGATTTTTATGGCATCCACCACAGGGATTTACCCGGCCCCTGTCGCTGGGAGACGAAAGTGCTGTTGTCGCCCGGGTGGCCGGGTTGTTTGCCCGTCTGGACGGGCAGCAGCTAGCCTTGACGGATCAGCGTTTTAACGCCGCTCTGCAGCAGCGTGTGCGTCTGTTTCAGCGTGCCAACGGGCTGGACGATGATGGGGTAGTGGGTGTGCAGACATTACTCAGGTTGAATGAGCAGCTGGATATTGATGTAACGGCGGCGCGCGCTCGCGGTGTATTGCGCGCTGATGCTGCAGAAGGGGTTCAGCAATGATCTGTGATGCCCTGCTAATGACAAGCATCTGGAGTATAAAGTGTCCCTGATTCTTGATGCATTGAACCGCTCTCGCCAGGACCCCGACCAGGTACCCGGTCTGGCGACCCAGCATTATGTGGAGAGTGATACCGGCCCCGACCGCCGCCGGCAACTGTTACCGTGGCTCGGCCTGGTGATAGCATTAGTGGTTATCGCTTTGCTGATAATGGACAGGGGCCCGCAGGCGATAGCACCTCCCGTGACGAATAGCGTATCGGTGCCTGTGTCGCCGCAGCCGGCTAACCCGGCGTCGCCGATGCCAGGCGAAGCGCATGAAACCACGGCAGCGAAAAACACCTCTCCCCGGTCGATCGACTCCGCGATAAATCCCACCGCGTCGACGCCGGTCGCAACAGAAATTACGCTCATAGAGGATGCTCCGGTTGCCCGCAAACCAGTCTTGGGCGGGAATTCTGCGGTCGCTGATCTTTACCAGCGGCAAGCGACAGCTGTTCCAGAGTCGACGCCAACCAAAGCGGTGCCTGCCACCAAGCCAGAGAAACAGGTAAGGCCCGCGTCGACTGCGGCCATCGTGGCAACGCCCACACCGGAAAATACTGCGGCGGATACTCAGCGTGAAGAGCCTATCGATATAGAAAAGATGATACTGAAGGCGCGCCAGGATCTGGAAAATGCCGCTTTGGCCGAGCATCCGGCCCCGTTTATTGCCGACCTGTCGCGTCAAACCAAGGACAATATCCCGACAATTTTTTATGAGCGTCACGATTATTCTGATAATCAGGCGCAGTCGTCTGTGGTGTTGAGCGGTAAAAAGCTCAAGACCGGGGGCAGCCCGGTTGCCGGGGTGAAGGTGGAGGAAATTTTACCCGATTCGGTGGTGCTCAGTTATCGCGGCACGCAGTTTCGCCTGCGCGCCCTCAACAGCTGGGTCAACCTGTAAGGTACAGGTCGAGCGCTGACTACAGGCCCAGGTATTCTTTGGTAATAGTAAAAATCTGTGGTTGCTGCACAAAGGGCGGAATCAGGCCTTGTCCCTGCGCGTTACTGAGTAACGGCACGCTGGCACCGGTGTGTTCTTCCATCATGAAGTTGGTGGTGGCGTAGTTCACCGCCATTCGACTTCCCTCCGGCGTGATAATACGTGCCAGTTTTCCCGGGGTATACATAGGTATCGGGAAGGCGGCAAACAGACTTACATCGGGAATCAGCTGCGCTGCCTGGGCATGGTCAGCTGTAACCATGATCAAAGTATGTGGGTGGCTCTCGGCAAAGGCCAGTGCGCTGGCCAGTGCTTCATTCAATTGCTCCAACTCGCCAATGGAGCCGCAAGGCTTGCGTTCGTGCGATTGTTTGTCAATGGATGCCGATTCTATCATCAGGAAAAAACCGCGACTGTTGTCATGGGACAGGTGCGCCAGGGCTGCATCAGTCATTTGCCGCAAGCTGGGCACGGCGGTAAAGGCAGGGTTTGTCACACAGGTCATTGGTTCCGGCAACGTTACATCACCCAGGTAGGCGTGCACATGGTTTAACAAGCTGGGCTCGGGTTCTTCTGCTTCTCGGCCGTCCTGGCCCTGCAAGCGCACCGGCATGGTGCTTTTCGCAAACAAGCCAAGTAGGCGCTGGCCAGGATTGGCAGCGGTAAGTTCCTCGACGTTTGACACTATTTGAAACCCATTTTCTATAGCCAATGCTCTCACGCTGAATTTCTCGCCTTCCGCGCTGGGAGCGAAATGCTTGCTGCCGCCACCCAGAATCACATCCAGGTCAGATTGGGCCAGTTGCTCCGCTATAGAGCCTTTGCCGCCATTGGCTTTCAGGTCTGGCGAGCAGTCGCCCACGGGAACGTCATGCAAAGTGACATCTACCATGGCATTCGGGTTTTCGCACATGCGGAAATTGATGTGTGCGGCAAAGGCGGCGGGTGTGGCATCGGTGACACTTGCGGTGGAGACAATACCGCTGCGCAGACCGGCAGCGGCGGCTAGCTCCACAATCGTCTCAATATCCTGGTCGTCACCGGCACTGGTGCTGATGCGACCACGACTGGTCACTACCCCGGTGGCCATGCTGGTCGCCGTGTTGGCGGAATCGGCAACGTACACCGGTTTACCGTCGATCCGGTCCTGTGTGGTCAGGATCTGGGAAATGGCGCGCAGGGGCATCTGATCCATCAGTAACTGCCCGCTGGCCCCCTTGAGGTAGTTGCGGGCAATAGTGATCTGCTGGTCATCCATGCCATCACCGATGATGAGGATGACATGGCGTGGATCTGCGGTGGTGGTCAGCTCAATCTGCCCGCTCTGGGCCATGCCCGGAGTGGCGGTGAGCAGGGCGACGCTCAACAGGCAACTCAGTGTCAGCTTTGGCATAATGATAATCCGGCAAGTACGATAAAAATTGGCGTATTGATACCATGTTGCCATAGCGGTTGCACGGGAAGTTCCGAATTCTCCGGATTGATGCGCGATGGTCAGATTTTCTGAACTAAAATTCGCCTTTTGAGGATTTTCTTCGGGTCAAGGGCGGCAAAGCAGGCGACATCGCTTAACCTTTACGGTGCATTGTGGCAGGATTCGCCCTCCCGTCGCTCGAGAGTGTAGGGGAACAGCTCTGTAATGCCCGCTAAAGTGCAAGACTACAATAATCGGGTCCAAAAACGGTGAGGAAAACACATGAAAATGATGACTGCAATCATCAAGCCCTTCAAGCTTGATGATGTTCGCGATGCGCTGCACCAGATCGGCATAGCCGGAATGACAGTGGAAGAGGTTAAGGGGTACGGCCGGCAAAAAGGCCATACCGAATTGTATCGGGGTGCGGAATATATTGTGGAGTTCCAGCCCAAGGTAAAAATACAGATCGCGATTAGCAGTGATCAGGTAGACGCAGCCATAGACGCGATTTGCGCGGCTGCCAGCACCGGAAAAATAGGTGATGGCAAGATTTTTGTTACCCCGCTGGAGCAGAGTATTCGCATACGCACCGGCGAGACCGGTGAAGACGCGCTTTGATTTTGGGGTAATACCATGAAAATTATACAAAAAATTGTGCTTGGCGCAGCGGTGATGCTGGTGTCGATAGGTGCCAGCGCCGACGAACTTAACCAGGCCGATACGGCCTGGGTCCTAACCTCAACAGCGCTTGTGTTGTTTATGACCATACCGGGCCTGTCGCTGTTTTACGGTGGACTGGTGCGGGTCAAGAACGTGCTGTCGATATTGATGCAATGTTTTGCTTTGACCTGCCTGATGTCGCTGGTGTGGTTTGTCGTGGGTTACACCATTGCCTTCGGCAGCGACGGGGTGGAGCAGGGCATGTGGATTGGTGACTTTGGTAATGTGCTGTTCGCCAATATGACCATGGATACCATGAACGGTGGTATACCGGCCGTGCTGTTCGCTACTTTCCAGATGACGTTTGCCATTATCACCCCGGCGCTTATTCTGGGGGGGTTTGCTGAGCGCATGCGCTTTTCTGCCATGATGTTATTCAGCACCATCTGGTTGATCGTGGTTTACTCCCCGGTTTGCCACTGGGTCTGGGGTGGCGGTTGGCTGGGTGATATGGGTTTACAGGACTTTGCAGGCGGAACAGTGGTGCATATCACCGCTGCGGTAGCAGCGCTGGTCGCCGCCGTTATGATGGGGCCGCGCAAGGGTTTTGGCACGGTGGCCATGCCGCCGCACAACCTGACCATGACAGTCACCGGCGCCGGTATGCTGTGGGTAGGCTGGTTCGGTTTTAACGCCGGGTCCGCTGTTGCCGCTGACAATAGCGCGGCCATGGCTATGTTGGTCACCCACCTGTCGGCATCCTGTGGTGCGCTGGCGTGGATGACCATGGAATGGGTGCGTCACGGCAAGCCGTCGGTACTGGGTATGGTCACCGGTATGGTGGCAGGCCTGGGCACGATAACGCCGGCCTCCGGCTCAGTGGGTCCCGCTGCTGCGGTGCTGATTGGCTTGAGTGCAGGCGTGATTTGCTACTATGCCACCAACTACCTGAAACAAGTGCTGAAAATCGATGACAGCCTGGATGTCTTTCCCGTGCATGGGGTTGGCGGTATTCTGGGAACGCTGTTGGCGGGTGTATTTTGCTCCACCCAGCTCGGTATTTTGAGCGGCAACGGCTTTTCTGATGGCATCGACAGTATAGGCGGTCAGCTGATGGTGCAGGCCACAGGTGTATTGGCTACTTTTGGCTATACACTGGTTGCCACAATCCTCATTCTCAAACTGGTGGATATGATGGTTGGCCTGCGCGTAGACGAAGATGAAGAGAC
>JBALVO010000080.1:0-4980 GCA_036961445.1 Halioglobus sp.
CCCAGCTTGGCCACTTGTTGTGCCAGGTCCTGTCCGCTGGCGTCGTCGTAGTTGACCCCGACTACCGTAATTTTTGCGTACTGCTGGTCGAGTTCATTCAGTTCGGGAATTTCCTTGATGCACGGTTTGCACCACTGTGCCCAATAGTTGATCACCACCCATTGGCCGCGTAGTTGGGCCAGATTGGCTTGCTCGGCAGTGCTGTCATGGCGAACCGGATCTGTGCCAGTACCTCCGCTACAGGCGCCAAGCGCCAGGCTTAGCGTAAGGTAAAGTAAATGCCTCATTGCTCGAACAACTCAACGAGGTTGGTGCCGAGTATGTCGCGCTGGTCGGTGCGTTGCGCACGCAGTAAGCGGTAAGCGTTACCCTGCCATTCCTGGTAGGAGGTGATATCCTCCTTGTCCAGGGGCTGTTCGCTATTGACCCATTCCTTGAGCTGCCAGAACTTGATGCTGTGCAGGTCCCTCGCAAGCAGATAATGACCTTTATCGTTTTGCGTAATGAGTTTCTTGTGAATAAAAATGTCGCGCAATTCACCCCAGCTTTCACTGTCCAGCCCTTTGATAACCGTGTGTCCTTTGCTTAGCAGTTCGATCTCCCGCACGGTTTTACCGGATTGTTGCTTATGCCAGAACAGGTAGAGTACATCGAGCGCTTTTAATACCATTGGTCGTGCAGCCTGCTCGGTATTTTGATAGGCAGAAAGACTGTGGACCAGTATTCCACCCATTAACACGATATTCCAGGACAGGTAAATCCATAGCAGGAACAGCGGAACGGCGGCAAATGCGCCATAGATGAAGGTGATACTTGACCCTACTACCAGCTGTGTGAAAGCTGAGCGCGCGATGTGAAATGCCAGCGCGGCAATAAAGCCACCCACGATCGCGTGCCGGAACGGGACGCGGCAATTGGGCACTGCCACATAGATCAGGCTGAACCCCGCGGTGGTTAGTAGCAGAGGGGTTGACTGTAACAGGAAAGCCTTGGCGCCAATGCCGTCAAACTCTTCCAGCACATGTGCAAAAGAGGAAAGGTAGGTGCTGATCGCCAGTGCTACGCCAATGGTAATTGGCGCCAGGCTTAGTACAGCCCAGTACAGCAGGAAGCTTGATACCGCGCTGCGGTTTTCCCTGGCGCGCCATATCATATTGAAGGCTTTCTCAATGTTGCGCAGCATGAGCACAGCAGTTACGACCAGGAAGATGATGCCGGGCCCGGTGAGGTTTTTGGCCTGGCGGGAAAAATCGTTGAGATAGCCTTCTATCTCGGAACTGGTGTCGGGCATAAGGTGTTGAAACAAAAAGCCCTGCATCTGTGTTTCTACACCCTGAAAGGCGGGTATTGCGGAGGCCATGGTGTATAACAGGGTTAACAGTGGCACCAGCGCAAACAGACTCATATAGGTCAGTGCCGCGGCATTCTCTGAGCAGCGATCCGCCGTAAAACGGGAAAATAGATAACTGGCGCGGCGCCAGAACTCGCGCAGTTTCAACATGACATGATCCATGATCGCATTATGGCACGATTGCCTTCAGTCCTGCCACGCGCGGGAAAGTTACACGCAATAAGTTTGGTTAGCAACGCGGTTCCCCCGGCGGCTTTTGCTATACTGTGGCGCTATCGCCAATAGCCTGTTTTTTACCGGACGGAGTTGACCATGTCGGACGTTACTATCTACCACAATCCGCGTTGTTCCAAGTCGCGCAATACCCTGGCGTTGCTGCAGGAAAATGGGGTGAGCCCTACTGTAGTGCTTTACCTGGAAGCTGCGCCAGGGGTGCAGGAGTTGACGCAGTTGTTGGTAAAGCTCGGTATCACCGCCGGGCAGCTGGTGCGCACGGGCGAGAACGCCTACCAGGCATGTGGCCTGGGCAAGGATTCAGATGATGCGCAGATTTTGGCGGCCATGGCGGCCCACCCGATATTGATTGAGCGTCCCATTGTGGTTAGTGGTGAGCGGGCGATTATTGGTCGGCCCCCGGAAAATGCACTGCAGTTGATCAGCTGATGGAGTCGCCGTATATCCTCGTTCTTTATTATTCCCGACAGGGCGCGACCGCAACCATGGCACAGCAAATAGCCCGTGGTGTAGAACTGGTACCCGGGATGTCTGCGCGGTTGCGCACGGTGCCAGCGGTGTCCGCTAATACTGAGCAAACTGAACAGGATATTCCTGGTGACGGTCCTTTGTACTGTGAGCTTGAGGACTTAAGGGCTTGCGCTGGCCTGGTCATGGGTAGTCCCACCCGGTTCGGTAACATGGCAGCGCCGCTTAAGTATTTTCTCGACCAGACCTCTTCTTTATGGCTCAGCGGTGCGATGATCGACAAGCCGGCGGCCGTTTTTACTTCCACCTCCAGCCTGCACGGTGGTCAGGAATCGACCCTGCTTACCATGCTGTTACCTTTGCTACATCATGGAATGCTGATTGCGGGGCTTCCCTATAGTGAAGCGGGATTGATGAATACGACCTCCGGGGGGACACCCTATGGTGCCTCTCATTGGGCCGGTAATGACAACAGCCGGGCGGTGGATGACACCGAGGCATCCTTGTGCCGTGCACTTGGCAATCGGGTGGCTCGCCTGGCTAGTGGCGGACGTTCATGAAACGCGAAGCCAGGGCGGGTTGGAGTGCGTGGGCCTACTGGTTGACCTGGCTGAGTTGGTCAGTGCTGTTGTTACAACAGCTGGCTGACGTCTGGGTGCTCCAGGCACCCTGGATTATATGGTTGGGTAAGCTACTGCCGCTGTTAATATTTTTGCCAGGAATGTTAAAGGACAATTTGCGCAGTTACATTTGGCTTTGTTTTGTCTGTCTGTTGTATTTTATGGCTCTGGTGGAGCGCTTGTTTGCCTTGCCCGGCAGTTGGCCGGATATCATTGGGATCGTAGCGGTTGTGGTATTGTTTACCGCAGCTATGTTTTATGTGCGTTGGCGAGCTCGAGAGCTGCGCACTATCGTTGAGCGTCAAACCGGCGCTGGAGAATGAACCATGAGTAAACCCTCGCTGCTGCGCCGGGTATTTTCTGCAATCTGGAACGGTATCACTCGCGTCAGGTTGGCGCTGTCGAATATTCTGTTCCTGGTGATGATCGCTATTATCTACTTTGTTTATATGGGCGGCTCTCCAGAACCGCTGCCTGAGCGCGCGGCCCTGTTGCTTAATATGGCCGGTACGGTTGTGGATCAGAAATCCGAGGTAGATCCGCTACGAGCCTTACTGGGAGAGCCTTCACCGGCAGATCATGAAGTGTTGTTGCGCGATGTTATAGAGGCCATCGAATACGCCAAAGATGACCCCGCCATCAATTCTTTGGTGATGGAGCTGGATCAGCTGGTGTACGTGGGAATCAGTAAGACGCAGGAGATTGTCACGGCTCTGGAATCTTTTCGCGCAAGTGGTAAGCCGATAGTCGCCGTAGGGGATTATTTTAGCCAGGATCAGTATTTGCTGGCCAGCCATGCCGACTCGATTATCGTTCATCCTATGGGTGGCGTGGCTCTGGAAGGCTACAGTAGTTACCGCAACTACTTCCGTGAAACATTGGAAAAGATCTCGGTGAATGTCCATGTATTTCGCGCCGGGGAGTTTAAGTCGGCCGTGGAGCCTTTCCTGCGTGACGATATGTCGCCGGGCGAAAAAGAGGTGACCGAACGTTGGCTGCAGGTTCTCTGGGATCAATACGTCGCCATTGTCGAGACCCGGCGAGAGCTGCCGGCCGGTGCGGTCGATGGCTACATCAACGAGTTTGCCCAACGCCTGGCGCTGTATGGTGGTGATTCTGCCAAAGCGGCAGAGCAGGCGGGGCTGGTTGACCAGGTGCTCAGTCGAGCTGCAGCCAATGACTACCTGAGCGATATGGTAGGGGCTGCCAACGAAGACGGCTGGTATGAGGCGGTGGTGTTTGAGCGCTATGTTGCGCGCAAGCGCCCACTGGCGTTAACCGCGATGGAGGGAGACCGGGTGGCTGTAATTACCGCTCAGGGGAATATGCTTCCCGGGGATCAGGCGCCAGGAACCATTGGTGGCGATTCCCTGGCTAACCTAATTCGTACCACAGCGGAAGAGGAGGGAGTTAAGGCAATTGTCCTGCGTATAAATAGTGGCGGCGGCAGTATGTTCGCTTCTGAAATAATCCGGCAGCAGATACTCAAAGCCAGGGCCAAGGGCATTCCGGTAGTGGTTTCCATGGGCGCTGTGGCTGCCTCCGGGGGCTACTATATTGCCGCCGAAGCCGATGAAATCTGGGCCACGCCGAGCACTATAACTGGCAGCATCGGCGTGTTCGCCGCCTTCCCGACGTTTGAGCAATTATTACAGCGTATGGGTGTGTATACCGATGGCGTGGGAACGACAGCATTAGCCGGTTCATTGCGGGTTGATCGCCCTCTTAATCCTGAGCTGGTGGCGGCTATCAACAGCGGCGTGGAATTCGCTTATAAGACGTTTTTGGAGATTGTAGCCAGTGGTCGTGATATGACAGTTGCTGAGGTCGACGCGTTGGCACAGGGCCGGGTATGGAGCGCCCCCGATGCGCTGGAGGCCGGATTGGTTGATGGAGTGGGCAGCCTGGATGATGCCATTGCTGCCGCCGCTGCGCGGGCCGGAGTCGCTGATTACCAGACCGATTTTGTGGAATTGCCGCGTTCACCCCGGGATATATTAATGCAGCAGTTGGCAAACCGGGTGGGTAGTCTGGAATTGTGGACACAATCAACCACCAGTGCCACGTTATCGGCGTTGTTGCAGCCGGTGGCCCAGGCAATGGAGGAAGTAGCCAGTCTGCAGGATCCCGGCAATATATACCTGCGCTGTGTGTCTTGCTCAGTGATGCGCTAGGGTTGCGGTCTTTGGCGGTGCCTGCCTGAGCCTGGTCGGGTAGCGCGCAATCGGGTTGTGTTTAGTCGGGCTGCGATCAGTCGGGCTGCGATCAGTCGGGCTACGATCCGTTGTTTTCGATGGAAAAACGTCC
>JBALVO010000080.1:5080-16864 GCA_036961445.1 Halioglobus sp.
AGTCGGGCTGCGATCAGTCGGGCTACGATCCGTTGTTTTCGATGGAAAAACGTCCGCGCCATTGCTCAAAGCCACCGTCCATGCTGTAAGTCTCGTCAAAGCCTTTTTCGTTGAGAAAAGCCGCGGCACTTTGGCTGGAATTGCCGTGGTAGCAATACACGATGACAGGTAGATCCGGGTCCGCGTCCTGCAAGAAATCCTGCAGGTTGGTGCTGCTGAGGTGGATCGCCCCTGGAATTCGCGCTTCTGCAAACGATTGTTCATCCCGAACATCGACGATATGTGCCTTCCCTGCTGATATCTTCGTCATGGCAGTGTCGATGGATATACGTTGGAATTGTGTCATGTTCAGTTCTGACCCTCCCCGATTGCGTAGCTAGTATTGGATTCCCTGGCACTCCACCAGCGATCCAGGTCGTCAAGGATCATGTACAGGCTGGGTACCAGTAGCAAGGTGATAACAGTGGCAAAGATAATTCCAAACGCCAGAGAAATCGCCATCGGCACCATTGATTGGGCCTGCGCAGTGCGCTCCAGCAACATCGGTGCAAGGCCAAAAAATGTCGTCAACGAGGTCAGCATAATCGCCCGGAAACGCTTGCTGCCCGCTTCGACTACTGCCGCGTAGCGCTCAGCGCCACCTGCCACCGCCTTGTTGACGTAATCCACCAGTATCAGACTGTCATTCACCACCACTCCGCTAAGAGCAATGACGCCCATCATCGACATCATGCTCAATGGGTATCCGGTCACCCAGTGGCCGACGATGGCCCCGATAATACCAAAAGGGATGACACCCATAATGATAAGCGGTTGTAGGTAGGAGTGCGTCGGTATCGCCAGTAGGGCGTAAATTCCGAACAGGGACAGGGCAAACCCGATGATCATGCTTTTCGCCATTTTGGCTTCTTCGTCGGCCATACCAGATATGCCGTAGCTCAGTCCCGGGTAACGCTGTAGCAGGCCGGGGATAAAATTGTCCTCAATATCCTCCATGACTTTATCGGGCTCTACCCGGGTCTTGTTTACCTGGGCGGTGACTTCGGCGGCACGCTGGTAGTTAATGCGCGTTGCCTTGAGTAGGCCCTGCTTCACTTCCATTTTAGCCACAGTGGCAAAGGGCACTTCGTCGCCAGCAGGGGTACGTATGAACATATCGTTCAGGCTATTCACGTTTTCCCGGTCTGCTTTGGGATAGCGCACCATGACCTTGATCTCATCAATACCGCGCTGCACCCGCTGTGCCTCGGCCCCATAAAAGGCATGGCGTACCTGACTGCCAAGAGCGTAGCGAGTGAGGCCCAGGGATTCTGCCTCTGGCAGGATATCCAGGTGAAATTCATCAGAGGTGTCGCTGGCGCCGTTGCGGATGTCGTACAGACCCGCGTAATGGTGCATAGTCTCTTCCAATTCAGAGGCGGCCTTGCTGAGCGTATTGAAGTCCTTGTGCATTAAATCAAATGCCACCGATGGACCGAAGTCAGGCCCGTCGGTGTTGCTGATCGCAAATACATCGGCGCCATGCACGGTGCCGACCCGTTCGCGCCAGCGCTGTTCTATCTCTCTGGCAGAGATGAGGCGCTGATCCTCTTTGGTGAGTTCCACGTCCATACGACCGTTGATACGGTCGAAACCATAGATGGCTACGTGTTGCAGCAGAGGCTCAGCATTCCCCGACTCGCGTTGGTATTGACGCTCTACTTCCTGCAGTGCTGCGGCGATTTCGGTGATGGCTTGAAGGGTGCGTCCCTCAGGTGTGCCCTGGGACATACGCAGTTCTACCTGCATAAACTCCCCGGGAGCATCCGGGGCAAGCACTGTGCGCACTACGCCGCCTGCGATTAAACCGGCAGTCAGGACCAGCAGCGCTATAAAAAAGGCCAGGGTAGCGTAGCGGTTGGCCACACAGCGCTGCATAAATGGACTGTAGCGCTGTAGCACAAAGTGGCTAAGGCGCCGGTTTGCCGCCTCCTGCACTTTATCGACTTTTAGCAGCAGGCGGTTACGGGTAGGTTTGCTATGGGCCAGGTGCGCTGGCAGGATCCACTTTGATTCCACCAGGGAGAAACACAGGCACAAAATCACCACCCAGCCACAGGCCTCTGGAAAAGCGCCAAAAACACCGTCTATAAAGAGTGTAGGGGCGAAAGCCACGATGGTCGTCAATACGCCGAATGTGGCAGGGGTGGCCACGCGATGAACGCCAGTTACCACACTTTGTATGCTGTGGCCGTGCATTTCCTGTTCTGTGTAGGCACTTTCACCCATGATAATGGCATCATCTACCACGATACCCAGTACCAGGATGAAGCCGAAGATACTGATCAGGTTGAGACTGGCATCAATCATGGGAGTGTTGATCAGCGCCATGGATCCCAGAAAGCAGACGGGTATACCCAGCATGACCCAGAAGGCCAGCTTGATCTCCAGAAACAAGGCCAGGATGATAAATACCAGTAGCGCACCCATGGCCAGGTTTTTTAGCATCATGCCAAGCCGACCCTCCAGGTAGTAGGTGGTGTCATACCAGATATCCAGGGTGACGCCATCGGGCAGCTGACTCTGTTTTTCCGCTACATAGGTTTTGGCGATTTCTGCGGTCTCAATAATGTCCTGTTTGCCCATGGCAAAGACATTGATCCCCAGGGAGTACTGGCCGTTAAACAAGGAAAAACCAGCGGCATCCACAAATCCGTCGTTCACTGTGGCAATGTCACCCAACAGTAAACGCGTACCATCGGGCCAGGTTTTTAGCACGATAGCCTCGAAATCCTGCTGCACATAGGCCTGCCCCAGAGTGCGCAACATGATCTCCCCGTTTTCTGTGCGCACCGACCCGGCGGGCAGGTCAATGGAAGATGCTGAGATAATATTTGCAACATCGCCCAGCGTGAGATGGTACTCACGCAGCAGTTGCTCGGAAATTTCGATGCCAATCTCGTAGTCCCGGGAACCCACCACCGCTGCGGCTGAGATCTGCGCGTAGGTCAGCAGCTCGCGACGCATATCGTCCGCCAGGGATTTCATGCTGCGCTCGTCAATATTGCCTGCTATCTGCAGTGTCAGTGCAGGAAATAATAGCTCGGGTTGGCTGACAATGGGTTTTTCGGCTTCTTCGGGAAAGTGCGCGATGGCGTCGATCCGGTTCTGTACGTCGTCCAGCAATTTGGCCAGATCGGTACCCTCGTGGGGTTCGATCATAATGCGTGCAAAGGACTCATAGGCATCAGATTCTATGCGCTTGATACCGTCCACGTCGTTGATCGCTTCTTCTATCTTGAGCACGACGCCCTGCTCAACTTCTTCCGGAGCGGCTCCGGGGTAGGGCGCATTGATAAAAATAAGCTCGATATCGAAGGCGGGAAACATAGCTCGTTGAATGTTAAATGCAGAGCCCAGTCCCACTGCCATGATGATCAGCATCAGCAGATTGGCGGCCACCGGATTGTGCGCAAACCAGGCAATAATGCCCCGCTTATGTGGCGGGTCCGGTAGCGGGTTAGCTGTTACAGAGCTCACGTCTCGGCCGCAGCAGCTGCCGCGGCAGGTTCTACCGCAGCGGTGGCGTTATCTGATTGAGCATTGATCTTGGCCGCGGGTTCACCACGTTTATGCAGCAGATTGCTGGGCGTTTTGGACTGGATGTGTACTTTGGCGCCATCAAATGAATTGTCCAGGCTGGTAAGCGAGACCAACTCACCATCATCCAGGCCCGCGCTGATGTAAAGAAGGTCGCCGCCGGCGCGTAATAGGGTTACCTTGCGATTGCGCAGATGCATACTCTCGTCCACCACCCAGATAAAGTTACCCGCGCGCAGTACATGGCGGGGCAGGGTAATTAAGCCCGCAAATTCGCGGCCTTCAATATTGGCATTAACGAAGGTGCCAACACGCAGCGGCTCTTTCTCCGGATGGTGCAAGCCATAGGGATCTTCGATTCTTGCCACTGTGAACAGTACGCGTGAACGTTCGTCAAAGACGCCTTCGGTGCGATGCAGATGTGCACTCCAGTGCTTTATCTCACCGCTTACGTCAGTGTAAAGGTCTATGGGAGAGCCGCTGTCGTATCCCTTCAGTCCAGGCAGGTCCAGGTACGCCAGCTTGCTTTGGGGAATAGGCAGGCGGACTTCAGCCGATTCCACTGAAAAAATATCCGCTAATGCGCTACCGCCAGCGACAAACTGCCCCAGCTCGCTATGCTTGGCGCGGATAAGTGCGTCATAAGGCGCTCGAATGATAGTGCGCTCCAGATTGTCCCGGGCAGTGTCGAGATCAGCGCGAGCGGCCAGTAACTGCGCCTGGGCGAGTTCCAGCTGTGGTTGGCGCAGATACAGTTCTTTTGCCTCCTGGCTGCGCTGACTGTCCTTGGGTAGATTTTTCCACTCCCGCAGTGCGACTTTTGCACGCCCTTTTTCCTGGGCGAGGATACTCTCTGCTGATTCTACGGCGGCCTGTGCGCGCAGCAGGTTGGTCTGGTAATCCCTTGGGTCTATGCGCAACAGAACGTCATCCTTGGAGACGAAACCGCCGACATTAAAGCCCGCGTCTACTTCCACTATCCGTCCCTGGACTTCTGCCAGGATGGATGTTTCGCGCAGTGGCGTAACGGTTCCCTGCGCCTGAACCTGGATTCGCAGGTTCTCTTTGACCGCTTCTGCCACGTCTATCGAGACCGCTGTAGACACCGGTTCCTGGATCTCTGTTGCAGGTCGAGTCATGTATAGCAGCAGGGTGATGGCGCTGGCGCCGGCCAACATGGCAAAGGATAGAAGAAGTTGTTTATTTCTGGAGGCCACTGTCGCTACCAATTTGTGTCTGTAGGCGTTCACCATCGATACTACAACGGCGTGTCGCAGGATCGAAGATGGTCAAATTCCAGCGCCATTTATACCACATTGCGGTGTCACCAGAGTGTGAAATACTTGTAATGAAAGGGCAGTACACGATAGCGCGCCCTGCGCTAGGGCGGTCCATTGAGATGCTGCCAGCGGGAGTGGTGGGTCGCTACAGTAAAAGGGAGCAATGACTGCTCCCGGGTATAGTGTGGCTATTCGGTCTTGTTTACGTGTACGTCCATTTGCGGATAGGGGATGCTGAGACCGGCTTCATCAAACTTGAGTTTAACCGTTTCCGTGGTGTCCCACTTCACAGCCCAGTAATCTTCTGACTTGGCCCAGGGGCGTACCAGGAAGTTGACGCTGGAGTCGGCCAGTTCACCCAGGGCGATTACTGGAGCTGGCTCCGCCAAAACCCGGTCATCCGCAGCAATGATTTCCTCCAGCAAGGCCTTGGCCTTGCGTATATCGTCGTCATAGGAGATACCAAATACCATGT
Organism: Halioglobus sp.; assembly: GCA_036961445.1. GTDB lineage: Bacteria > Pseudomonadota > Gammaproteobacteria > Pseudomonadales > Halieaceae > JBALVO01. The sequence continues at coordinate 10,415 of JBALVO010000080.1, forward strand.
CTACCCGACGGGTGTCGCGGGCGGAGTAATTGGTGATGTTGTTGCCCAGGATGGCACCATTGGGAACAATAATTTCCTTGTTGTCGGGAGTGGTCATCGTGGTGGTGAAAATACTGATGTTGTCGATGACACCGGTGGCACCGCCAGCCTCGACAAAATCACCCTTGGTGAAGGGGCGGAAAATAATCAGCATGACGCCAGAGGCAAAGTTCGACAGGGAGCTTTGCAAGGACAGACCAATGGCCAGGCCGGCGGCGCCCAGCAGTGCGACTAGTGAGGTGGTATTGATGCCCAGCTGGCTAAGCGCAGCGATGATAACAAACAACAGTAGCACCCAGCGGATAATGGAGCTGAGGAAGCTCACCAGGATTTCGTCCATGCCGCGGGCGCGCAGAATTTTTTGCAGGATACCCACTACAGTTCCTACCACCAGGCGCCCGATATAGAATATGACCAGCGCGAGGACAATTTTGATACCCCAGGGAATGACGTAGGTGTTTATAAGTCCATCGATATCCAGATTTTCCATCAGTTACTTCCTGTTCGGTTCCATTAACGCAGGTACTATATCCATCAGGGCGAGGTTTGCAAGATTGTTGCACCACTGCGGCTGCTGCGCAGTGCCTGCCAATGATATAGTCCGGTCTTCTCTGGGCTTTGTACAGGAACAGCAATGACGACTACTTTTGAGACTCCGGCCGACTTGTTGGCCGCTGTGGGGCAACACCTGGGTTACAGCGATTGGCTGGAAATTGACCAGCAGCGCATTGACCTTTTTGCCGATGCGACCGGAGACCATCAGTGGATTCATGTGGATCCACAGCGCGCCGCAGACGGCCCCTTTGGCAAAACGATAGCGCACGGCTATCTCACCTTGTCTCTGGCCAACTTGTTCCTGCCACAGATAATGCAAGTCAATAACATTTCCATGGGCGTCAATTATGGTTGTGAAAAAGTGCGTTTCCCGGCGGCAGTGCCAGTGGGTAGCCAGGTTCGTGGCGGTGGCGAGGTGATTAGTGCACAGGAAGTCAAAGGCGGTGTGCAAATAGTGGTGCGCATGACCATTGAGATTCAAGGCAGTGATCGGCCTGCTTGCGTCATTGATACCATCAGCCGGTTCTTTCCTTGAGTCCCGTTACGGCGCAATTGCTGGCAATGTTTTCGCGCGGTTGCTGTTCGGTGCAGGCGCGGCTAGCCTGTGAGGATACTTTGGTCTTGTTAAGAGATACTTCATGCTGGAATTAGGCGATACCCTGGAACCCGTGCTCCCCGCGGCCACGGTGGTGCTGGTGCGCGATGGTGACGATGGACTGGAGGCGCTGTTAGTGCAGCGCAACAAGGCGGTGAAGCACATGGGCGGCATGTGGGTCTTTCCCGGCGGCAAGGTGGACGAAAACGATTATCCTGCTGACCGGGATAGTTATGCCGCTGCCCTGAATGCCGCTATACGCGAAACCAAAGAGGAGGCGGGGCTGGAAGTTAGTGCAGAGCAACTGGTGTACCTGTCTCACTGGACCACGCCGGAAGGTGCAAAAAAGCGCTTCGCCACCTGGTTTTTCCTGACAGTATTGAATGATGGACAGGAAGTCACTGTCGACGGCGGAGAGATTGCCCATCATCGCTGGGTCAAACCCCATATTGCCTTCGCCGAACAGGCCGATGAGGAGCACCCCTTTCGCTTAATGCCTCCCACTTATGTGAGCCTGGTGGATATCGCCGATTGTGGCACCTGCGACGAGGCCAGGGAAAGGATCGGCGCGCGCGAGGCAATCATGTACGCGCCGCGCATGGTGTTTGTCCAGGATGGCATTTGCTTTTTGTATGCAGGCGATGCGGGTTACGCTGATGAGAACCTGCACGCTGATGGTCCACGTCATCGCACCTATATGGTGAACGGTCAATTGGACTATGTCCGGCAGAGTTAGCCCGGTGAAGGGAAAATGCGAGTGAAAGACAATCCGGATACGCCAGGCATAAGCCGTCGCGGTCTGCTCACAGGTCTGGGCGCTACGGCTGCTGCGACCTTGGCTGCAGGTGCCGCAGCGCTGCCGCTATCCGCGGTTAAATCATGGGATATCACCACCGACGTGCTGGTCGCCGGCTCTGGTTCCGCGGGAGTGAGTGCGGCGATTGAAGCGCGCCAGGGGGGCGCGGGGGTTTTACTGATCGAGTCCCTGTCGCGCCTGGGTGGTTCCTCGGCGATGTCGGGTGGCGTGGTCTATGCCGGTGGCGGCACAGCACTGCAGCAGAGCCTCAAGATACAAGACAGTGTTGAGGACATGTATCGCTTTATTGCCGGCGCCGGCGCCAAGCATCCTCCGCTGGATAAGATACAGCTGTATTGTGAGGGCAGTGCGGCCCATTTTGACTGGTTGGTGAAACTGGGCGTGCCCTACAACAACACGTTCTCCCCGGCCAAGGGCTTACCCATGGGAGATGAGTCTCTGTATTTTTCTGGTACGGAGCAGGCCTGGCCCGCGCGGGATCTGGCAAGGCCAACCCCGCGAGGACATGTGCCGGGCGTAATGGGGATGAACGGCGGACGCCGCTTGATGCAGGTATTGTTGTCCAGGGCTGAGGCTGTTGGGGTAAGCCTGCGCACCGGCGTCAGCGCCGAGCGCCTGGTGGTGGCTAGCGACGGACGTATTGTCGGTGCGCTGGTTACCATCGAGGGTGAGCGCCGCTCTATCGCCGTTAATCGCGGCGTAGTGCTGGCTTGTGGTGGCTTTATCCACAATCGGGAGATGCTGCGGCAGTACGCCCCGGACTTGTATGATTGCTCGGTACCCTGGGGTAACGCTGGTGACCTGGGCGCGGGTATCAATATGGGCATCGCCGCCGGCGCAGCGGCGCTGCGTATGCACCAGGGCTTTGCTATCGCGCCGATTTATCCTCCGGAGAATGTACTGTCGGGTATCGTAGTCAATTCATCGGGGCAACGCTTTATCTCCGAAGAGTCCTATCACGGTGTGTTAGGGGATGCTATTGCCTACCACCAGCAGGGACGCGCCTGGTTGATTACGGATCAACGCAGCGCTTACGCGTCACACCAGGACAACTTTTTACCAGTGGCCCAGAGTAATACTATTGGTGACATTGCTGCGCAACTGGCTTTCCCCCGGGGCGCCTTGCAGCACACTGTTGCCTACTACAATCGCTACGCCGCCAACGGTGAGGATCCAATGTTTCGCAAAAGCCGCGCCTACCTGCGGCCACTGCAGGGCCCGCCCTACACTGCCTGGGACCTGAGCGTGGAGCGCGCATTTTTCCCTGCGCATACGTTTGGCGGCCTTAACACCACCGTTGATGGCCAGGTGCTAAACAGTTTCTCGGATATTATTCCCGGGCTTTATGCGGCCGGTCGCACCACCGCCGGATTACCTACAGCGCCTTATATCGCCAGTGGTCTGTCGGTGGGGGACTGTACTTTTTTCGGTCGGCGCGCCGGTCGCGCTGCGGCGCTGGCGGCGGAGACTGCGGCATGAAGCGGCCACAGTTCTGTTCTCTGTTGATGGCCTGGCTAATGGTCTGTTCCGACAGTATTGTTGCGCAGCAGGCTCCAGATCCAAATACAGAGCCAGCGGTGGTGCTGGAGATACCAGTGCTGGAAGCATTGGCAATAGCAACACCTGTGCCCAGCGGTGACGCCGAGCGCGGGCGTCTGGCATTCGGCCCTTGTCGCACCTGCCATTATCCGCAGCAGTTTATGGGGCATAACAATGGCCCGAATTTACATCGTATTTTCGGCAAGGTGGCGGGTAAGCAGAGCGATTTCGCCTATTATTCGCCAGGGTTTGCGGCGGCCCAGTTTGTCTGGACGCCACAACTGATGTACGCATGGCTGGAAAACCCGATGGCCATGTTTCCCGCTTCCAGCATGATGAGCCTGGGCATTCCCGACCCTCAGCGTCGCGCTGACTTGATAGCCTATTTGCAGCTGGCTTCGGTGCGCGAGCCCTGAGCTGGGCGAGAATTCGTTTAACGTTTAACGTTTAACGATAACCGAACTGCCGTGACCGAACAGTCCCTGGTTAGCAGTAATGCCTACCCGGGCACCCTGTACCTGCCGATCACCCGCTTCACCGCGCAGTTGCCAGGTGAGTTCACAGACCTGGGCCAGGGCCTGGGCGGGTACCGCCTCGCCGAAGCAGGCCAGCCCGCCGGAAACATTGACCGGAATTTTCCCGCCCAATGCGGTATCGCCAGCTCGCAGCAGAGCCGCCGCTTCACCCCGCGGAGCCAGGCACAGATCTTCTATCCAGTCCAGCTCCAGCGCGGTGGACAGATCGTACACTTCGGCAAGATCTATATCTTCCGGACCAAGGCCGGCTTCTTCATAGGCCTTTAATGGCAGTGTTGAGCGATAGGCATGAGCATCCACACCCGCGGCTGCCGCTGAATCCGTGGCGATATCAGGCATTTCCACCACGGAACTGGCGAATGTGGGGGTGACGGTAGAAATGGCCGCCACCCGAGGTGCGTCAGCCTTGCCGATTTTGCGTGCGTACTCCAGGCTGGAAACGATTAACGCGGCACCGCCATCACTGGTGGCGCAGATATCCATCAGGCGCAGGGGGTCGGCCACCATAGCTGAGGCGGCAACATCTTCCGCGGTAAAACATTTGCGGTAGCGTGCGCGGGGATTTTTGCTGCCTATGCGTGCATTCTTGACCTTGACCGCGGCAAAATCTTCCAGCGTATCACCGTAAAGATCCATGCGACGCCTGGCATACAGGGCGAAATACGTGGGATTGGTGATGCCCAGGTAGAAGCGCACCCAGTCAGGGTCTTCCGGCCTATAGCCTCCGGCAGGGGCGAGAAAGCCTTTTGGGGTGGTGTCCGCTCCCACTACCAGCGCTACCTCGCATTCTCCTGCCAGTATTTTGTTGCGCGCAGCCGCCAACGCCTGGGATCCGGAGGCGCAAGCCGCATACGAGGTATTAACCTCCGCACCCTGCCAACCCAGTGCCTGGGCAAAAGTGGCACCGGCCACATAGCCCGGGTAACCGCATCGCACAGTGGCGCCGCCGGATACAAAACTGATGTCTTGCCAGGGTACGCCGGCATCGGCCAGGGCCTCGCGTGCCGCAGCGACGCCGTATTGCACAAAGTTATGACCCCATTTGCCCCAGGGGTGCATGCCGGCGCCAAGTATGGCGATTTCATTGGACATAGTGTTTTGCTCCAGAGTCAGTCGGCACTTATTGCGCCAGGGGTTGCCACTTCCAGGTGACCTTGATGTCGTCATCTGTCTCATGCAGGGGTTCAAGTACCAACTCCATAGGCATTCCCACCTTCAGGTCGGCAACGCTGACACCCTCGACTACCTGGCCTAACACCATCATCTGTTCCTCTTCCAGTTGCACGGCGGCGATGGCGTAGGGCGCAAAGGGATCGGCCGCCACAAACGGCAGCGGTGGTTGGTAGCAGGCGTTGGTATAACTCCAGATATGACCGGTTCTGCTGAGTTCCACTTCCCTGAAGTCGGTGCTGTCACAGCCCGGGTTTTTGCAATACTGGCTCTGCTTGGGGAAAAAGTAGGTGCCACAGTCTTTGCACTGGGTGCCAATTAAATGGGGCTTGGCGTCCATGGTGTGCCAGCCATCAATGGCCGGTGCCAGGGGTTTATTACTCATAGGTATCTCCCGGAGAAAGCGGGCCACAGGTTACTACCGGCTGCGCAATACAGGCAAGCAAAGCCTGCCGCCTTTTGGGACAAGGGTTGGCGGGTTTACTATGGCAGACCTGTTATTGCCTGACGGGCCGGTTTTAGGCACAGTACGGCAATGTGTGGACGCTTTAATGTTATCGACAACCCCGGGCTGCGGCAGTTGCTGCAGGATCTGGGCATAGACCTGCAATTGCCCGGGGGGGTTAACCTGGCGCCTACGGAACAGGTGCCTCTGGTACGCGAACTGGGACTCGGCAAAGTGGTTGGCCCTGCCCGCTGGTGGCTGACGCCATCCTGGGCTAAAGAGGTGGACCAGAAGTATTCCATGTTCAATGCCCGCAGTGAGACATTGGCCTCCAGTCGCGCGTTCCGCCATCCCTTCAAGAGTCAGCGCGGTGTAGTGCCCATGAGTAGTTTCATCGAGTGGCGACCCGAAGATGGCGTGAAACAACCCTGGCTCATTACCAATGAGCAGCACGCACTGGCAGTCGCCGCTCTCTGGGATGTCTGGGAGGGCGGCGCAGAGCCTTTGCTGTCCTGCACCCTGGTCACCACTGCAGCGGCGCCGCAATTTGAACCCTGGCACCATCGTATGCCGATGTTACTGAGCGCACAGGAAAGTCACCGTTGGCTGGACAATAGCCATGAAATTGCGGCCGACGATCCAATGTTCCGGGCTGAACTCAAGATGCCCCTGCAACTGCAGCCCCTGTCTCGCGCGGTGAGCAATTCGCGGCACAAGGAACTACAGGTTCTGCAGGGGGTAGGTGAGGTGGTGG
>JBALVO010000081.1:0-16603 GCA_036961445.1 Halioglobus sp.
GCCGCCAGCAGGGATGTGTTGCCGCTTGTATCATAAGGCGGTGACACCTCAACCAGATCTGCGCCGATCATATTCAGTCCCCAGCAGCCGCGAATAATTTCAATACCTTGAATACTGCTTAGTCCTCCTGGTTCGGGCGTGCCAGTGCCCGGTGCCACTGAAGGATCCAGGCCATCGATATCGAATGTCAGATACACCGGAGTATCAGGCCCTATTGAATCGCGTATTTCCGCCATCAACGGCGTCAGGGATTTGTGCCAGCATTCTTCTGCGGGAATCACTCTCGCACCCCGATCTCGGGCCCAGTCAAAATCTTCTGCCGCGTAACCCGTTGTGCGTAAGCCTATCTGGAACATTTTCTGTGGGTTGACCAGTTGTTCCTCCACGGCCCGCCGAAAAATAGTTCCGTGGGTTATTTTTTCACCGAACATGCTGTCATTGGTGTCGGAGTGAGCGTCAACATGAATAAGGGCTACAGGACCGTATTGTTTTGCCACAGCGCGAAGTATCGGCAATGCCACTGTGTGGTCCCCGCCCATGGCAACGGTTTTAGCACCGTGAACCAGCACCTCATCAAAAAAATTCTCGATGATATCGATGGATTTCAACAGGTTGAACGTATTGACAGGGACATCGCCAATGTCGGCTATCTGGAAGGAGTCAAAGGGTGCTGCCTGTGTGTACATGCCATAGGGGCGGACCATAACTGATTCACAACGAATTTCACGGGGTCCGAAGCGGCTGCCGCCACGATTGCTGGTGCCAATGTCCAGTGGCACACCTACCAGGGCAATATCAAGTCCCTCAGCCGTGGCCTGGGTGGGTAAACGGAACATAGAGGCATGTCCGGCAAAGCGCGGCATCTGGTTGCCACTGAGCGGCTGGTTAAATTTGTTATCCATGCTGTTATCCCTCACTTCCCATCGGGTAGCCATCGACGAAGTTATCCTGTATCACCTCAATCAAGGTTGGCATATTCCTGTTGTTCGCTGCGATTAATTCTTCTTGTAGCGAACCAGTGTCACCAGCGCTAGCGACGGCACAACCCAATGCGCGCCCCAGCCCTACAAAATCCGGTGTGTAAATGTCCACGCCAATCGGAGAGATGTTGCCTTCCGCCATGAACCGTTTGATCTCACCGTAGCCGCTGTTATTCCATAGTAAAAAGATGACGGGAACCTGCGCCTCGACAGCGCTGGCCAATTCTCCAATCGTAAACTGCGAAGCGCCATCGCCTATTAAACCAATCACCGGGGAGTTGGGGCAGCCTATTTTGGCACCCACTGCAGCCGGGATGGCATAACCGAGTGTGCCGAAGCCACTGGCCGAGTGGAAATAGCGGCGAGCCTGCTCTGTCTCATAATTGAGCCAGGCATAGTAGGTGGGCTGGGTTGAATCCCCGACGATAGTCACGTCAGGCAGCGCTTCGCGAATGGCAGTGAAAAAAGCGGCGTATTTCTTGTCACGCTGGCGTGACAATGAAGAGCGCAAAACCGCTGCGCGCGCGTCGCCATCTGCAGCGACGCATGGCTCTTGTTGTAACTGCTCATAAATCGCCTCCAGCGCCAGTTTGGCATCACTGGTAATGGCGATATCGGGCTTTATATTGCGAGTTAGTTGGCGTGGGTCAATATCGATGCGAATCAAAGTTCCACCGACAGTAACGGGCCCGACAAAGAAAAAATCGTAGTCGGTCTCAGAAAATTCAGTGCCGATAGCCACTACGACATCAGCTTGCTCGAACTCCTTACGGATTTCCGCGCAGGATCCCGAGCCTCCAACAGCCAGCGGATGGCTATAGGGGACGACACCTTTGGCATTCACGGTGTTTACTACCGGAGATCCGATTCTCTCGGCCAGAGCGATCACTTGCGAAGCTGCATTGATACATCCGCCACCGATAGCCAGCAGAGGGCGCTTGGCCTGGGCCAGCAACCGGGCAGCGTTGGCTACCGATTCCGGATCCGGGCCAGGAGGACTGGGCAGGGAGTAGGGTGCCTGGTCCAGGTGATCACCGCTGGAGGTAATGACATCAAGAGGGATTTCTATGTGCACCGGGCCGGGCCGTTCGCTGGTAAATACCGCAAACGCTCTGGCCAGAATCTGCGGCAGTTCTTGTGCCCGCATCAGCGTGTGACTGATTACAGACACACCACTTATAGTGCTGCGTTGGTTAGGCATTTCATGCAAACGCCCCTCGCCAAGTCCCAGTTGATGGCTGCGGCTAACCGAGGATATAACCAGCATGGGAATAGAATCGGCCAGCGCCTGTCCCATTGCTGTTGCAATGTTGGTCATGCCGGGACCGGTAATAATGAGGCACACGCCGGGTTTGCCGGTCACTCGGGCATAACCGTCTGCCATAAAGCCAGCACCTTGCTCATGGCGCGGAGTGATATGTCGTATTTTCGTCTCCGGTAAACCCCGGTACAGCTCTATCGTATGCACTCCAGGTATGCCAAACACGGTATCTACGCCATATGATTCGAGTATCCTTACCAGCACTTCACCGCAGGTTGCCATTGTATTTTCCTATCCCAGCGTTGCTACATAGCGTTCGATGCGATCAAATGCCTTGCTCATAATATGTACAGGGTGAGTCAGGGACAGGCGTACGAAGTGACGAGTAAGCTCACCAAAAGCGATTCCCGGTAGTACCGAAACACCGCTGTGCTCCAGTAAGCCTTGGGCAAAAGCGACGCCATCTGGTTCAATTTTCTCGATATTCATCATCACAAACATCGCTGCCTGGGGTGTATTGGCGCTCAGGGCAGGAATTTGAGCGATACGTTCCAGGGCGTAATTACGGCGAATCCGATATTCATCGGCGATTGATCGTGTGTACTCTTCATCATTATTCAGGGCAAAGGCGGCCGCGTCCTGCACGAATTGGCAGCAGCCGAATATAGTGCCCGATGCGAAATTTAACAGGTGCTGCGCAGTACTCTGGGAAGACACGGTCCACCCCATGCGCCAACCCGTCATAGCGTGGGACTTGGACAGCGCATCAATGACAACGACATTCTCCAGTGTTGCAGCGGCCTTGAGCAGGGAGACGTGGCGCTGGCCAAAGGTAATCATTGAGTAGACCTCGTCGCAGACAATCCAGGCATTGTGCTCCAGGCAAAAAGCCGCAAGGTCTCGTAATTGCTCCTCAGGAATAATGTTGCCCCCTGGGTTGCCTGGCGTATTGAGAAAAAGCACTCGAGTGTTTTCGGTGAATGCCTGTTTCACTGCCTCTACATCAAGAGCAAAATTGTTAGTGGTATCCAAAGGCACGTCTATCACATTGGCGCCTATCGCCCCCAGTAGCCCCTGATAGCCTACATACATGGGGGAGGGGATAATGATGTCATCGCCTTCATTAAGAAAGCATGACAGCGTCGTATAAATTGCGTTGGTACCGCCGGGATGGACGACTATCTGGTCAATGCTGGTCGCCTTGCCGCTGGCTCCGCTTTCAATGTCGGCAATGGCCTGGCGCAGTTCTATTTCCCCCGCGCCCGGAGAGTAATGTGTGCGCCCGGCTTTCAGGCTGGTCACTGCGTGATCTACGATAAAGTCCAGTGTGGGCAGGTCCGGGTCGCCAATAGAAAAAAGGATGATGTCTTCACCTGCCTTCTTTCGTGCGCAGGCTTTGTCATGAACGCCCCAAAGCATTGAAGTGTCCAGGGTCATACGTTGGCTGGCTCGACTGAATTCCATACACTGCTAACTCCCGGGTTGTTTTCACAGCGCTATATGCCTAAACGCGCTAGTGTTTGTTCAGCGGGGGATATTACTGGGTGACACTAGCCATGTGGTAGAGCGAATAGTAGGGTACTGACAGCGTAAGTGCTACTCACCATGAGGTTGAAAGGCACAATAAGTTGTAAGCAGTCATGGATCTGTTTGCCAGTTCGGCCAAGGGGGCAGGTTTTTTGCTTTCCTGGCAACATGAAGCCCAAAAACTGGGCTACAATATCTGTATGAAAAATAACAGATCAGGCCGGGGGATATAAAGTGACTGAGGATCAAAACGAGAAGTCGGTCGAGCGCACTACATTCGTTCTTCTTGCGGTGTTTCTTGCTCCCGTTATGGCCATAGCGGTGGTTGGCGGGTATGGATTTACCGTGTGGATATCCCAGCTTATAATGGGCCCCCCCGGAACGGGCTTGTAGGGTCGCTGTGCAACTGGACACCTCCCGGCGCCGGTTTCTTCGAGGCCGCCGTGATACGACCGAGCTCCGGCCTCCATGGCTGTCAAGCCCCTTATCATTCGTCGACGATTGCACTCGCTGTGGCAACTGCACTGCATTGTGTCCGGAGCATATTATTGGCGCAGGTGACGGTGGCTTTCCTGTTGTGGATTTTAGCTTGGGCGAATGCACTTTTTGTGGTGAATGTGCCAGTCAATGTGAGGCAGGGCTGTTTTATAAATCCCTGTCAGAGCAGGTACCCTGGACCTACAAAGCGGTGGTGGGTAAGCAGTGCCTGACTGAGATGTCGGTCATGTGTCGCAGCTGTGAAGATGCCTGTGAGCCGCGGGCGATCCGTTTCCCACTAGTCGCCGGTGCAGTGCCAAAACCACAGGTCAGACTGGATGATTGCACGGGTTGTGGCGCCTGCCTTCAGCCCTGTCCCACCAATGCCATTACCATTGACGCCAAGGCTACCGGCACACGTACGAGGACTGAAATTTGACCACTGAAGTATCAGAACAATTCCATATCAGTAGTTTTGTGGTGCGCTGCCTTCCTGATCGATTGCAGGACATTATGGCTACCGTTGCCGCTTTACCCGGAGTAGAGATTCATGGCGACGATGCCTGCGGCAAGTTCGTGGCCTTGCTTGAGTTGGAAACAGATAAGGCGCTGGTGGAAACCATTACCACCATCGAGTTAATCAAAGGTGTAGTAAACACCAGCATGGTTTACCATCATGCTGAGTAGAACGGTTAAAGAGGAAAGTCGATGAAACCAACACGCAGGGATTTTATTAAAGCTAACGCGGTTGCAACCGCTACAGCTGTGGCGGGGTTTGCGCCCGCTTCTACGGCAGCCAACCTGGTAACAGACAAGGATAAGACACAGTTGACCTGGTCCAAGGCGGCGTGTCGTTTCTGCGGAACCGGTTGCAGCGTTAATGTTGCTACACGCGACAACCGTATCGTGGCTACGCACGGAGATATTAACTCGCCGGTGAATAAGGGGCTTAGTTGTGTTAAGGGTTATTTCCTGTCCAAAATTTTGTATGGTAGTGATCGTCTGACCCAGCCGTTACTGCGCAAAACAGATGGTAAATACGATAAAAATGGTGATTTCGAGCCCGTGTCCTGGGACGAAGCTTTTGACATCATGGAAGAAAAGTTCAAAAAAGCGTTAAAAGAGAAGGGGCCCGAGGCCGTCGGTATGTTTGGGTCAGGCCAGTGGACCGTATGGGAAGGGTATGCCGCCGCAAAATTAATGAAGGCGGGTTTTCGCTCCAACAATATAGATCCTAATGCCCGTCATTGTATGGCTTCCGCTGTTGGTGGGTTCATGCGCACCTTTGGTATCGATGAACCAATGGGCTGCTACGATGACATGGAGCATGCTGATGCCTTTGTGCTCTGGGGTTCCAATATGGCGGAAATGCACCCTATCCTGTGGACACGCATTACCGATCGGCGTCTGAGTAATCCCCATGTGAAGGTGGCCGTACTATCAACGTTTGAGCATCGCACCTTCGAACTCGCGGATATCCCGGTGGTGTTCACGCCCCAGACCGATCTCGCAATTCTCAACTACATAGCTAATTATATAATCCAAAGCGGTTCCGTAAACGAGGACTTTGTTGGCAAGCACGTTAATTTTCGCCTCGGCGTTGATGATATCGGCTATGGTTTGCGCCCCGAACATCCACTGGAGAAAAGCGCGAAGAATGTTGCCAACGCGGGTGACTCCAGTCCGATGTCATTCGAAGAGTATGCCAAGTATGTTGCTCGCTACGATGCGAAATACGTATCCGAGCTATCCGGAGTCTCAGAAGCACAGCTGGAGAGCCTCGCTAAAATTTATGCTGACCCCAACATCAAGGTTATGTCACTGTGGACTATGGGCTTCAACCAGCACACCCGCGGTGTCTGGGCGAATAACCTGGTGTACAACATTCACTTGCTTACCGGGAAGATATCCGAGCCCGGCAACAGCCCTTTTTCATTGACTGGCCAACCTTCAGCCTGCGGTACTGCGCGTGAGGTAGGTACATTTTCGCATCGCTTGCCAGCGGATATGGTGGTTAACAATCCAGAGCATCGCAAGATCGCTGAAGATCTGTGGAAGCTACCCGAAGGTGTCGTTCCCGGCTGGATTGGGGCACACGCGGTTCTGCAGAACCGTAAGCTCAAAGATGGAGATATCAATGCCTACTGGGTGCAGGTCAACAATAATGTACAAGCAGCGGCCAACCTCAATGAGGAGACTTTACCTGGCTATCGCAATCCGGAAAACTTTATTGTCGTGTCCGAAGCCTATCCTACGGTAACCGCCCAGGCCGCAGACCTCATTTTGCCTACAGCCATGTGGGTAGAGAAGGAGGGTGCCTATGGCAACGCGGAGCGCCGTACGCAGTTCTGGCATCAGATGGTGGATGCACCTGGGGAATCAAAATCTGACTTGTGGCAGCTGGTGGAATTTTCCAAACGCTTCACTACCGATGAAGTGTGGCCAGCGGAGATACTCGATGCGAGCCCTGAATATAAAGGCAAGACCCTGTATGAGGTGCTTTATCGCAATGGTAATGTTGATAAGTATCCCCTGACTCACCTGGATGAGGACTACAGCAACACAGAGTCGACGGACTTTGGTTTTTACCTGCAAAAAGGCCTGTTTGAAGAATACGCCAGTTTTGGCCGCGGCCACGCGCATGACCTGGCTGATTTTGATACCTATCATAAAGTCCGCGGTTTACGCTGGCCGGTGGTAGATGGTAAAGAAACCCTGTGGCGTTTTAAGGAAGGATCGGACCCCTATGTCAAAAAGGGGAGTGGCTGGGATTTTTATGGTAAGCCCGATGGCAAGGCAGTTATTTTCGCCTTGCCTTATGAGCCCGCCGCTGAGTCGCCAGATGAAGACTATAATTTGTGGTTATCCACCGGGCGCGTGCTGGAACATTGGCACTCTGGCTCGATGACACAGCGTGTCCCCGAACTTAACAGCGCGTTTCCCAACGCGGTGTGTTTTATGCACCCCAAGGATGCCAAGGAACGTAAATTGCGCCGTGGCGACGAGGTGCTGGTGCAGTCGCGCCGAGGGGAGATTCGAACCCGCCTGGAAACACGGGGACGTAACCGTGTTCCCGAGGGACTGGTGTTCGTGCCATGGTTTGATGCCAGTCAGTTGATCAACAAAGTTACCCTGGATGCTACTGATCCGTTATCCAAGGAAACTGACTACAAAAAATGCGCCGTGAAAGTGATCAAAGCCTAGGAGTACAGCCATGAAAAATTCTGCCATGATTTTTGTACCCCTGTTACTGCTCGCATCTCTGGTGTTGGCGAGTGACAATATCGCAACACTACGAGGTGGGCCTATTAATGAAGAGGTGCAGCCGCCAAAAATTGCCGAAGTGGAAAATAAGGATATCAAGCGAGTGCGAAATTATCCTATGCAGCCACCGACAATTCCCCATACGGTACGCGATTACCGGGTTGACCTTAATTCCAATAAGTGTCTTTCCTGCCATAGTCGCAAGCAAACGGGTCAGAGCCAGGCGCCGATGGTAAGTGTCACTCATTACATGGATAGGGATGGTAACTTCCTGGCGGATGTGTCGCCGCGGCGTTATTTTTGTCAGCAGTGCCATGTGGTGCAGACCAATGCTCCCTCGCTGGTAGGCAGCGACTTCAAGGATATTGATCAGTTACTGAGTGAAGAAAAATAGCGTCGGGAGACTCACCGTGTTTGAAAAGATTAAGAAATACTGGACGACTGCAAGTTCGCCCAGCAAGCATTTCAGCCTGGGTTTTCTGACTCTGGGTGGGTTCGCGATGGGACTCATCTTTTGGGGCGGCTTCAATACCGCCATGGAGTTTACCAATACCGAAGCTTTCTGTACTGGCTGCCACGAAATGCGTGAAAACGTTTACGAGGAATTACAGTACACAATTCACTTTAGCAACCGCTCTGGTGTGCGTGCCAAGTGTTCGGATTGTCACGTGCCCCATGAATGGACTGATAAAATTGCCCGGAAAATGCAGGCGTCAAAGGAAGTATGGGGCAAGATTTTTGGCACCATCAACACGCGCGAAAAGTTTTTGGAAAAACGCCTGCATCTGGCACAAAATGAGTGGGCTCGCCTTAAAGCCAATGATTCCCTGGAGTGCCGAAACTGTCACGACTTTGATTACATGGATTTCACCAAGCAGTCCAAGCGAGCGTCTTACCAACACTCTACCTCACTGGCGAGCGGCGACAAAACCTGTATCGACTGCCACAAGGGAATAGCGCACGAATTACCTGATATGTCAGGTGTTCCCGGATGGGACGACGTAGCAGCAGCTACTGAATAGCCCCGTCGTTGATCGGCAATGCTATGAGCTATGGAACGGCTTTAGCACGGCCTGCATATTTTCCAGGTCATGCGATACCACAACCTCAATGTCTTCTTTTTGATCGAGAGTGCGCAACCATTTTCTCAATTTAGCCGTGCGCGCGGTATTTTCAGGCACCAACAGATAGCTGTATAAAAAACCTTTATCGCGATCAGCCACAATATCAGCTTTAGTATTAGTGATGTCGCCAGAAAAAAGTAGCAACCTTTCATCATAGGCAACGACAAACAGCGTGGAGCCAGGTGTGTGCCCGCCCAGAGGGTACATGGCCAGTCCTGGAAAACGCTCAAAGCTTATTAGTCCATCGCTCGCAACAACCTCTGGTTCGAGGCACGAGTTTGCAACTATCGCAGCCGCTTCGTCGGTGTTGAAATTGTGCATGGTGCGCTGATAAGTCGATTGCAAAACCATGGCACCTGCACCCCTGGCCTTACAGAAGTCTGCGGTACCCTGCGCATGGTCGATATGCAGGTGGGTAAAGGCTACGGCCTTTACACGGGTAATATCCTCACCCAGCAAGTGGGCAATGGTTCCATTTATCTGTAACTTGTCAGCACCGATCACGGTTTCCATCAGAGCGCCGAAATCCAGCGCACTGGCTTCATCCATGCCAGTATCAATCAGCGCAAGGTCACCGTTGGCCCACTCAACGACGACGCTGTTATGTCCGAGGGTACCGGCCGCGTAGGTTTGGCTGGAGGTGGTTATAAAACTGACCTGTACAGGTGAATTATCAACGCCGAGTACAGCGCGCAGGGCGTCTTCAGAAGGTAATGTTGGTTCCACCTCGCGCACTTGAAGATGCGCCGGCAACAGGAATGCAAACAAGCCTGTTATTATAATGAGCAGGCTGAGAATGCTTATTTTAGCAGTACGCTTCAAGGTTCTTCCCATTAGCCCAGCACAAGCACCGCTGGCTTAGTCATAAGCCACCAGGGGGCAAAATTTATCGGCCAGGTTCTGCATAAGCAGCATAGCACTTGCTGCTCGCTCAACCACGTTCCAGCCGACCTGTTTGGGTTTTCCAGTGATAAGTTTTGGCGTGTCGAATAAACAGTCCTACGGTTCCATCTGGTGGTTATGGCGTTTGAGCAAGGGTGACGCTGTCGACAGGGGTAGCTGGTCAGCGTTGATAGGCAATGATAAGGCCATTTCATGGCGGCTACTTCATAGTCTTGACCCAACCTATCTCGCGATAAACGGTGTACATTTTCGTCTGTTACTTGCTCTAAATGTAGAAGCTTTTCCCGTTTTTACAAATAGGACGAAATATTGGGTTTTGCTATCGAATACACCGATAGACTACGCAATTTTATTCTAGCTTGTCCATGTCGCTATATAGCCGCCTGGCGATACTGAGCCGTCGCACGGTGGCTGTTTGCGCACAAGGCTCTGCATTGCTCCTTCAGCGTGGCTCCGCAATGAACACTGGAATTTTTCGTGTGGTTTTCGCCTGATACTCGTCATAGGGTGGGAAGGCGGCCGCGCCTGCCGCCCATAGTTTTTCCCGTTCCTGTTCGTCGGTCACTTCCCGGGCTCGCATATCGAATACCTGTGTTTTATCACGTATCTGAACGTCTGGATTGGCCCTGAGGTTGTAGACCCATACGGGATTTTTTGGCTGCCCGCCCATCGAGCCGATCAAGACGTAATTGCCGTCGACAGCGACACGCATAAGCGGGATTTTGCGAATCCCGCCTGTTTTATTGCCCTTGTGGGTCACCAAAATACAAGGCATACCGGTGTCCAGCAGGGTATTTCCCTCGGTGCCGCCGCTACTTTCATACAGTTCAACTTGCTCGCGGACCCAATCCAGGGAGGGGGGAATGTAGTCAGTCATAGTTAATTCTCAAGGTGATGTCAGCTGATCCCAAGCTAACCAAAGTTGTTGTGTCAGTCAGTGTTTTGTCGTTATTTCTTAACCACAATCAGTCAAGTTGTCAGTTGATAACAGGGCTGGTATTCCTTTTCACCTTCACCGAGTTTCATTCGTCCCTCTTTTACCAACAGTTGCAGCAATCGATCCATACTGGATAGGTAATTGGCGTCACCGGTTAGCCTGTAAGGACCATGTGCTCGGACTTGCTCAATACCGAAGGCTTTGATATTGCCTGCTACGAGGCCGGAAAAGGCACAGCGCAGAGCGCTTGCCAGTTTGTGCCTGGGCACATTGGCGCTCAGGTCCAGCGCCGACATATTCTCATGCGTCGGAATAAACGGCTGCTGCAGGTCCGGCGAAATGTGTAGCTCCCAGTTAAAGTAATAGGCTTGCTGGGTATGCCGACGACGAGCATGCACTTCGGCTATAGCGCTTTTGATACTTATCCCAACGTCTTCCGGGGTCGCGATAATAACACGGTAGTAACGTGTTACCGACTCACCGAGGCAGTCTGTCAGAAAGCGCTCCAGTTCTGCAAAGTACGCGCGACAGGATTCAGGCCCAGCCAGTACCAGCGGCAGCGTATCATCATCATTATCGGGATGCATAAGAATACTCAGCAGGTAGAGAATCTCTTCCACCGTACCAACGCCACCAGGAAACACGATGATGGCGTGGGCAAGCCTGACAAATGCTTCCAGCCGTTTTTCGATGTCTGGCATGATCACCAACTCGTTTACTATGGCGTTGGGCGATTCAGAGGCGATGATGCCGGGTTCGCTAATCCCCACATAGCGCCCATCCTTGAACTGCTGTTTGGCGTGGCCGACTGCGGCGCCTTTCATTGGCCCCTTCATCGCTCCGATGCCACAACCGGTAACGATGTCCAGGCCGCGCAGGCCCAGTTCATAGCCCACATTCTTGGCGTAGTCATATTCCCGGCGAGGGATGGAATGTCCACCCCAGCAAACCACCATTTTAGGCGTTTGGTTGGGTTGCACAACCCCGGCATTGCGCAGAATGCGGAACACGGTGTTAGTCGTTTGCGCAGAGGTGGGCGATTGGCTTTGCGGTGCAGTGATTTTGAAATCTGTGTATACGATATCCCGTAGTGCCGAAAACAGGTGTTCCTGTATGCCGCGTATCATCTTGCCATCCACAAAAGACTGCGGCGGTGCGTTGAACAATTCAAGCCTAAGGCCACGTGGTTGGGGTATCAGGCGAATATCGAAATCTGAGTAGTCCGCATAGACTTGTGTCTCGTCGTCCTTGTCGCTGTCGGTATTTAATATAGCCAGGGCGCAATGGCGGAAGAGGGTGAATAAATCACTGCGGCTACTGGTGAGTCCTTGTATTTCTGCATGGGATAGCAAATTCAGGGACTGGATGGGGTTTACGATAGCGTGGGGTATTTTTTCCATGGCAGTAATCATGCCTGCTATGGCGCGCACTCTCAATAGCAACTAGCGTAGGTAGTAAATCAAGGCGTTCGGGCTGAATTCGCGTGGATCGGCTGTGCTACTAAAATCATAGGCTTTGGCCTGGTTGTCGAGTCCGTTTATCAACACACGGTCCGCTAGCAGGTCGTGAAACACCTCCAGCGTGGACCATAGTACGGGTACGGAATAGTAGTTAATGGCATGGGCCTCATTGACTCGCCACAGCTCTCCACTGATGTCGTAGCTTTCGGCGACTGCTATTTGCCAACTGTCTTCATCCAGGTAAAAAACGCGACGACCGTAGGCATGGCGGGCATCTTCTTTCAAAACGCCTTCTACCACCCATACCCGGTGCAGCTCGTAACGGGCGTGGTCGGGGTTGATATGTCCGGTTCGCACAATGTCACGGTCACTGATTCGTGGGCCGTGCAAGCGATAGGCATTGTACGGTATGTAAAGCTCTTGTTTACCTTTCAATTGCCACTCGTAGCGATCCGGGGGGCCGTTGTAGAGGCCAAAGTCATCCACGGTGCGCAGTCCATCGGTGTTACTGGATGGTATCTCGTAACCAAACAGGGGGGCACGCAGCACACGTCGCAGGGAACGCGGATAAAGCCATGTCTTGCGCGGGTCGTCAGTCTGGTTAATAGTTTCGAACACCAGTGTGCCGTCACCAGACAGCAGGGCCGGTTGGATTACTTTGGATTTCACTGCCAGCAGTATATTTGGGTACCGCTTTGTGAAGGGAGTGGGGTGGGGCACACTATAAGGGAAACCCCAATCTTGCTGCGCCAGTAATAATGTGTATCGACCTCGTCGCGTTACTGCGGCGGTGCCTTCAGCGCGCGCTACACGAAGCCCGCGAAAGCGCAGGTTGTGGTTCCAGACAACTTCTACGCCAGTGGTCGGTGTGGGAAACGGTGAACTGATTTTGGCGCCTTCAACTCCGCCGCGGCCCTCCATCAGAACACGTGCAGATTTTGCATTCGCAGAAAATGCATCGTAAACATAGTCGGGATAGGAGGCGCTGCGCCGACTTTGGTACACGTTCATGTGCCAGGTGTCAGGATACTTGGCCAGAAGCGCTCGCTGTCCCGGACTCAAGTGCTGCGCATACTGCTGAGCATTGCCTGCGTTAATCTGAAACAGTGGCTCATCACTCGGGAAAGGGTCGGTCTCATGTAGCCCTTTGCGATAACTATCCGGTGCTTCAGTCAAGCCACCGGTCCAGGCAGGTATAGTGCCGGCGGTGTTGCCCGCTCGTTCCGCACCCACAGGCGTCAGAGCTTCAGTCAGGGGCATGTCGGCGGTGTAGCAAAGCGCGCTTGCAGTTAACGTCAACAGACTAAAGAAAAAGACTTTCACAAGTAGTAGCTCACCTGGAATCTTAGATAGTCGCGATCCCTTAGCTGGTTCGCGCGCCCACCACCGGTAAATCGGGTATAGCGCATTTCCGTGGTGATGCGGTTAATATAGCTTGCGCGCAGACCCAGAACCACGGTTTTTCGATCTTCCAGAAATGTGCCAAGCGGGGCTGGAGTTGTGCCATCAAAGTCATGGGCAAAGCCAAGATACGGCACGATATTGATACCGCCAAACAAGCCTGAGTAACTCGCAGCAATCTGTGTTCGGTACCCCCAGGAATTCTTATCGCTTGACGTCAGCGGCGGCTCGTCATTCCCTGGGCCACCATGTATGCCCGCCCACGCCAGGTCAGCGCTAATGAGTACTTGATCAGCCCATAGTCTGCCCCGGAAAACCTGTGCCGCCTCAAGTGTTGCCAATGACCGGTCGATTTTCTCGATACCGCCGATTACCTGACCGGGACCAAAATCTCCCAGAGGGGTATCACCAAGCTCGGGGTCAAACAACACGGGGGAAAAGACCGCCTGCAACAGGGGGTCGAACGCGACTTGAAATGGGAAATCGCGATGATGACTAAATTCACCGCTAATTAAGGTGCCGGTGCCCGTGGTGGAAGTGCTGAAAGTGAGCCCAAAAGCCTCGATGTCTTCTGGATAGGTTGCAAAGAAGGATGCCTGGTTGGCGTAGTTACTCACCGTAAGTTGCTCGGCCGCGTCTCGGCCCAGCAGCGCTGCTTCTGCTGGATCCAGCCCTTCATCAAGATACACGGATTCCAGAGCACTGGCGCGGGCTGCTACGAAGGGTTCAGCGGTGGCGGCCACCGCGGCGGCATTGCCGGTGCGGGCCATCAGTAATGGAAAACGGCTGTGATAGCGCAGGTAGTGCACTCCCACTTTGGTGGCATTGCTATCGGGCAAAAGACCAATAACGGCGATCCCGTATTGTCCTGTGTCACTGGGAGTGTCGCGATTCACTCCCGGCAAGCGCTGAAAGTCCTGGTCAAAACCCAGGGTGTCGGCGGGTAGTCCAAAGCGCTGGTCAAGGTCAGTGCCAAGATCGGAAATTTCTCCATTCCCGTACATCCACGATTGCAGGCCTTCTCCACCGAGAGCGTCGATGGGGGAGAAAGCCCAGCCAACCGGGGGTAGCGTGATGGGTTCCCACTCGTATTGATAATAGGCTTCGACGGAAACAGTCTCGGTGATGTTGGCCGCGGCCCACACCATTCGTTGCGGTGTACGTAGATCCTCCCGGGTGCTCGTAGGCTGCAGCGCAGTGACAAGATTAATCGGGTTAATGACGTCGAGTCCATCGCGTACAAAGGTGGTTTCGCTCCAGTTAAGAATTTGTTGGCCGACTCTAAACACCAGGGGCATGCCACCGGGGGATAGCCTCAAATTGACGTAACTTTCGCGCAAATCCACGTCCGAGCCCACCAGCTTCTCTGCATCATTGTCAAACTCGGTGCGGCCAGGGGAGTTACTTTGGCCTTCGAAGTCGTAAAATGCCGCGCCTCGCAGGTAGGCCCCGAAATTGCCCCATGACACTGCTACCTCGCCAGAGGCGCGCACGCTATTGGAGACCAGACCCTTGCCGTAATTGAGATTCCCGTCATCGGTATTGGCGCTGGGGTAGTTGCCGCCGCTGGCGATCGCTACAAGATCTGGATCCGTGTCCTGCAGGCGGTACAGGCTGCCGTAGGATAAACGTCCGTTATAGAGTCCTTGCACTTCCTTCACCACAAAATTGTCGGCCGATGCGAATGACAATCCCTTGAGCAGGAGTCCGGTAATAATTAGCCTGGTGAATAGATTTCGCATAGATGGCTGCAGCATAAACGCTCAATGGTAGTATTGCCACTGCTCTGCGCGGTGTGTGGAGCGTCGTTGCTATTGCGTTGGAATAGAGTATTTTCCAGATGATCTGGATTGACAGTGGCAATATACTCCACAGTAAAACCACTGATTTTTAACGACCAGGTAAACAATGAACAATACCAGAGCCACTAACGTCGACGAACTGCAGATTATCCTCGGTAAACTATTTACGCCTGAGAGCAAAACTCATGGGAGTGCGTTCACGCCCCGAGCCAGTGATGTCATTATCGCCCCGTATTCCAAGTGCGGTACGACCTGGATGCAACAAATTGCACACTGCTTGTGCACCAGGGGCTCAATGGCGTTTGCGGAGATAACCGCAGTGGTGCCCTGGATAGATGCAGCCTATGATCTGGATCTGCATCTGGATGCGGATCAGGTGGCCACTCCCAGGCTGTTTAAAAGCCACTTGTCCTGGGACGCAATCCCGACTGGTGGACGTTACATCTGTGTATTACGACATCCCTTTGATGCCCTGGTTTCTCTGTACAAGTTTTTTGATGGCTGGCTAATGGAGTCTGGCGCTATAGGGTTTGATGATTTTGCGCGCAGGCTCTACCTGCAAAGGCAACCTCCGGACGGCTACTGGCACCACCTGGTGTCCTGGTGTTTACAGCGCGATAACCCCAATGTACTGCTACTATGCTATGAACATCTGAAAGTAGATTTTGATAATCAGCTGCCACGCATAGCCAGCTTTTTGGACGTACATATGGACGATGAGCTTTTGTCGATTGTAAAAGAGCAGTCATCGCTGCCATTCATGCGCTTACACAACAAGCAATTTGATGATCACCTGACGCGCGATAAACGTAATCAGGCAATGGGTCTGCCGTTATTTAGCAATACCTCCAAAGTAGGGCAGGGTGCATCGGGTGCGCACCGCGACTATTTTTCAACAGAGCTGGAGCAACTTATGGCTGAGCGTTGGCGGCAGGAGGTTACCCCAAGGTTGGATTGGAAAAACTATGAGGAACTATTGCTGGTAATTCCATAGCGCCATTGAGTATCGCTGCTATTTGGCGCCGGTAACCGGTCATACGTACCCAGAGTCTTTAAGTTCGGACAGTATCAGTTTTTGAATGGCGGTTTCCTTGAGGTCTCGAGGCTTATCCAGGCCCATTCGTGCCAGATAGGGAGAGGCAGCCTCAACTGGAGAAGTGGCTGCACCGACGGCACCGGCGAGTGCTTTGAACAAAGTGCGGCGAGAGCTCATTTTAAACTTCAGTTTTTGCAGTACGTCGGTCAAAACCAGCTCTTCGGGTGTAAAGTCTGTGCCGAATGGAAACTTTGGAAACAGCTGTGACGATGTATCCTGTGATTGTTGTTCCGACTTCAACCGTGTTACCACCTCCTGTAGGCGCTGCGGCAAGTTATTGCGATACTGTAGTGGAATTTCATAATCATCTTCGATTTTTCCGGCCAATTTAGCCTGTTGCAACAGCTCCTCCTGGAAGCGCGAGTCCGCGA
>JBALVO010000082.1:0-13325 GCA_036961445.1 Halioglobus sp.
ATTTAGGTTCTAGTGCCGCAAGGCGTGAGAGTTCGAGTCTCTCCTTCCGCACCAATATTAGGGCTGCATTTACCACAGGACCCCAGGTCCAGTAGATGCCGCCAACAACCGAGTGCTAAAAGCGCTCGACAGCTATCAGATTGTGAGGAAATACCATGCAGGTTTCTATTGAAACGACTTCAGGCCTGGAGCGTCGTCTGACCGTGGGCGTGCCCGCTGAACGGGTCGACATTGAAGTAAATACACGTCTGCAAAAAGCAGCCAAGAACGTCAAGATACCTGGCTTTCGCCCGGGTAAGGTGCCGATGAAAGTGATGCTCCAGCGCTTTGGTGCCGGTGTACGCCAGGAAGTATTGGGCGAGGTTATGAGTCAGTCTTTCCAGGAGGCGGTGGTGCAGGAGAAGCTGCGCCCCGCAGGTCAGCCGAGCATAGAGCCTCGCAATCTGGAAGCCGGCAAAGATTTGGAGTATGTCGCCACGTTTGAAGTGTTTCCCGATGTAGATGTGGTGGAGATGACGGACTTTGCTGTCACCAAACCTGTTGCCGAAGTTAAAGACGAGGACGTTGACAACATCATTGATGTTTTCCGCAAGCAACAGGGTAATTGGGAGGCAGTGGAGCGCGAGGCTGTCGATGGCGATAAGGTCAATCTCGATTACGCCGGCACCAAAGACGGTGAAGCCTTCGATGGTGGCAGCGCTCAAGGTAGTGATCTGGAGCTGGGTTCTGGCCGTATGATTCCAGGATTTGAGGACGGTATTGCGGGAATGAAGGCAGGCGAAGAAAAGACCCTGCAGCTTAGCTTTCCTGATGATTATCACAGCGAGGAACTCAAGGGCGCTGCGGTTGAATTTGTAATCACGCTCAACAGTGTGCTGGAGCTTATGCCGGCAGAACTCAATGAAGAATTGTTTGCTAAATATGGTGTAGAGGAAGGTGGCGAGGAGCAGTTCCGTAAGGA
The DNA here is from genome assembly GCA_036961445.1 of Halioglobus sp. Classification (GTDB taxonomy): domain Bacteria; phylum Pseudomonadota; class Gammaproteobacteria; order Pseudomonadales; family Halieaceae; genus JBALVO01. The sequence goes on from JBALVO010000082.1 coordinate 962, forward strand.
AGTTGCTGAGAATATGTCCCGTGAACTCAAGAACGCGGTGCAGACCAAGCTGAAGCAGCAGGTGATGGATGCGGTCGTCGATGCTCATCAGTCCCTGGAAGTGCCCAAGTCATTGGTGGATCAGGAAATTGGTGTGATGCGCAAGCAAATGTTCCAGCAGTTTGGCGGAGCGGGTGGCCAGGACCTGGATCTGGATTCTTTATTACCCGCAGAAATGTTCTCTGAAAACGCCGAGCGCCGCGTAAAACTTGGCCTGGTAATGTCAGAGTTCATCAGCAAGCACTCTCTGCGTGCTGATGCGGAGAAAGTCCGTGCGGCAATTGAGGAGCTTGCGTCTACTTACCAGGATCCGGAAGAGGTTGTTAATTACTATTACTCTAACCAGGAACAGCTTTCTCAGGTAGAGTCGAAAGTATTGGAAGACCAGGTGGTTGAAAAACTGCTGGAGAGCGCCAATATAACAGAGAACGAGTGCAGCTATCAGGATGCTATCAGCCAGGAGCAGGCAGAAGCCTGACAGCGCCTCCCGGGCGGTGCGTAGGCATTGCCCTCACTTTAGATATTCTATACACAGGGACGCTACGCCATGCCATTTCAGTTCGACGGGCAGAATAAAAATACAATAAACAACCTGGGGCTGGTACCCATGGTGGTAGAGCAAACCTCCAGGGGGGAGCGCTCTTACGACATCTACTCGCGATTACTCAAGGAGCGAGTTATTTTCGCAGTTGGGCCAGTAGAAGACTACATGGCCAATCTGATTGTCGCGCAGCTACTGTTTCTCGAATCAGAAAATCCGGACAAGGATATTCACCTGTACATCAATTCACCGGGTGGTTCGGTTACCGCAGGACTGTCGATTTATGACACCATGCAGTTCATCAAACCTGATGTCAGCACCATGTGCATAGGCCAGGCGGCCTCTATGGGCGCATTTTTGCTCAGCGGCGGTGCTAAAGGCAAGCGCTACTGCCTGCCCAATGCCCGTACTATGATCCACCAGCCCAGCGGCGGTGCCCAGGGACAGGCGACAGACATTGACATCCAGGCCAAGGAGATCCTGATCATCCGCGAGCGCCTGAACCGCCTGATGGCGGAGCACACTGGCCAGAGCCTTGAAGTGATCGAGCGCGATACTGAGCGCGATCGTTTCATGGATGCCGAGCAAAGCAAGGAATATGGCCTGATAGACGAGGTTGTAGATAGTCGCAGCTCCGCCAAGGAGTAAGCTCTGTCATCCTCTTTTAGTCCCCATGGGACTTGCAAACAACGCTAAAAAACATCATCTTAGGGGCATCGGGTGATGAAGCTATCATATATAGGATCTAAGGCGGGTTAATGAGCGACGAAACCACTAAATCTGGCGATGACAGCGGCAAGCTGCTGTACTGCTCCTTCTGTGGCAAGAGCCAGCATGAAGTACGCAAGCTTATCGCCGGTCCATCGGTGTTTATTTGCGATGAGTGTGTAGACCTGTGCAACGATATTATTCGTGAGGAAGTGCAGGAAAGTACCAATGGGGCCAAGCAGGATCACCTGCCAGTACCCCAGGAAATCAATGCCATTCTCGACGAATATGTCATCGGTCAAAAGCGCGCCAAAAAAGTGCTGGCGGTTGCCGTTTACAACCATTACAAGCGGCTGCGCCATAGCGAGAATCGCGAAGGGGTAGAGCTGGGCAAGAGCAATATCCTGCTGGTTGGTCCCACCGGCAGTGGCAAGACGCTGTTGGCTGAGACACTGGCGCGGCTGTTGGATGTGCCTTTTACTATCGCCGATGCCACGACCTTGACCGAGGCTGGTTATGTCGGTGAGGATGTGGAAAACATCATCCAGAAGTTGCTGCAAAAATGCGACTACGATGTAGAGAAGGCCCAGGTGGGCATTGTTTACATCGATGAGATAGACAAAATTTCCCGCAAGTCGGACAACCCGTCTATAACTCGAGATGTCTCCGGAGAGGGCGTGCAGCAGGCCCTGCTCAAGCTTATTGAAGGCACCGTAGCCTCTGTGCCTCCTCAAGGCGGACGCAAGCACCCTCAGCAGGAATTTCTGCAGGTAGATACGTCTAATATCCTGTTCATCTGTGGAGGCGCGTTCGCTGGGCTGGAAAAGGTCATCCGCGACCGCTCTGAAAAAGGCGGCATAGGGTTTGGTGCCGAGGTCAAAAGCAAAGATGAGAGCCGTAATATTGGTGAATTATTGTTTGACCTGGAGCCTGAAGACCTGGTCAAGTACGGCTTGATTCCTGAATTTGTGGGACGTCTGCCAGTTATCGCCACATTGGAAGAGCTGGATGTGGATGCGCTGGTGCAGATTCTTACAGAACCCAAGAACGCACTCACCAAGCAGTACAGCAGGTTGTTTGAAATGGAGGGGGTCGAAGTGGACTTTCGCGAGGACGGACTGCGGGCTATTGCTGAGAAAGGCATGGAGCGTAAAACCGGTGCCCGAGGTCTGCGTTCGATCCTTGAAGGTGTATTGCTGGACTCCATGTACAATATCCCCTCGCGAGATGATGTCATTAAGGTTGTCATTGACGAGTCAGTTATTCGTGGCGACTCCGAGCCGCTGCTCGTTTACCAGAACAGCGAACCGGCTGCTCGCGCGGCATCGACCGACGAGTAGTTATCTCGCCCGGCCCTGGCCGGGCGACAATAAAACACGGCGGGGCTGGCCGCTGATGAGCGTTAAGCGCTTGTATTTCGGGAAAAAGGCCCCACCTACAGGTATTACTACGTTAATTCCTGCATAACCCGGAGATTGTTATGGGTTCTTCCTCTGTTATTGAACTCCCTCTTTTACCACTGCGCGATGTTGTGGTGTATCCGCATATGGTGTTGCCGCTGTTTGTGGGCAGAGAGAAGTCTATCGAGGCCCTGGAAGACGCCATGGCCAATGATAAGCAGGTTCTGCTTATCGCCCAGCGCCATGCCGCTGATGACAACCCCGGTGCTGACGATATGTACCAGGTCGGCACGGTCTCCAATATTCTGCAATTGTTAAAGCTCCCGGACGGCACGATCAAAGTGCTGGTAGAGGGTGGTTATCGTGCTGCGGTGGACAGTGTGGATGACGACGGCGCCTTCGCAGTGGCCGGTGTGCGTGAGATTGTCAGTGACGATATTCCCGAAGACGAAGTAGAAGGCCTGCTGCGCTCCACTGTCACCCAATTTGAAAAGTATGTAAACCTGAGCAAGAAAGTTCCCGCCGAGGTCCTGACTTCGCTTAATGGTATCGATGAGCCAGGGCGGCTGGCCGATACCATCGCCGCGCATATGAGTGTGGATCTGGAAGAAAAGCAGCGTATTTTGGAGATGTCCGGAATTCGCCATCGCCTGGAACACTTGATGGGCTTGATGGAGGCTGAGATCGACCTGTTTCAGGTGGAAAAGCGTATCCGTGGTCGGGTCAAGAAGCAGATGGAGAAGAGTCAGCGTGAGTACTATCTGAACGAGCAGATGAAGGCTATTCAGAGAGAACTTGGTGACATGGACGAGGCGCCCAATGAGTTGGACGAGTTACAGTCTCGAATAGACGAAGCCAAGATGCCCGAGGAAGCGAGAGACAAGGCATTGTCCGAGCTGGGCAAACTGAAAATGATGTCGCCAATGTCGGCGGAAGCGTCCGTTGTGCGTAGTTATATCGACTGGATGGTGAGCGTTCCCTGGACCAAGCGCAGCAAGGTCAAGCATGACCTGCGGCGCGCCTCAACCATACTGGATGAGGATCATTACGGGCTTGAAGAGGTTAAAGACCGCATACTGGAGTACCTGGCAGTGCAAAAGCGGGTGCGCAAAGTAAAAGGGCCGGTACTGTGTCTGGTGGGGCCACCCGGTGTGGGCAAGACCTCCCTTGGAGAGTCCGTCGCCCGTGCCACTAATCGCAAATTTGTGCGTATGGCTCTTGGTGGCGTCCGTGATGAAGCAGAAATTCGCGGACATAGACGTACGTATATCGGATCTATGCCAGGGAAATTGCTGCAAAAAATGTCCAAGGCCGGCGTGAAGAACCCGTTGTTTCTGCTCGATGAAATTGACAAAATGGGTATGGATCATCGCGGTGATCCCGCCTCAGCGATGCTGGAAGTGCTGGATCCAGAGCAGAATCACGCGTTCAATGATCACTACCTGGAAGTGGACTACGATCTGTCAGACGTCATGTTTGTCTGTACATCCAATACCATGAATATCCCCGGTCCCTTACTGGACCGCATGGAAGTCATTCGTATCCCTGGCTATACCGAGGACGAAAAGCTCAATATCGCGGAGCGCTATCTGATTCCCAAACAGATCAAGCTCAATGGCTTGAAGAAAGACGAGCTGTCCATCGCCCAGGACCTGGTTCTGGATGTCATTCGTTATTACACACGTGAAGCCGGGGTGCGCTCACTGGAGCGGGAAATCGCCAAGGTCTGTCGCAAAATGGTGAAAGCATTTGCCCTGGGTGAGAGTGATTCAGGCATTGTCGCCACGGCGAAAATGCTGCCCGATTTGCTTGGTGTGCGCAAATTCAACTATGGAATTGCCGAGGAGGAGAACCAGATAGGACAGGTAACGGGGCTCGCCTGGACGTCGGTGGGCGGCGAATTGCTTACTATCGAGGCCGTCGCTGTACCGGGTAAAGGTCGTCATGTGAAGACAGGTTCCCTGGGCGATGTGATGCAGGAGTCCATTCAGGCGGCGACCACGGTAGTCAGAAGTCGCTCGCAAATGTTAGGTATTCCCGCTACTTACCACGAAAAACACGATGTTCACATTCATGTTCCAGAGGGCGCAACTCCCAAGGACGGTCCCAGTGCCGGTGTGGCTATGTGTACTGCACTGGTCTCGGTACTGACCGGCATCCCGGTGCTTGCCGAAGTGGCCATGACCGGAGAGATCACCTTGCGTGGAGAGGTGCTTCCTATCGGCGGACTCAAGGAAAAATTATTGGCCGCGCGCAGAGGTGGGATCAAGACGGTTATCATTCCCAAAGAGAATGAGCGCGACCTGAAAGAAGTACCTGACAACATTAAGGAGCACCTCAATATTCGGCCGGTAAAATGGATCGATGAAGTGCTGGCGATCGCATTGGAACGCATGCCGGAACCTCTCAGTGACGAAGAGTTTCTTGCCGACACCTTGGCAGCGGCTGCGGATAACGAAAAGGACGAAAAAAATCGTATAAATACGCACTAAGAGCACGTTCTTTATTGACCGGGATTCGTGCTCTGGTATAAAGTCTTGCGTCGGGTTGTGCAGGTGTTTGCTGGTTTATAACTAAAAACCGTCACCGGGCATGTTCACGAAGAGATTGGGGGATTTAGCGGGTTAATGGCTGAGCTCCAGGTTACCTCAGGTGACAAATTCTAGTATTAAAATATAACTTCCAAGGGGATAAGTGTGAATAAAACAGAATTGATTGATGCAATTGCAACGGCGGCGGATTTACCAAAAGCTTCTGCCGGTCGCGCTCTGGATGCAGTGATTGAAAGTGTAACTGGAGCATTGGCCAAGGGTGACCAGGTTGCACTTGTGGGCTTTGGCACATTCTCGGTTAAGCACCGCAGTGCTCGCAGTGGCCGCAACCCACAAACTGGTGCGACCATTCAAATCGCAGAATCTAACGTGCCAAGCTTCAAAGCAGGTAAGGCATTGAAAGATTCAGTTAATAGCTGAGCAAAGTAGGGTAAACCGCTATATAGCTGACCAGTATTAACTCATCTGGTTTACCCAAGCGGTGACATCCTGACTCAGTTAAAAGGCGCACTCTCCCGTGCGCTTTTTTTTTAGTTTCAAAGAGTACTAAACATGCTTCAAGATCTACGTAAAAGCACCAAGGGAACCACTGCCAAAATCGTGGTGGGACTGATTGTCGTTTCTTTTTCAATCTTCGGTATCGAATCCATTCTACTGGGTAGCGGCGGTGGTGGAGTGGCTGAAGTGAATGGTGAGGAAATTACGCCCGCTGAACTGCAACAGGCAGTGAACACCCAGAAACGGCGCTTGATCTCCATGTTGGGAGACAACCTGGATCCGGCAATGCTGGACGACCAACGGCTGAGTGCGCAGGCGCTGGATGACTTGATAAATCGAAAGCTATTGACACAATCTGCTGCGGATATGGATCTGGCCATCTCTGAACGAGAGATAGGTGTTGTTATCGCCGGTATGGAGCAATTCCAGATTGATGGTGTGTTTTCCCCCGATGCCTACAAGAATGTGTTGTCCAGTGCGGGTTACACGCCGGCCTATTTTAAGCAGAGCCTGCGCGAAGACATGATGCTCAATCAGCTGCGCAGTGGACTCGCCGGCAGCGAATTCACTACAGCGTCAGAGCGGGACCTGAATGCTCGTATTACTGCTGAACAGCGAGATGTGCGTTATTTCACTATTCCTTTGGAAAACTTCACGGCTGAGAGCGATATCAGTGCTGCGGAAATCGAAGAATATTATGCCGCTAACGCCTCAGAATTTCGTTCCACCGAATCGGTGGATCTGGACTATATCGAGCTGTCCATAGAAGAGTTTTTCGCCCCGGTTGAAGAAAGCGCGATTGTGGAAGCCTACGAACTGGCGCAACAGGATGTTCAGTACCAAACAGAAAGCCGGGTTTCACACATATTGTTTGAGGCGGATGCAAACGGCGATGACGCCGCCCTGGAGCAGCGTATTGCAGAAGCCCAGGCGGAGTTGGCGGCGGGCACCAACTTTGCTGAGGTGGCGGAAAAGTTCTCTGAGGATATTGGTTCCGCCAGTGCCGGAGGCGACCTCGGCTACACCAGTGGCGATGCTTTTCCACCCGAAATGGAACTGGCGATAACCGAATTAGAGGTCAATATCGTCTCAGCTCCGGTAGAGACTGATGCGGGTATTCATTTGATAAAAGTGACCGAGCGCCGAGACGGCTCCATAGCAAGTCTGGAGGAAATGCGCTCTCAGCTGCAAGACTCTATACAAGCAGAGGAGGCGCGGATTGTATTGCTGCGCACTGTCGAGTCTTTAAAGGATCTTTCGTTTAACGCCGAGGATCTGAGCAGCCCCGCCGAAGAATTGCAGTTAACAATGCAGCAGGTTAAAGGAGTAACCCGCGCGCAAGCCGAAGGTGTGTTTGCCAATTCGGCACTTTTGGCTGCAGCATTTTCCGAGGACGTGCTGGTGGCCGGACATAACAGCGAAGTCATCGAGCTTGGCGGCAATAAATTTGTTGTTTTACGTGTGCGCCAGCACAACGAGTCAGAGGTCAAAGCGCTGGAATTGGTGCAGGATGAAATAGTAGCGACCATCACGGAAAACAATTCCCGGGCCGCAGTGGCAGAAGCAGCGGAGCAGGCCTTGAGACAACTACGCCTGGGCACTGCCGTAGAGGAGTTTGCTTTAGCCCAGGGTTATGAATGGCAGGTGGAGTTGGGTGCAGATCGACGCAACACGGTCCTGCCACGGGGTGTATTGCAGCGTGCTTTTGAATTACCCGCTCCCACTGCCGGTAGCTCGTTCAGTGAATTTATTATGACGCCTTCCGGTGATGCTCAGGTGTTTGAGTTAGCGCGGGTAAGCCCAGGGCAATATGACGTGCTTAATAAGGCAGAGCAGCAGGCATTGCTGCAACAGATAAGTGCCGAATACAGTAATCTCGTAGACACGGAATTCCAGCGCGGCTTGCGCGATGAAGCCGACATAACGGTATTGTAGGACAATTTTAGAGGTAGGCATGGCCAGACAGGTACTCACACTTAACCAGATATCAATCAAGGGGCTGGATCGCCTGCCGCGTGATTGCTATGAAATCGCCAGCGAGTTTTCTCATCCGGACGCTATTTTATTGCGCAGTCACAAGCTGCAAGAAGCAGAGATCGCCGACTCCGTATCGGCTATCGCTCGCGCCGGCGCCGGCGTTAACAATATTCCGGTAGCAGCTTGTACCGCGCGCGGTATTCCCGTGTTCAACTCTCCGGGAGCCAATGCCAACGCAGTGAAAGAACTGGTGGCTACGGGCCTGTTACTTGGCTCACGCGGTGTTATCGAAGGCATAAACTACGTGCAGACCCTGGCCGATGTGCAGGACGAAGTAGTACTGAATAAAACCCTGGAAGCACAGAAGAAACAGTTCAAGGGGAGTGAGTTGGTCGGCAAGACGCTTGGTGTCGTAGGCCTGGGTGCTATCGGTTCTATGGTGGCAGAAATGGCGCTGACCCTGGGTATGGAGGTCGTTGGTTATGACCCGGCTCTGTCAGTGGAAGCCGCCTGGCGCTTGTCCAGCCAGGTCCGTAAGGCGGACACACTGTCGGCTCTGTTCACTCGCTGCGATTACATCAGCTTACATTTGCCGGTATTGGATTCTACTCGCAATTTAATTAACACTGAGTTGTTTAATGCCGTGCGTCCAGGAACCTGTTTGCTTAATTTTGCGCGCCAGGAAATTGTAGACGAAGCGGCGGTATTAGCCGCGCTTAATGAAGGTAAACTGCGTAAGTACATTGCGGATTTTCCCGCTCCGGCACTGATCGGTAGGGATGACGTGATACTGATGCCGCACATTGGCGCCAGTACAGATGAGGCCGAAGACAACTGCGCGATAATGGCTGCGGATCAACTGCGGGATTTCCTCGAAAATGGCAATATACGCAATTCGGTTAATTTCCCCACCCTGGTGCTGGAGCGTGTATCCGGCTGCCGCCTCTCGGTAACCAATGATAATGTCCCCAGGATTCTCGGTAGTGTGTTGTCCATCCTGGCGGATGAAAACATAAACGTTATCGATATGCTCAACAAGAGTCGCGATGAAGTGGCTTACAACTTGATTGATGTCAGTTCGCCCATTGGAGAGGATGTTCTTGCTAAAATGAGCTCACTCGAAGGTGTTATCAACGTGCGTCTTATCGGCGACTGCGCTTGAGCTATTGGGTATCGTCGTAGAGTATCTCTGCTGCGGGATCCATCGGTATGTACATATGTCGTTCTTCTTCACTTAACCTGGCTGCTCCCCGCCAGGGTAGCAGGCGCTGATCTGTGTAATGTTGGAAGTCCAGAAACGGGTACTTGATGATATCGAAGTAGGGCGAGTAATCGAAGTCGCTAGGCGTGCACAGTTTTGGGTTGCGCAGAAATAACTGCACCCGGTCTCCCTCTATATGTTTTACCAGTGGCAGGATCGGAAATTGGATGTGGCCAAAGGCCTCGGCGATCATCGTGGAACAGACAGTCTGGGTAGTTTTGTCCGGGTGTGTACTGAACAGGGTGGAGCGCCAGCGCCGCGGCATGATGAACCATGGAAACAGAAAGCGTGCCAGGTCGAAAATGTGTCGCACGTCGTAGGTGGTTCCCAAGCGGCCGATCGCATAGCCAATGACCTTCTGGCTATCGCTGAAACCCAGTCCGCGAGGTCGACAAATCCGCAGGTGTTCCCTCTCGTAAATTGTCAGGGCACGTACTACTGTCCCCAGTTCCAGTTCACTTTCGATGATTAGTTGTCTATCTGTGTTGCCCTGGTAATGACTTGCAAGAACTTCTCGCAATTGGGGGTTTTCAATGTCGTGCAGGCGGCCGACATAAAGGGCCGCGTGGGACCAACTACTCTGGGTGACCAGTTTTATAACATCACTAACGCGCGATCGTCCTTCGATCAGCACTACATCACACGCTTTGACTTCGTGCCTTATTCGCTCGAAGTCACTCAGAGGGGTCTGTGGCAGTGGCTTTTTATGTTTAAGCCAGTTGACAATGGCGCTGCGAATCCAGTTAATCATATGATCCGTATGGTTGGTGATAACACCGTTATAGCCCAGCACGGAAGCAGATACCAGAGGAATGAGCGTGGATAAGCAACTACAGGACCTTGAGCAGCAAGTAGGCGGGCGGCGTAACTTCGATTCCCCACCATTGGAGCGCTGGCACCCGGCTCTATCGGGCGATATTCCAATACATATTACTGCCGATGGCACCTGGTATCACGACGGAGGAAAAATCGAACGTGAGTCGCTGCTGCGGTTGTTTGCCAGCATTTTAAGACGGGAGGAAGACGGCGAGTATTACCTGCTGACGCCGGTAGAAAAATGGCGGATCGAGGTTGAACTGCATCCACTGGTGGTAACAGATATCGAGGAATTATCCGTGAATGGCGTGCAGGTTCTCAGGGCCACACTTAATACCGGTAAACAGGTTGATGTTGGTAAGGAGCACCCATTATTTCTGGAGCCGGCGGTGGGTGGCGTGGCAGCGGTGCGACTCGATCACGGGCTGGCCGCGCTGTTCACGCGAGCAGCGTGGTACCGGCTGGTAGAAATGGCCCAGCATGATAACGGCGTACCGATTGTTAGCAGCGCTGGATGCAGGTTTGAGCTGTTGGCGTCTGTTGACCGCTAGGCATTCCGGTACGCGCTACATATTGGGGTAGTTCGGTCCACCGAAGCCTTCTGGCGTCACCCAGGTAATGTTCTGCGACGGGTCCTTGATGTCACAGGTTTTACAATGTACGCAGTTCTGGGCGTTGATCTGGAAGCGTTTCCCGGCATCGTCTTCCACGATTTCATACACCCCTGCTGGGCAGTATCTCTGGGCAGGTTCGTCCCACATTGGGAGATTCTTGTCCAGCGGAATGGCCGCATCTCTCAGCGTCAGGTGGCAGGGCTGGTCTTCTTCATGATTGGTATTGGACAAGAACACTGAAGACGAACGATCAAAGCTGATTTTGTTGTCCGGCTTCGGGTAGTCAATTTTTTTACAATCTGCAGCAGGCTTCATCGCCGCGTAATCGGGCTTGGTGTCGTTCAGGGTGAACGGTAGTTTTCCCCCGAAGATATTCTGGTCCAGCCACACCATGGCCGAGCCCAGCAGGATGCCAAACTTGTGCATGAAACCCGAGAAATTACGGGTGGTATAGAGTTCCTGATGCATCCATGACGCTTCGACTTTATCGGCAAAGGAAATCAGGTCGGCTGGGGCTACATCGCCAAGCGACAGCGCCTCCACCACAGCTTCAGCGGCCAGCATACCGCTCTTCATTGCCGTATGGTTACCCTTGATCTTGACGCTATTAAGGGTACCCGCGTCACAACCGATCAACAGTCCACCGGGGAAATACATTCTGGGCAGCGAGTTAAAGCCACCTTTGGTGATCGCCCTGGCGCCATAAGTCAGACGAGTGCCGCCTTCCAGGTATTTGCTGGTCTCTGCGTGGTGCTTCCAGCGCTGGAACTCCTCGAAAGGGTTCATATGCGGATTGCTGTAATTGAGGTCGGCTATCAAGCCGATATATACCTGGTTGCCCTCGGCGTGATACATGAAAGCACCGCCACCGGAGCTGCTTTCCATAAGCGGCCACCCCAATCCATGGGTAACAAGGCCTTCCTCGTGCTTGTCTGCAGGAATTTCCCAGATTTCTTTGATGCCGATACCGTAGTGCTGAGGGTCCTTGCTCGCATCCAGTGAAAATCTTTCGATCAGTTGTTTGCCCAGATGGCCGCGGCAACCCTCGGCGAACAAGGTGTACTTCGCATGTAATTCCATGCCCTGCATATAACTGTCTTTGTGCTCACCGCCGGCACTTACGCCCATATCGCCAGTGGCGATGCCCTTGACCCGTCCATCGTCGTGATAAAGGACTTCAGAGGCCGCAAATCCGGGATAGATTTCCACACCCAGACCTTCGGCCTGCTCAGCCAGCCAGCGGCAGACATTGCCCATGGAAACGATGTAATTACCTTTGTTGTGAGTGGGCTTGGGAATGAAAAAGTTAGGCAGCTTGATGGCCTTCTTGTTGTTCAGATAAAAGAAAAATTTGTCTTCTTTTACCGCATTACTGATCGGTGCGCCCATTTCTTTCCAGGTGGGGAACAGTTCATCCAGAGCCCGAGGCTCCAGTACTGCGCCAGACAGAATATGGGCACCCACCTCCGAGCCTTTTTCCACAACACAAACGGTCACAGTTTGCTCTTTTTCCTTGGCCAGTTGCATGATGCGACAGGCGGCAGAGAGGCCCGCAGGGCCGGCACCGACGATCACAACATCAAATTCCATAGATTCACGTTCCACAGCAATATCCTCTTGTGCATGGCAGAGTGTCGGCAAGGACCGGCTTCTGCTGAAAGAAAGAGCGCAAGTATATAATTTCTAACGATTAAAGACTATAAACAAGGCAAATAGCAGAAATAGCTGATATGCCTCATCGAGATCGGTACTGATCCCCGCTGGCTCTTGACCCGGCGTCTGTTTGTCGGCAAGATATGCCGCCAAACTGATACGGATTCAGCTATAAAGTGTAGCTGACTTACCACTAACCCACCTGAAATAATCTATGGAGCATCCATGAAGGTACTTGTTGCCGTTAAGCGCGTCGTTGACTACAACGTCAAGGTTCGCGCCAAAGCCGATGGTAGTGATGTTGA
>JBALVO010000082.1:13425-16161 GCA_036961445.1 Halioglobus sp.
GGACAAATGCTGGGCGCACTTGCCAATATGGCACAGGGAACCTTTGCCTCTGAAGTGGTGATTGATGGTGACAAGGTCAATGTGACGCGCGAAGTAGACGGTGGTTTGCAAACAGTTCGCCTGAATCTGCCGGCGATCGTCACTACCGACTTGCGTTTGAATGAACCCCGCTATGCCTCGCTGCCTAATATTATGAAGGCCAAGAAGAAGCCGCTTGACGTTTATAGCCCGGCTGATTTGGGCGTAGAGGTAAGCTCCCACCTGACACAGGTTAAGGTTGAACCACCCGCCGAGCGTAAAGCCGGTATCAAGGTGGCAGATGTAGATCAACTGATAGACAAACTGAAGAACGAGGCGAAAGTAATCTCATGAGCACTCTAGTAATAGCAGAACACGACAACAATAGCCTGAAAGTCGCTACCCTTAATACTGTCGCAGCTGCCCAGGCAATGGGTGCGGATATTGATATTCTTATCGCTGGTGCCAATTGTGGAGCGGCAGCTGAAGCTGCTGCAGCAGTACCAGGTGTTGGTAAGGTGCTGGTGGCTGACAATGCAGCGTATGAGCATCAATTGGCGGAAAACGTCAGCCTGCTGATTGCTGAGGTCGCTGCCGACTACGACAATATCATCGCGCCAGCCACGCCTAACTGTAAAAACTTTATGCCGCGGGTTGCCGCGTTGCTGGACGTTGCACAGATTTCCGAGATAACCAGCGTGGTGTCTGCAGATACATTCCAGCGTCCGATTTATGCAGGTAATGTTATCGCGACCGTGCAGAGTACCGACGCCAAGAAGGTGATCACGGTGCGTACTACTGCCTATGACGCAGCGCCTGCCGAGGGTGGCTCCGCTGCGGTGGTAGCGTTGGATGCCGTGCACGATGCTGGTATTTCTTCTTTTGTTGGTGAAGAGGTTGCAGTATCTGATCGCCCGGAACTAACGGCCGCGCCGGTTGTTATCTCTGGTGGTCGTGGTATGCAAAACGGCGAGAACTTCAAACTGCTGGACGGTATTGCCGATAAGCTGGGTGCTGCAATCGGCGCGTCTCGCGCGGCAGTCGACGCTGGCTTCGTACCCAACGACATGCAGGTTGGCCAGACGGGTAAGATCGTCGCCCCTGATCTGTACATTGCCGTTGGTATCTCTGGTGCTATTCAGCACCTGGCGGGTATGAAAGACTCCAAAGTCATTGTTGCAATCAACAAGGACGAGGACGCCCCTATCTTTCAGGTGGCAGACTACGGGCTGGTTGCTGACTTGTTCGATGCTTTGCCAGAGCTTGAAGCCAAGCTTTAGGTTGCCTGATAGTTGCAGAAAAACCGGTCTTTCAGGCCGGTTTTTTTTTGCTCTGCTGAACCTGCGTTGGTCGCGCCATTTTTATCCAGTAGCGCAGTGATTGTCGCTCAGCTCACAGCTTGCCGCCAGAATATGGCTATAGCTTCAGCTGATAAGGAATCAGTCTCTGCGTAAACGATCCGAAATGGCGATCGGAGTAGGGTAGTTCAGTACCACGATGTAAGAAGATATCAATAAAGTGATGATAGTGGTTGCCTGTATCAGCAGCGATGCCTGTTCCGATATCAAGGCGCTACCCACCGCGACATAAGCGATGAGCAAAGAAAATTCGCTGGCCTGACCCAACCTGAACCCCAGGTCCCAGCCCAATGTGCGACTTTCGCTCACCCCCTTAAGCAAAAAGCGATAGACCACCGGCTTTAGACCAAGCACCAATGCGGACAACACCAGCGCCGGTGCCAGTACCTGATGAAGCACAGCGAGATCAAAGCGCGCACCCACGGAAAAGAAGAACAGAATCAGGAAAAAATCCCGCAGCGGCTTAAGGTTAACTGCGATGTACTGTGAGATGGGGCTGGTAGCGATAGTAATGCCTGCTATAAAAGCGCCGATTTCCTCGGACAATCCCAAAGCCTTGGCAGCTTCGGCCATACCCAGGCACCAACCCAGGGCCAACAGAAAAATATATTCATGAAAACGGTCAAACCGGGTAATCAGCGGTAACAGCACATAGCGCACAACTAATAAAGCGCAGCCAGCAAGTAGCGGTAAGCTTATCAGCGAAATGACCAGGTCTTGAACCATCGAGTCTGTGCTGCCAGCAGACGCACTGAGCAGTACCATCAGTACGATGATCGCCAGTAGATCTTGTAGCAGCAGCATACCTATCATCAGCTCGCCAATATGGCGGTGGTGCAATACTGTTGTCGGCAGCAGCTTGATGCCAATTATGGTTGAGGAAAACATCATCGCTGCGCCAATGATTACGGCGTCCAGGGTGGCGTAGCCAAAAAGCGCTGCTACGGTATAGCCGGTTCCCAGGAATATGGCAGAGCTGAACATCGCCACGACGGTTGAATTGCGTAACGTAGACCACAGGGCTTGCGGCTGCATATCAAGGCCCAGCAAAAACAACAGGAAAATAATACCAATATGCCCGATGTCTGACAGCAGGTTGAGGTCGGTAACCAGAGACAAGCCGTAGGGCCCGATGCAAGCCCCCAGCGCAATGTAGGCGATGATCAGCGGCTGGCGTGTATACAGGGCCAGTGAAGCAAAAACCGCCGCTCCGGTGAAGATAAGGAAGAACGAAAAAGTAATACTACTGACTTCCATCTGCTACTTCCGATGTCATGCAAGCAGGGAGTGTAAACAAGCTGGACGCAGATAGGAACTCAGCGGATGACTTACCGGCGACGAAACAGGGGTAAAGCCTGAT
>JBALVO010000083.1:0-15994 GCA_036961445.1 Halioglobus sp.
ACCAGGGCTTCGTAGAGTTCAACGCATGGTTTAACAACGACAGCGGTAGCGAAGAAGCGTTACATGAAAAATCCGTCTTTCAGCGCGTAGCCGGTCACTGGCTGTATATAGGCGGTGAGGTAAGCTCATCGCCCGGCTAGGCTAATTCAGGACAGACTTTTAATCACAGGTTGCCAGGAACTGTCGCGTAAACAATCATTCAATCATCACCTGGAGCATCGGCATGGCTAAATATCGAGTTCTCTCACTGGATGGTGGTGGCCTTCGGGGCCTGATTACTGTGCGCATGCTGGAACAACTGGCAGACGATCCAGCAATTGCAGGTTGGCTGGATAAAGTCGATCTCATTGCAGGGACCTCAAGCGGTGGCATCATCGCGCTTGGCATAGCGGCGGGCAAGCCGCTGAGCGAGTTGGCAGCGCTATATCACAGTAAAGGGCAGGAGATCTTTGATGACAGCATCTGGGACGACATTAAGGACATGGGAAAGATCATAGGCGCCGACTATTCCAGCAAAGTTCTGAAACGAGAACTAAAAGAGATCTTCGGGACAACGAAACTGGGGAGCTTGCAGAAGAAAGTTGCCATCACTGCCTTTGACCTGGACAACGAGGCGGGCCCCAAAAGAACCTGGAAGCCAAAAATATTCCACAATTACTCTGGTCCGGGCAATGACGGGCGGTATTCAGCGGCAAACGTCGCACTGTACACGAGTGCAGCCCCGACGTATTTCCCCTCCGCAAACGGCTATATCGACGGTGGCGTTTTTGCCAATAACCCGAGTATGGTGGCATTAGTGCAGGCAATATCGAAAAAAAATACACCGCAAGAGCGCGCCAAACTGGATGAAGTGGTATTGCTATCCATAGGCACCGGCATAAGCCTCAAGTACATCAAGGAGAAAAAACTCGACTGGGGTTATGCGCAGTGGGCGCAGCCGATGCTAGAAGTATTGATGGATGGTGTCGCCGGTATTTCTGATTACCAGTGCCAGCAAATTCTGGATGACAGATACCACAGGCTGCAGGTCACGTTCGCCAAAAACGAAAAAATCGACATGGACAATGTTAAGAAAATTCATCGTATGGATGAGATCGGTCGTAGCCACAATATTGGAGAAACCAGGAAATGGATTCAGAAGCACTGGCTGTAAACAATTACTGTAACGTACGATCAGGCCAGGGGCTTTTAGCTTTACCCGGAGACTGATCGCGAAACTTCACTTGCAACCCCGAGAGGAAATTGCGTAATACCTGGTCCTTGCACTCGCGATAATTCCTGTGTCCCGGCTTGCGCAAAAATGAACTCAGTTCGGGTGTGCCAAGCTGAAATCCTGCCAGCTTGAGGATATCGATAACATCCTCTGACTGCAGGTCCAGGGCAATCTTCAGCTTCATTAAGATAAGGTTATTGGTGAGCGTTTTCTCCGGCTCCGGCGTGGGGCCGTCCCGCTTGCCGCGGTTCTGCGTGATCAACCCATTGAGAAAGGTTGCCAGCATACGGTCATTGCATGCCTGATAGGCAGGATCATCGTCTTTCAATAACCAGGAGACGATATGCCCGCGCCTGACATCAAGTTCGGCTAATGCAAAAATGGCGATCATCCTGGAATCGTCATAATCAAAGATATAGCGTATGCGGCGCAAAATGTCGTTATTTGTCATTGCCACAGTCTGCTTGGGCAGCCCTTAAACGTCAATACAATCCCTGTGCGACAAACAGCCCAGAGGCGGTTACGCTATACAGCACTATGCGATTATTTTTTGCTCTTGATCTAACCCCGGATGCCAAACTTGAAATAGCGACCTGGCGGGACAGGTCTTTTGGTGATTTGCGTTTTAGCGACATGGCGCGGCCGGTTTCTGCGGGCAACCTGCACATCACCCTTGGATTTATAGGGGAAATGGCAGAGGCAGGGTTGGAGCGCCTTTATGAAAATGTGGATCAATGGCTGGGCAGCGAAGCGTTACCCGCGTTTGACCTGACACTAGATGAACTAGGCTACTGGCAGCGGCAGGGTATCCTCTGGCTTGGCCCCGGGCACAGCCCGGTCGAACTCCTGGTGCTAGCGCGAAAAATGCGAAGTCTGGCGGCACGGATCGGCAGCAAACGCAATAACAAACGTTTTCAGGCGCATGTCTCGCTATTTCGCGGTTGTAAGTTGGCCCCGGCTCAGCCTCTGGTGCCACCGGCTTTCAGTCTCAGCTTCGATTATTTCTCACTGTTTGAATCGCGCCAGACCAGGTCCGGCGTCAGCTATCACGAGTTGCGGCGCTGGGAACTCTACAGCGCAGGCTCGGGTGAAAAATAAGCGTGTCTGGTGAGCAATCGGTGCGCGTAGCTGCAGAGGGTATATACCGCAGGTATTGGCCAAGGCAGCGTGTAAATAGTAAGGCTTACCTGATATATTGAGCGCCCGCCAGGTGCAGTGCCTATATGTTCACGCTAGATGTTATGAAAACAAACCTCGAAACTACCCTATGACCTATGAAATCTTATTGGGGCTGGTGATATTCTCCCTGGTATCTTCCCTCACCCCGGGGCCTAATAATCTGATGCTGATGGCATCAGGCGCCAACTTTGGTTTTCGCCGCACCGTCCCACATATGATTGGTGTGTCTCTGGGTTTTACCCTGATGGTATTACTGGTTGGCGTGGGCCTGGTGCAGGTGTTCGATGCTTTCCCGGTGACGTATCTGATTCTCAAGATCGTCAGTGTCCTGTACCTTTTGTTCCTCGCCTGGAAGATCGGCACAGCGGCTCCGCTAAATCACGAATCCACGGCATCTGGCCGGCCATTTACCTTTATTCAAGCAGTCCTGTTTCAGTGGGTAAACCCCAAGGCATGGACTATGGCACTCACCGCCGTTAGCGTCTATTCACCATCCCAGAGCATCGCCGCCATGGCGTTTGTGGCGGCGGTCTCCGGCACGGTTAACCTGCCATGCATCGGTATCTGGACGACTATGGGACTGCAACTTCAGCGTATTCTCACCAGCCCGGCGCGTCTGCGTATGTTCAACATCACCATGGCGTTATTATTAGTGGTATCGCTGTATCCGGTGCTACAACCCTAAGCTGGCTACCAATGGAGAGCATCAAGTTACGTTGTTGCAATGCACCTGGCAGGATGCAATGGGGCAGGGGACTCTCTGCGTGGTCCGCTTTAGAAATCCAGGGGCCATTGTAAATAGGTGGGAAAAATATAATCGCGATGTTGTAGCAATATGTTGTCTACTTCAAAGCCTTTGTTGTGCAGCGCCTTTGGCAACACGCCCCAGGCATCGCGCATGTAATCTGGCATTGGATTGACCTCTGGAGGCAAGGGATCGAGCATCTGGGAGAAACATGCCCAGTAAATATCCAGCGCAGACAACGTAGTGCCGATAAAGTAACGGCTGCCTGCGGCGCTCTGTGCCTGCAATTGGGTTGCTAGCGCCGTCAGTATATCCATGACCTTTGCCGGCGCCGCTGCCGCATCCGCTGCACAGTAATGATAATCGCGTAGCATGGGATTGTCGGCCACTGCTTCTTCACCCATGGCGGCGATCATAGCGCCAAACATCAGTATCCGGGCGTTCCAGGCCATGGCATTTTCACCGGTAATTTCATTCAGCAAGCCGAACATGAGAACACGATCCCCAATCTTTTCTGGTACCAGAGAGGGACCGCTGCCCAGTCGTTCAGCCAGATTAATCATATCCAGCGCTGTCACACGGGGAGGCTCGTCGTTATACATCGCAGTGGGAGCATTGCGGTGGCCAGTCCACGCCACAATATCCTCATTGAGGCCGCCACCTTGCTGCAGCACAGGCGTGTAACTGACCTTGCGGACACGAAATACCCCTTTGGCCGCCTCGCTCCAGGGGGCGGGCAGTCCGCCGGTTAGTATCAGGCGCAGACCGCCTGCGGTCTGCGCATCTGCTACCGAGACATAATCCATATTCGATCACCTGTTTTAATGTGGACGGACAATTTACGCTGCAATTGGAGCGAGGCTCAACGGCAAGGTTCACCGGTAGTGTTGTTCCATGCGTTTTTGATAGGTCTCAGCGGCGCAAACACTATAAATTAAACACATAATGTTCCGTGGTATTGATTCATGCCCCGCTATACACCAGTGCGTCTTCATCCAGGTTCACCAGCGGCAGCTGATCTTTCTCGGTGTAGTAGTCCGCGCTGAAGGTCCACGGTTCGTGGTCACCCCGTTTGGGCATCAGGTGCTTGCCGCGCTGCATATAGCCGGGGTTAAACTCTTCCTCATCAATCCAGGGATGCATTGCCATATCCAGGTCTTGATCTTGCAGGGTAGGGGTGCAAACGGTGACTCCCTTGGCGTCCATGTGGTTGAGCAATTTAGAGACAAAATCGCAGACCAGGTCAACACGCATGGTCCAACTGGTGCGCAGGTAGCCAAACATGGATGCCATATTGGGTACACCAGAGTTCATTATTCCCCTGTAGGTGAACGTCTTGCCAAAGTCGACGGCTGCGCCGTCAACAACAAAGGGGATATCGCCCATAACACTCAGGTTGAATCCTGTTGCAGTGATAATGATATCCGCCTCCAGCAGCTCACCGGATTTTGTCAGGATGCCCTTAGCCGTAAAACGATCGATATGATCCGTTACCACAGATACCTTTCCGGACTTGATCCCCTCAAAAAGGTCGCCGTCGGGTACATAGGCCAGGCGTTGCTGCCAGGGTCGGTAACTGGGCGTAAAATGTGACATATCGAAATCTTCACCCAGGTACTCCCTGATCACCTTGAACAGCTCTTCCTTGACCATCTCCGGGTCCGATACTGAGGCGTATTGTATATCCTTGCCTATCTTGAGAATGCTGCGACGCACGATCTCGTGAACCCACTCTTCGGGAACCTCAAGTTCTCGTAGCTGGTCTGCCAGTTCATTACGATTCTCACCGGTCCAGAAATAAGTAGGCGATCGCTGCAGCATGGTGACGTGAGAACACGCATCAGCAATGTTAGGAATCAAGGTGGCGGCGGTCGCACCTGACCCGATAACGACCACGCGCTTGCCGGCATAATCAAGATCTTCCGGCCAGGTTTGTGGATGGACTATTGGCCCCTCGAACTCTTCCATGCCTTGCCATTGCGGCGTGTAGCCTTCAGCGTGGCGGTAATATCCCTGACACATCCACAGAAAGTTACAGCTCAAATACACGGGCTCATCGGTATCCTTACGCCGGGCGGTAATGATCCATTGCTGCTTTTCGCCGGACCACGAGGCGCTTTCTACCTCATGCTGGTAGCGTATGTGTTTATCAATGTCATCTTCTTCAATCGCTTCTTGCAGGTAATCGAGGATAGCGCTACCGCTTGCAATAGGCTTGCCTGTCCAAGGCTTGAAGCCGTAGCCAAAGGTGTACAGGTCGCTATCAGAGCGAATGCCCGGGTAGGTATGCTGGCGCCAGGTGCCACCATGGCCGGCTTTGCTCTCCAGCATCGCATAGCTTTTGTGCGGACATTTCGTACTCAGGTGATGTGCCGCACCAATGCCGGTAATACCGGCTCCGACAATCAACACGTCGAAATGTTCAGCGCCACTGGCAGGTGCGTGGGGCAGGGGGGTAGTAGCTTCGCGCATGGCAATGTCCTCTTAAAAGACTCCGGTTTAATAAGGGTAGTCTAAGGCTTTTCTGGCGCAGATAAAATTAGTGCGACTGCAGGTTACGAGCGGCGGTGCAAACTAGCCTGGTTACGCGCGTACGTCCAATAGTGCATATACAGCACTAACGGCGCGCAACGGATGCGGTTGCATTTGCGTAGCACATTATACCGTTGAGTAAGTACGGTTGCTTCGGTACGCCTAATTGACTGGGTGACGTTCGAGAGAGGGAAAACAGGAAAAGACCCTGTGCGTGCAGATGAGGTACAACAGAACATCTCATCTCTTTGGCTATTCACTCCCTGCCCTGTATTTAACATAATAAAATTATTAACGCATTGTTCCTTCGGCCCGTGAACGAATACTCGCATCACGCGGTGCTGTGCAATTTATTTCAAAGGCCGTGATTGCCGGGTAATTGTGGCCGCCATATCCCTATGATCACTGTGATTGGACTTGTACTGAACAAAAGGCTCAGGCGGTACCCCTAAGAGCCTGTGGTGCGCCTTTTAAGAGAGATTAGAAGAATCGCTGATGACCGAGATGAAACAGCCGATGGCTTAAACCCCCTGGAGATCAACCAAAGATGCAAAAAGTGTAGTAATGGCATCTCACCCCGGTGGTTTTTTCTGCTGCCGCTACCTGAGTAATCCGGGGAAAACTAACGTGCCTGAGCTTGCATGAAGCAGCACTAGGTATCGCCAAACATAAAAGCATGCACGTAGGAGCGCACCCAATAACCCAAAAGGGCCTATGAACGCGCGTATTCAGCGGTATTTGCTTACTGCACAAAAAGTAAAGGTGTCGTCATAAGACACAACCAAGCGCGACACGGTAAACCCGTTACCGCAAAACCTGCCACACCGGACGCTCCATTCATTAACCGGGGCAACACACACAAGACGGCTGGGTGTGTCGCAGTCACAAGTAAACAGATAGATAGACCAGTAAAAGCGCAGCACAGGTATCTGGCGCGCCAGGGCTGGTGGTGGGTAACAATTCAATTCGGACCCTAAAAGACCATTTTCAGGCTTTTTTGCCTATTTGTGTAGCATATGCCGCCTGGCGCACTTTTATACACATATGCGCATAATATATATTATGTTAAATAAGACATTTGGGCACACAGTTGTCCACAGGCGCTAGATAAGCGTACAAGTCTACATCTGGATATTGCGCCCTACCGCCCTTAACCAGGAAAAGCACTTAATGTGCCTATACATGACTCGGTTATTTAAAAGCACGATTGGCGTATCGGAGGCACTATGGAATCGCAGTCGACCACCCATCAGAGCTTCGCCTGTGTGTGAACCACGTGAACGGCTTTCTATATCAGACGTCAGGGACAAGCTTTAGGAGATGCTGGTAGCACTCGCTCTATTGGAGAATCTAGGAAAATGGGCGCGTGAGATAAGGTGAGTTGGCGAAGATGCAAACAACCAAAGCCACCCTGGCGTAGGGTTTAGTCAAATAGACGTTCTGAACTCGAAAGTATGACGGTAACGAGAAAGTCTAGTTTCGCGAGTCAAACAACTCCGATAGTTTCGTTTCGGGCAGGCGCTCTCCCCGTTCATTATTTCGCGCTGCAACCCAGACTCCGGCAGTCGCATCCTACGGCCCAGATCTCGAATTCGCAGTAAATGGCGTACCGACCCGATAGCTATGCAAATTAGCTGTAACCTCATGATATTATCCGGCGATATTTTTAGGAGGTGCAAATGAAGCGAAGTGCAAACACCGATTGTCAACTCAATGGCATAGCGGCCCCAGGATTCAAATCAATCAAGCAACTTTTCCAAAAAAATATTCGAGGTATGGCAGAGGAGAATGTTCAGCTCTGCGTCTACTACCGAGGCGAAAAAGTTGTTGATTTATGGTCATCAACTACAGGCGACACTGACTTTTCAGCAAGCTCCCTGGTCAACGTTTTCAGCAGCGGAAAAAGCCTGGAGGCAATTGCTGTGGCTTGGCTCGTCAGTAAAAAACTGCTGAACTACGACGACAAAATCATCCAACACTGGCCCGAATTCGGCGCTAACGGAAAAGACGGATTAACAGTCGCCGACCTTATGCGGCACGAAGCAGGGCTTGCAAATTTCGATACAGCTCTGGATATAGAAGATTTGTTCACCGATAACATCAAGCAGAACAGTGTAGGTCGCGTAATAGAAAGCCATACGCAAAACTACAAGTCTGGCGGCCAGGCTCGAAGGGAGTATCACGCCCTTACCCGGGGTTGGATCGTAAACGAACTGTTTAGACGCATAGATCCGGCGGGTCGGACCATCGGCGAGTTCCTGCGCGAGGACATCAGCGGTCCCCTCAATGCCGATGCAGTTATCGGCGTCAATCCGCAGCAAATGGAACGTATTTCGAAAGTTAAACCCCTGAGTATCGGCTATCAACTGATACAAAGTTTGATACCCAGATTCCTCGGTAGACGCATAGTACCGAATATCTTTCAGCTGCTGGGCCGGTTTATCAAAATTATCCCGACGATGATGAAATCGCGAAAAACGGGTGCCACTCCCCCCTTCAAAGGGATGACCAATATGGAGTTTTTTAACGAGCCGCAGTTCGCAATGGGCGAAACCCCATCGGCCAATGCGAGCTGTTCAGCCAGAGGTTTGGCTAAGATCGCGGCCATGATGTCGGGCGGTGGCAAATGGGGTGGAAACCAGTATCTGACTGAACAGGCTTGGTCGGCGATGCATGCAAATCCGATAAAGGCAAAAATGGGCGGGATACTGACGACGCGTTTTACCCAGGGAGGGGTAGACAAGTTCACCAAATACGAGCCAGGTAGCACCGAAATCGAACGGGCCATGAACGAAGGCCGGGAAGGGTTCTATGGCTGGATGGGGTTTGGCGGCTCTATTTTGCAGTGGCATCCCGAACTGGATATCGGCTTCGCGTTTGTACCCACGTCACTGCATGTGCTTGACCTGTTTAACGAACGAGGGAAGATCTATCAGGCAGAAATTCTAAAATGCGCTGTGAATATGAGCAGTGATACTCGGGACGACTCGCGCACGTCATTGAGGTAATACGATTATCAGGCAAGCATTTCCGCATAGCAGTGGATATACGGGTATCGGCAAATTAACTTCTCAAGATCAGAGAAACCCCGTGTCTACGGTTAAGCAACCGCCCTTCCCCATTCTGCAAACGCGCTTGCCCTGAGGTCCCGGTAATATTGAGCCCTGATCAGTTGCCTGCCAAGATTAAATAGATTACTAACTGCTGCATGTGTACCCAGGAACCTGTGCATGGCGA
Organism: Halioglobus sp.; assembly: GCA_036961445.1. GTDB lineage: Bacteria > Pseudomonadota > Gammaproteobacteria > Pseudomonadales > Halieaceae > JBALVO01. The sequence continues at coordinate 8,907 of JBALVO010000083.1, forward strand.
ATTACTATATTGACAACAGAATCGACCGGTTAGACGAAAGTACTGTTCGGCACTGGCTCGGATTTCGGTTTCAACAACGTGTTACCCTTCTTCCACTTACTGCCAACCTGCTCGGTATTACCCTCCACCGGTCTCGGCATACGCTCGGTTTCAGTCACCCTGCCCCATTCCATCAGATAAACCCGTTACCGCGCTTCAAGTTACTGCCCACGCTAACCACAGAGCATCCGACTATGCTGGAAAGATGGGTGATTAGTCAAAGGCTCTGTGCATCAGCTATTATGGCAAACAACACTACAGCTATTGGCCCAATTACCGAACCATCACTATGCATTATCTGGTTAGCGCTATTGTTGAGAAACTGCAACTCGAACTCAGCACTGCTGTCGCTGCCAGTCAGCAAGCGCACGACAGTGCCACCCATTCTGAAAATATTGCCTCCAATAAGTATGACACCCTCGCCGTCGAAGCCGCCTATCTGGCCCATGGACAGTCCATCCGTATTGTCGAACTAAAGCAATCCATCGCCATCTACCAACATTTCCAGCGCCCCACCTTTAACGCGCGCGCCACTATTCAACTGGGCGCACTAGTCTGCATAGAAGATGATCAAGAACAACAACGGCGATTATTGATTGGGCCTGCCGCTGGCGGCTTGAGTGTTGATAGTGAACAGGGGCCCATACAAGTCATCACTCCCACTGCGCCATTAGCACAGGCATTAATGGGTAAACGTGTTGATGATGAGGTGGACTGGCAGACTAATCAGCGCAAAGAGTCTTTCAGTATTGTGGCTATCGAATAAAACAAACGGTTTTTCCGGTACTGACAAGTTAAAAATCAGGAGAGACTCAATTCCTAACCCTGGTCGCCTCATGTGATTGCTTTGTACGATTATTCTCATACTGCTCGGTACTGTGGATCATCTCGGGTATCAGCTCCCGATGCGCCACGCCATAGCTTCGCAATTTGTCCGCCACAGTTTTTCTGGGCTCGCCGTTGTGACTGCGCAATAATATTTTGAAGAAGCGCTTTGCAGCCACCCCATCACGCCTTGCTTGCAGGAATACATCAACGACCTCACCATACCCAAAGCACTTCGTGGGGCAGGCTCTCCTGGTCTAAGCCCCGCCACAGATAGTGTTGCTTGCCATTGATCTTCACAAAGACTTCATCGATGTAGAAGGTATCGCCGTAGCCCTGGTTCTTTCGTTTCAAGCGGCGGGTATAAATTGCTCCGAATTTGATACACCAGAGGCGGATCGCTTCACGGCTGACAGTAATGCCTCGCTGCGCCAGAAGATCTTCGATGAGTGGTCCGGCATCCCGGCGATGGCTCAGATTGAAGCGCTCGTAGAGCCAGACGGCATAGCTGATAATGTCTGCGGGGAATCGGTGGCGTTTGTATGTATTCATTCTGGGGTTGTCTCCCAGGGCCAGTTAATTTGGCAGAAGCGTCAGCAGCGTAGCAACAGCTTGCATTACACTTTATATTGGGTCAAATGTTGGCGCATATCGCTGGCGATCTGAATACACCAGTACTAGTTGGCAAGGGACAGATGACTGCAATGAGTTATATGGGATATATCGCGGACGACGAGGACGTCGTTGAAGTCGCCGAGGCATTTGCGGAGGAGCTACTCACGCGAGCCTCGGAATTTGAAGAACAGGGCTATGTGTCACAGGATCTCGCCAACAGGTTGGCGGAACTGGGACTGTTCCGCTTGTGCAATCCAAAAAACTACGGCGGACCGGGACGATCACCGCTGGATTATGGGCGGCTGGTGGAGGCCCTGGCCAGGTATGACGGCTCCACCGCATGGATTGTCTTTATTGGGATCACCTCTGCATTGTCAGCCTGCAAGCTGGCACCGGAGAAAGTGACTGAGTTGCTGACCGACCCTAAAACCATAACCGCCGGTGTATTCGCTCCCATGGGCCGGGCTGTGGCCTGCCGGGAGAATGGCGAAAACGGTTTCCGGCTCAGCGGTCAGTGGCAGTGGGGCTCCGGTTCGCGCAACTCTGGTTTTATCCTCGGCGGTGGATTGCTGGTGGACGATGCCGGCGAGCTGGTGAAGATGGCCAACGGAGGACCGGATCTGCGTTCTTTCGTGATGCCCATCGAGGATGTGGAATTGCTGGATACCTGGCAGGTGGCAGGATTGAAAGGCACCGGCTCCACAGATTTCAGGGTTCAAAACGTGTTTGTTCCTGAATCCATGACTTCCATTCCCTTTACTATCACGGATCGCAGTGACCCAATTCACAGTTTCCCCCTGTTTGCCTCGCTGGGCATCGGCATAGGCGCGATGGCCCTGGGCCTGGCCTCTGCGTGTATGAAAGAGTTTTTGTCCATGGCTAAGGAGAAAACCCCACAGGGCAGCACCCGGTCACTGGCGATGAAGCCAGCCACTCACCGCAGGGTTGCGCTGGCCACGGCACAACTGCGCTCGGCCCGGCTGTACTTTTATGATGCCATCGAAAATGCCTGGGACATCACAAGGCAGACCAACGAGCCAACCGTGGAAGCCAGAACAGATGTGCGCCTGGCCACGACTCACGCAGTCAACGCCTCCGTCGAAATCATCGACAGCCTCTACACTCTGGCGGGTGGCACCTCCGTCTACCTGCGTAGCCCAATTCAGCGGCACTTCCGCGATGTTCATGTCGCCACCCAGCACATGATGGTAAACGAGGCGACGCTGGAGCTTGTCGGCCGCATACGGTTGGGGCTGGAGACCAACGTCTCGCAACTTTAAGAAATTGGGAGCAGGCCACAATGCGGTACTGACAAGTTAAATTTCTGAGATCAGAGGAATCCAATCTCTTGCCTCAAGCAACCGCCCTTCCCCACTCAGTAAACGCATTCATCCTGAGATTCCGATAGTGCTGAGCGCGGACCAGGTGCCTGCCGAGATTGAATAGATTCTGAACAGCGGCATGGGCTGACCCTACACAATTTGGTCTTTGGCAGCGGCAACCGAGTCCCGAGTTCCCACTTTTGGCCGATTTACTAGCTTTGATGCGTCTCAGATCTCCACTTTTCCAGGAGAAAAAAGTTAACTTGTCAGTACCGTCGTGTATAACTGGAATTCAGAAAAGCGGACAACACCATATTCTGATAATGCCAAAACCGCCAAAACTGGTTTCGTCGGTTTTGTCACTATGCAACTGGGCACTTTCAGAAAATATCAGCAGCTCTGACGGCGAACCCTTTCCACCACATAACCGGCGTCGAGTACGTCAGGTTCGTCGGGTGTAACTCAAGTTTACCACCTCCTGGACCCTATACTTTTTCCTCAGCACACAACATATCTGCCCGTAAATTTATTTGGCGCTCCATAGAGGGCAGCACCCAATGTGCTGTTATTTCCCGCAAGCTCTCACTGACGCGATTTTCTGTCATTGAATTCACTTCTCCAGGAAAGTCAATTTGATACAGGAGTCAGCCTGACGCGTGTAGCCTGCCTTGCAGTACCACTGTGAGCCTTTTGCGTAAGCGTTGACCGGGATAAATATCTTCTGGCACTGATTACCCACACGCTTGTAACCATCACGACAGGGCCAGTCTGCGCCTGGGGAAATTGCATTGGAGGGTTGATCCATCTTCTGGCAATCGTTGCCGATTCTCCTGTAGCCAGTCTTGCAGTCCAGCTTCACTTCCCCTGCAGACGTATTGGCGGTAACGTCCATCTTCTGGCACTGGTTACCGACGCGCTTGTAGCCATTTTTACAGGTCCAGTTCGATCCATGTACAAATGAATTTGCCGGTATATCCCTCTTCTGGCATTGATAACCGACGCGCCTATAACCATTTTTGCAGTGCCAAGTAGTGCCCACCACGTACGAATTGGGAGGGTTTGCACTTGCGGACGAGGCGTGCAGCAGTGACAAGACGGCGGCAATGATAGGAAGGCAAAATAGCTGCATGGCCATACCACGGTTCTTGAGTATGGGGGCAGTATAATAACAAGTACGATGCCAGCTCAACGCAGACGCTTCAACCGTGCAGGAAAAAATCGCAGTTTTGAGATAAATTCACCCATCCCAGCCAGCTCAGCTCGGCCCCAGCTCGAAGTTCGGTTTCAAAAATCCCTTACCTCTCTCCAACTTACTGCCACCCAGCTCGGTATAACCCCACCACCAGTTTCGGCATAAGCTCGGTCTCGGCCACCCTGCCCTACCCGACGGTTAGGGAATAGACAGTAATCTCCGGCGAATGCGATGGCCCTGAATTCCAGTCGCGAATTACCCTTTCTGTGGGCGGTACTGACAAGTTAACTTGGAGGCATGGGCTGACCCTACACAATTCGGTCTTTGGCAGCGGCAACCGAGTCCCGAGCTCCCACTTTTGGCCGATTTACTGGCTTTGATGCGTCTCAGATCTCCACTTTTCTAGGAGAGAAAAGTTAACTTGTCAGTACCTCCAAAAGGAATGGACCTATCAAATATCAACCAAAACAGGTTAAATGCAGTAGCTCGACAACTCAACGAACGACCGAGAAAGACGCTAGCCTTTAAAACGCCAGCTGATAGATTTAACGCATGTGTTGCGTCGACCGGTTGAATCCAAGGGTCATAGCAGTCGAAGAGAACCTATCGACAGTATCAGAGCAGAATGTCCTTCAGCAGCGCCCGCGCATCCTCTGCGTCGTTGGTTTCCAGCGCCACAATACCGGTGTTCTCGTCTGTGTTGACGATATGCATGCCACGCACATCAATCTGGGCATTGGCCAACCGTCGCGACAACTCGGCCAGGGCACCCGCCTGCCTGCCCAGGCGCACCAGCAGGTGCTCACTGGCAACCACCTGGTAGCCAGCGTCCGATAACAGGCGAAACGTCTCCTCATAGGGGGCCACTGTGAGGTTGATTATCGCCGTCTTACCCACCGCCTGGGCGACAAAATCACACACTCCAATGCCATTGCGCTCTAGTAGCGTAGTGACCTCAGCCATCAGGCCTGGATGGTCTTGCTGAACAATCGTCAGAGACTTCATAAGACTTTTTCTCCCGCGGCGAGGATGTCCTCGAGTAGTTCGTCTATTTGCGCTCGTGTCACATGTGGCAGGCAAATCACGTGACTGATTCCGTTCGCAGTTGCCAGCTGCCATTTACTGCAAACTGCGCCGGGCGGCTCAGGAAATACTACGGTTAAGGCGCCGGGGTTGCGCCAGGCGGCAATACCGGCCTGTTTGAACTGATCTTCTGTGTACACTGCAGTTGCCAATGCCCGTTCCAGTCGCGCTTTCATGCCGTCGTTACCCAGCGCCTTTATCGCATACCACAGCATCAAAGGGGTCAGGCCGTTGCGGGAACCGGTGATGGTTGTGTCCATGCCACCGATGTAGTCCACCGAGTGTCCAATGCGCTCCACATGAGCGCGTTTGGCAAGCACGATGCCACAGGGTATGGGGGTACCAAAATACTTGTGCCCGGAGATTGAGATGCTGTCTGCACCGTCTTCAAAGTCCCAGGCAGGTCGCGGCTCCAGGTAGGCGGCATAGCCGCCACAAAAGGCTGCATCACTGTGGATATAACGTTGCTCTATCGCCAGATCATCAAGAATTGCCCTGATCTGTGTAATGTCATCCCGCGCCTCCTTCATCGTTGTACCAATATTGGCAAATATGATGGGTGGAACATCGCGCCGGATTCGCAGAGTCTCGCGCAAGTCGTCGTAATCAATCTCACCGTTATCCTGCGAGCGAATCATGATGTGTCGCATATTCAGGAAATGCAGGTTCTTGCTAACGCTGTAGTGACTGTCCTGGGAAAAATAGACAATGCCCTGGGGCAGTAACTCCCGCGCCAGATAGAGTCCATATAGATTGCCCTCGGTGCTGCCATTGGTGACATAACCCCACCACTGCTCAGCTGGTGCCCGGGTTAAGGCGGCGAAAAATGCCACTACTTCGCGTTCGAAATCGTGGGAATTTACCTGGTAGGTCATGGGCATAAAGGGATCGCCGCAATTATTCAGGTTCACCGTCAGGAAATCTACCAGCACGCTGTAATCAAGGTCGAAGGCCGTGGGATAACCCAACTCCTGGCTTGCGGCTTTGCGCAGACGCAGTAGCAGATCGTCCAACTGTTTTTGATGTGATGGCGGCAAAAACATAAAGCCCGGCTCTCCTGAATGTCGCAATGCCCCACCCTACTCCACCAGCGGACTAATTTGTATGACATAACGCAACACACTGTCGGCATGGCAGCAGACATCCACCATCAACGCTGTTACTCCGGGGTCACGAGGCCATGGCTAGAATCTGCTGCCCATTGTCTGCGCAGCTATGGCAAACTAGGCAAAAAGTCACACGGGAAAACTATGTTGCGCACGGCCAAATTGATGTTTCTGCTTGTTAAAAGCGTTGCAATATTGATAGAGGTGCCGGGCTGCGGCTTCGATTGTAAAAACAATAACGGCGAAGATGCGCCAGGATGGTTCTGACAAGTTAACTCAGGCGGGGCTGCGCAAGTCGACTGCCCTTGTCAGGGCATTCATACACTACGCCTATACAATTACTATCGTAGCGATTGTTTTGGGTACCACAGCCAGACAGCATAGCTAATGATATCGGGAGGGAATCGGTGGCGCTTGTATGTGTTCATCCGCTGATTCTAACAACTCCGGCGACTTTACTTGGCAATACCCTCTGAGCCTGTCCGACTGACATGGGCCATCGGAATGCAGCACCACACATCCCCCCCTCTCGCTCGGCTCTAGTTCGAAGTTCGGTTTCGAAAACCTGATACCTGTGGGTGGCGAAATAGTAATTCACCAATGATATCAGAAGCTTAGCTATTCCCGCTTTCGCGCGTCGACATTACTCTTGGACAGCATGAAAGATGCCATTTAATTGCTGATCCACCTACTAAGCGCTCTGACCAGGATTGCCAGCTCTAACAATCCTCGCTATAGTAAAAACCTAAAAGGTTCTCAAAACTTCTCGGAGATTCTCCATGTCAATGAAGGCAACCTCAGTTCGGCTAGATGATGAAACCCTCAACCGCGTCGCTCGTATGGCGGAAGCTATGGATAGACCCCGTGCCTGGCTCATGGCACACGCCATCAAAAAGTTTATTGAAC
>JBALVO010000084.1:0-15993 GCA_036961445.1 Halioglobus sp.
ACATGGCCGGCTTCAGAATAACAAAACCCTACACCATGCCCAAAGAAGATGTGCGCGAAGCGGCCAGAGGTTTGGCCTCCAATCTAGAGCGTCAACATGGCGTGCGTTCGCGTTGGGAAGGTGATGCTGTGCGTATCAAAGGCGCTGGCGTGGATGGCACCATGTCGTTTCACGATGGGCTCATCGATGTGTCCGTCAGGTTGGGGCTGTTAGCCTCGATGTTCGAGCCGGTGCTCAAGGAAGAGGTGCAGCGTTATCTTGATACGCATGTGACCTGAGTCCTTGTGGGTCAGTAGTTTTAGATTTGCCAGCTCCACTACGGTAGCTTACTCAAATATTGTTGCGCCGCGCAGTGGATCGCTGCGCTGTATCATTGCCGTAAATTCGTCTGCCAGTGCCGCACTGCGCTGTATGCATTGCTCCCAATAGCGCACCCGCGCATCGTGATCCAGTGTGCTGAAGTCGCTGCGGTCCGGAATCTTGCCGAAGGGTAAGTCGGCGATAAATTCTTTGCTGGGGCATAGCAATACCAATTTATCCACATCGTGAATCGCCGCCTGACGCCAGGGCAGGAATTTATCAAACCAGCCCGGTATAACACTGGCACTGAAGTGTGGGTAGAGCATCAGTCCGGGGCCCTGGTACTGGGTCAGGTCAAAGTGGTAATCAATAATGCCCCCGTCCCAGTATTGCCCTGGTGGCGCGCCGGGGATGTCCCGCTCGCCGGTCAACACAAAGGGTATGGCGCCACTGGCATGCAGGGCTTTGGCCACATTGTCTTCGCGCAGACTGCAGTAATGAGTGTCGAAATCGTGTAGTGCCAGACCGGGGCTGGGCTCGGTGGAACTGTGAAAGACCACTCTTTGGAAATGCAATTTAAGCAGGCGCCGGCTTAGCGTATTGCCCAGTGCCGCGACGCCCATGCCGGTAGCCAGCAGCGGTGTGGATGAGGCTGCAGCGGGCCCGCGACCCCTGGCGGTAATAAAGTGGGTGCGAATACGAGGGTGCTGTAGAAGGTCGGTAGCGCCATTGTCCTGTAACACACTGGCGAGGATGTTGCGGCTAACTTCACTGACTTCTCGTGCGGTGGGCTTGTTGGCATAGTGTTGGTAAAGGTAGCCCTGTTCAAGTCGTTGTAGTGCAGCAATGGGGTCGCGCATGGCCAGGCAGGCATGTTGCCAGGAGCCGATCGAGGAGCCCAGTGTCGACAGTGGCCGCTCGCTGCGTTGTAGAAAATCTCCGAATAGCAGCCGGTCCAACTGGCTCAGAATAAACCATTTGGGTCCACCCGAAGCACCCAGTAACAGGCTGAATAAATCGGCAGACCAGCCATCCTTACCGATTTGCCGTGCCGCTTCCTTGCCCAGGTACACTGATAGTGCGCTAGCCACTGCGTACCTCCTTGGGGGAAAGGCCGGTCCACTTCAGGTAGGCCCGGCGGAAGTTGGAGGCGTCATTGAACCCTATGATGTAGGCGATACTTGATAGTGGCAGGCGGGTGTTCTGCAGATAGCGAGTCGCGTGCTCAGCTCTGACTTTGTCCAGTAGCCCCTGAAAGGATTGTTTCTCCTCATCCAGTCGGCGCCGGTAAGTGCGCGGGCTGAGGTTGAGCATACTGGCAATTTGCGGCATCTGTGGGTACTGGCCCTCTAGCTTACGCAATAGTCGCAGGGTCTGTTCCGCCACCGAGTGCTCCCCTTCAAGATCAGCCAACAGGCGGGCGCATTCGGCTTCATAGAGATTGCGCAGCGTCGGATTGGATGACGGCAGCGGTGTGTTGAGCAGCTCCCGACGGAACGAAATGCGCCCTAACGGTTGATCAAAGTGCACGTCCTCGCCAAGAATTTCATAATAAAGTGCAGAATGAGGGGGTTCGGGGTAAGGCATTTCTACATGCAGCTGCAAATCCGGGCGGTTCAGCAGACCGCGCAGCGTATTCAAAATGGCGGTGTACATTAGCTCATAGCTGAATACCAGCAACTGTTCCTCGGGGTTGCTTACGGTGGTGAGTACGCAATGCTCATCCAGGATCTCAAATTCCAGTGACAGTGCCGGCGCCAGCAAATGGTAGTACTTGAGGAATAGATCCATAACCTGTGCCAGGTCCCGGCTATTCATAAAGGCCTGACCGAGCATCGCATGCGCGCTGAGGTTGAGGCGCAGGCCGAGTTTTAGCCCCAGGGCCGAATCTCCGGTCAAGATCTGGGCGTTGACCACCAGCCGATTGAAGTCGGTGTCGCTTATCCGAGCGCCGATATTGGCGATGCCGGTCCGCTCTATGGTGGTACCGGCCAGCAGTTGTTCCAGGGTGCAATTGTGATCTTCGACCATATCAATGAGGAGGAGGATGTACTGGGCGGGTGTGCTGGCGATTGGCATGCGGCCATTTGGCCATAAATGACCGCAAATTGACAACACTTTACCTTGTTGCTTGATTTGTCAGCGCGCATAGTTCCGTATCACCTATGAAAATGGAGTTACGGCTATGAAAGTTGAGTGGACTGAAGACGCCCCGCGCAAGATTCAACGGTTTCCCGGTGCGGACTACCCCAAGGAAAACCCGGATCTGGAGGATGTGCTGACCGGCGCGGATGCAGACTATATTGCTGAGATATTCCAGACCCCCCTGTCGGGCTCCTATAACTGGGATTATCGGATCCAGGACGATCGAATCAAGAAACTGTACGACCTGGGTAAGCAGCTGAACTGGGATCCGGAGATGGATATCGACTGGGATCGCCCGTGGCCTGAAGAAGATCGTCAGCCAGAGATGATGAATCTCCACGATTATCAACCCTATCTGGACATGGATGAGAAAACGCGTGAAGAGTTCTGGTTACATATGAACGCATGGAGCCTGTCCCAATTTCTGCACGGTGAGCAGGGTGCGCTGCTGGTCGCGTCACAATTGTGTTCCTGTGCGCCAACCCTTAACGCCAAGCTTTATGCCGCCTCGCAAACGTTTGATGAAGCGCGTCACGTGGAGGTATTCAATAAATATCTGCAAAAGCGAATCGGGATGATGTATCCGATCAATACCCACCTGAAGAGCATTATCGACAAGATTTTGACTGATGAGCGCTGGGATATGAAGTTTATCGGTATGCAAATCGTGATCGAGGGGCTGGCGTTGTCGGCCTTTAATACCACTCGAGAGACCACGCCGGATCCCGTACTCAAGGATGTGGTTTACCTGGTAATCCGCGACGAGGCGCGCCATGTAACCTTTGGCGTCAACTACCTTGAGGAGTTCGTCAAGACGCTGACTGATGAGGAGCGCGAAGAGCGTGCCCAGTTTGCGTATGAGGCCTGCGTGATCAGTCGCGAGCGTCTGGTAGCAACTGACGTGTTCCGGCATTTTGGTTGGGATGTCGAAGAGGCCCGTCTGCGAGTGCTGGATGGTTTTGTGATGTCTACTTTCCGCAATTTGCTATTTCAGCGGGTAATTCCAAACCTCAAACGTATTGGCTTGCTGACCGATAAAATCCGGCCCAAGTTCGAAGAACTGGGTATTCTCGACTACGAAAACCTGGGGAATGACGGGGATATCGACTGGGCCGCGCTGGAGCGCCCCCTGGATACGCAAGAGGCGCAAGCCCACGAGCAGAGCATGCTGGCGGCATTTGCCAAAGAACATGAAAAACAGGAAGAAGCCAAGGCCAGTTCAGCCGCGTGAAGTAACGGTAGAAATCTGTAGCAAAAAAAAGCCGGCTGTTAAGCCGGCTTTTTTTATGCGGTAAGAATTACGCGGCGAGTGCTTTTACTTGCGCGTTCAGTCGGCTCTTGTGCCGGGCTGCCTTATTCTTGTGGATGATACCCTTGTCGGCCAGACGGTCGATAACGGGCACGGCGCGGTCATAGGCGCTCTTGGCTTGTTCTGCGTCACCGCTAATAACGGCGGCGTCTACTTTTTTGATGACCGTGCGAACCAGAGAGCGCAGGCTGGCGTTGTGACTGCGACGTTTTTCTGACTGGCGAGCGCGTTTTTTTGCTTGTGGTGAATTTGCCACGGTTTGTTACCTCAATAGGGGTCAAAATCAGGAGGCGCGATTATTCACATTAGGGCCCCTGTTGTCAACCGTCATATGGCTGGTTAGTGCAGGCTTCGCTCATGTATACTAATGGCTATTAGTCATTAATAGCCGGTATCGCCCCAATGGCACAACCTTCAATGGACAATCAGGCGCTCGACGGTGATCAGGTACTCACTACAGCTGATCGTATTCTCGATGCTGCCGAGGACCTTTTTGCGGAGAAAGGCTATAGCGCCACGTCTTTGGGAGATGTCGCCGATCGTGTGGGTATTCGCTCTCCGAGTCTCTATAATCACTTCAAGAATAAGGAGGCCTTATACGCAGCGGTGCTGGAGCGACTGCTGAGCGACTTCTCTGCTCCTCTGGAGGAGCTCGATAGTGGACCGGTCACCTATGAGCGGGTTTTTCAGTGGTTGGAGACGATGGTGCGCCAGCACCACGCCAATCCCAACCTGGCGCGTTTGCTGCAGCACGCTGCGCTGTCGGGCGGTCCCCATACCAACGAACTGATCGACCGCTTGTTTCGCCCCATGTTTCAGTCCGAGGCCAAAATCGAGGGCGACAAGATTTCGATATTTGAAGATGCCGGCCTGCAACCCTGGGCGGTTATGGCATTCAATAACCTGGTGATGTCCTATGTGACAATGGCACCGATGTACCGGGATTTACTGGGCCAGGACCCATTTAGTGAAGCGGCGTTGGATAACCAGTTAAACCTCATCAAAACCTTGCTGCGCGCGGTTTTCGAATATAAAGGGGATTAAACCCCCGAGACATCCCCGGGGGTATTCACCCCCGATCTATGGCAAGAGGCCGGGACTTACCTATGTTGATGACGGATGCAGTGCATATCTGGCGCGAGTCAGACGGTGACTACCACATAGAGTGGCAGGCCAGTCATGCGGACACGAAAGTAACAGTGGAGGCGCTGACCGGCGACGGTTCGATAGCAGCGCATTACCATGAAGACCAATTGCCCAGGGCCAGTTTTTCTGGTCTGGAGCCCGTCAGTCGGCATTATTTTCGTCTGAGCGATCAGCACGGTACCGAGGTGCTGGCCACTGAGCGCAAGTTAGGCATGCAGGGCACGCCAAATTTTCGCGATTTCGGCGGCTATCACACCGCGGATGGGCGGCAGGTGAAGTGGGGCTATTTATTCCGTTCCGGGCAGTTGTCAAAGCTGAGCGATCAGGATGTCGCTTTACTGGCTAGTCTGGAGCTGGACCTGGTCTGTGATTTTCGGCGTGAGGAGGAGCAGGAGACCGACCCCAGCAGGCTGCCTGAGCTGCGGCGGCCGCGTATAGCCAGTTTACCGATCATCCCCGGGAGTAATTCGCGTTTTTTTGAGGAGAGCGAAGAGCAATTGGGTGGTCGCGATGCCATGTACGATTTTATGGTGGAGATAAATCGTGATTTTGCCGAGGCACAAACGGCTACCTATGCGCGTATGTTCCGTGAAATCCTGGACATTGGTGACGCTCGATTTTTGGTCCATTGCTCTGCCGGTAAGGATCGCACGGGATTTGCAGTGGCCCTGATCCTGTTGGCCTTGGGGGTGACGCGCGATGTGGTGATGCGTGATTATATGCTCACCGCCCGGTTTTTCGACCCGCTACTGGAGGTCGATCGGCTGAAGAAGAAATATCAGATGGAGCACATGGATACAGAGTCCGTACTGCCCATGCTGGAAGTGCACGAGGACTATCTGGCAAAAGCCTTGAGTGCCATTGAGAAAAACTATGCGTCAGTAGAGGAGTATCTGGAGCGGGAGTTGGGCGTGGGTCCAGCAGAGCTTGTGCAGTTGCGCAGTCGTTATTTAGTCTGACCCGCCTGCTTAGGCGAAGGGTTAACAGCCGTAACCCATGTTACGGCTCGAAACCAGGTGTGCAGAAGGTGCTTACGAAGGCTTTTTACAGGCGGCCTTGGCAGCCTTGATCTGCTTCTTTTCGCAGGTGGTGCTGCTGGCGTCGCCAACACACCACTTGGCGCGGTTATCCCATGCCGTCAATTCGACTTTTTTGCCATTGGAGCATTTGACCGTGTAGGTGGCGTAATCGATACCCTCGCCGGTCTGGGCGTTGGCACCAAACACGATGCTGGTGGGCTTGGCGGCGAAGCTGCCTGCAGAAAATGCGAGCAGGGCGACTGCAGCAGCGAATTTGAAAATGGTCATCACAAATACCTCAATGTTTCACTATGGGTGCTCACCGTCGCGAAGCCTGAGCAGGGCGTTGGTTTACAGATCGGGAGTATATACGCGCGAAAACGCAAAATAGAGTTACCATTTAGTAACTTTTTTGGGTATTTGGGTAACACTAATTCAAGGTGAAAGGCTGTAGTTTCTCAACTGATTGATATAAATGAATTTTATTGAATGTCCGGTAGTTTCCAGGAGAAGCATTAATAATTGTTAATACTTCGCCTGGTAACATTTTGGCATTGTGGAAACGCGTTTGTCAGGCCAGCCAGATTAATAGCCAACCGAACATGGCCATCAATAATGCGTCACTGGCCTTGTCCATCCGGGTCAGGGCGTAAAGGTAGGACAGCGGGGGCAGGAACAGGGTGCACAAACCCCAGGTAAAATCTTCCTTCCAGGATGTAACAAGCAACAAAATCCAGCTCGCTAAAAGTGCGGCTGCACCAAATGTCACCATGGTGGCGCTTGCGGCTTCCATATTTCCTCCGGTTTTCATTCGATTAATAAAGCGGCAGCAGGTTAGCAGAAACTGCTGATCAAGTCAGCGACGAACACCCGCTTTCTTGATCTTGCGCAGGCCTGCTGGTGGTTTGCCGTCAGCACTGCATCATGGCGCTGCCAGCGGCGGTGTTGCGGCGGTTAGCGAGGTCATCAGATGACTCGCGCTGTGAATTTGGGTATGGTTAGGCGCCTTTGACACAGAGAGCGTTGGCTTGACGGATCCATTTGCAGATATCCGCCCTTATCGGGACGAAGAGGTGGCCGCGGTACTCGCGCGCCTGCTCGACGACAACGAGTTTCTTGGCGCGATAGCCAGTTTGCGTCTGGGTCGGCTGGCCAGGTTTGCGCCGGTATTAACGCGCCGTGTCGTGCGCTATTTTCTGGCACGTGAGGTGCGCGGCATTGCCGATGTAGACGGCATGCAGACCGTCATCAAACGCTACATGGACAGGATGATTGAAAGCGCCACCGGCGGTTTTAGTGTGTCTGGATTAGAGCAGCTCAATCCGGTACGACCCTACCTATATATGAGTAATCATCGCGATATAGCCATGGATCCGGCGTTCACCAATTATGCACTGCATCGCAATAACTATGACACGGTGAGGATTGCGATTGGCGACAACCTGCTGACCAAGCCCTGGGTTGCGGATCTTATGCGGTTGAACAAGAGTTTTATCGTCAAGCGTTCGGTGAGCGGTCCGCGCGAACTCCTTGCGGCTTCGAAGAATCTTGCTAACTATATCCAATACTCCATTACGCAGGAAAATGCCGCTATTTGGCTGGCCCAGCGAGAAGGCCGTGCAAAAGACGGCGTTGATCGCACTGAGCCGGTCATCATTAAAATGTTGTCCATGAGTCGTGACAAGCGAGCGCAGGAATTCAGTGATCATATTTTGGCGTTGGGCATAGTGCCGGTGGCGATTTCTTACGAACTCGACCCCTGTGACGCACTTAAGGCCAGTGAGCTCTGTCAGCGGGCTAGTCAGGGCGATTACGAAAAGGGAGCGCAGGAGGATATCGCGTCTATTGCACAGGGCATAGCCGGTGACAAGGGCCGGGTGCATGTGTCCTTTGGTACGCCACTGGCGGGCGCCCTGGATACACCTGAGGCCGCAGCCAAGGAAGTGGACAGACAAATCATTTCGCTGTACTGCCTGCACCCCACCAATATGTTTGCCTACCACATGTTGCACGGTGAGGATGCGCCTGTTCCTGCTGATCTGTATCTTGAAGAAGGGGATTGTAGTCGGGCCGAATTTGAGGCGCGCATTGCCGCCATGCCCGAGGCACATCGTCCCTATGCCCTGGCGATCTATGCAAATGCGGTAGTGAGCAAGCTGGCTCTTGCTGATGGTGCCGCGCCACCTTGCTGAACGATGAAATCAAGGACAGCATCCGTGAGGCCTATAGTTCTATCATAGAGCGTAAATCCCTCACTCCGCGCTGGGGACAGCGTCAGATGATCGCTGAAATTGCCAATACCCTGTCTAATATTCCGCTCCCTGGAGAAGTTAATCACGGGCCGCCGGCGGTTTGTGTTATCGAGGCGGGTACCGGTACCGGCAAAACCATCGCCTATGCTGTGGCGGCGATACCTATGGCGCAGGCCCTGGGCAAGCGCCTGGTGGTGGCAACGGCGACGATTGCTCTGCAAGAACAGTTCGTTAATAAGGACCTGCCCGATATTCGCGAAAGTAGCGGACTGAACTTCAGTTTTACACTGGCCAAGGGGCGCAGGCGCTATGTCTGTCTGTCGAAGCTGGATCGTTTGATGGCGGACGGGCAGGGGTCCTCGGGTCTGCTGCCGCTGTACCCGGATGAAATGCAGGCACCACTGGCAGCAGAGGCTATGCCCGTCTACACCGCGATGCTCGATGCTATGGGGCGGGGGCAATGGGATGGTGACAGGGATAACTGGCCTCAAACGATTGCCGAGGATGTATGGTACGGCGTGACTACCGACCACAGCCAATGCACTGGCCGGCGCTGCCCTAATATCAGTCAGTGCAGCTTTTACCGAGCGCGGGACGAGCTACAAAGCGCTGATATTATTGTCACTAATCATGACCTGACCCTGTCTGATCTGGCCCTGGGTGGTGGCGCTATCTTGTCGCCACCGGAGGACAGCATTTATATTTTTGACGAGGGCCACCATTTACCCGATAAAGCCCTGTCGCACTTTTCCAGCTTTTGCCGATTGCATACGACAATTTCGTGGTTGCAGGAGAGCAAGAAACTGTTGGCACAGTCGGCATCAGTGTTGGCAGGTATGCAAAGCCTGCAGCGACCGCTACAGACCTTACCGGCGGAAATGGACGAGGCTGTTGCGAGTCTGCAGGTAGCTGAGCAGGTAGTGGCCAGCCTGTTTGAAGAGTGCGAGGTGAAGGATAATCGTGATGACCAGCAACTGCGCTTCGCACATGGACTGGTACCGGCGTCGCTGATACCGGTTGCAGCGTCGCTGACCCACCAATTCCAGAAGCTAACCAATGGCCTGTCCCGCATGGAGAATTTGCTGGAAGAGGCACTGGAAGATGACTGCGCCGGCATAGACAAGGCGGACGTCGAGACCTGGCATATCAACGTGGGCGGTATGCTTGGCCGGGCGGAAAGTACCCTGGCACTGTGGCAGGAGTATGCCGTTACCGGTGAGGGGGAAGATCCCCCCAGGGCGCGCTGGATAACATTATTGAACAGCGGCGGTCAGTTCGGTTTTGACCTGCGCTGTAGTCCGGTATTGGCTGCGGATATTCTGCAGGAGTGCCTGTGGTCCCGCGCCGCCGGGGTTGTGGTTACCTCGGCGACAATTACCGCGCTCAACTCTTTCGAGCGCTTTATGTTGCATTCGGGCGCACCGCGAGACGCCAACTACAAGGTGGTGGCCAGCCCCTTTGACTATGCCAATGCCACTTTTGTAGTGCCCACCATGGATTGCGATCCCGGCGACGCCCAGGCGCACACGCAGGCCCTGATAGACCAGCTGCCAACGACGCTGGACCCGGCGGAGGGCAGTCTGGTGTTGTTTTCTTCTCGCCGCCAGATGCAGGATGTCTACCAGGGGCTCAGTGGCGAGTTTGGTGAGCGGATCCTGATGCAGGGCGATTACAGTAAACAGGAGATCCTGCGCCGTCATCGTGAAACTATCGATGGCAAACAGGGCAGCGTTATTTTTGGCCTGGCCAGCTTTGCTGAGGGTGTGGATTTACCGGGAGATTACTGCCGCCATGTGGTGATCGCCAAAATCCCTTTCGCGGTGCCGGACAGTCCGCTGGAGGCCGCGCTGGCTGAATGGGTCGAAGCCCAGGGGCGCAACGCGTTCATGGAAATCAGTGTGCCCGATGCAGCTCTGCGCCTGGTACAGGCCAGTGGCAGGTTATTGCGAACTGAGCAGGACAGTGGGCGAGTCACACTTATGGATCGACGGATATTAACCAAGCGTTACGGCAGCGCTATCCTGGATTCGTTGCCACCATTCAAGCGGCAACTGGGATAATGTCAGTGCCGTTCATAACAGGGGGTGAGTGTTGCTGTTGTCGAGTTCGATGAGACAGCTGTACTCGCTTGCACCTGGGAGTCATTTTTGAAAACAGGTCCATCAACACAGTTACAGGCAGTTAACGCGGCGCTTTTTGCGCGTGCAGACAAGGAGCAGTTGGCTGCCATGGAGCCAAAGGCGCGCCTGCGAGCGCAGCGCTTAGCTGCCAATATGGTGCAGCCGCTCATTGATGCCGCCGTCGCGGTAGTGCCGTTGGAAATTGCCGGATGCCAGGCGGAGTGGATTGTGCCGCCGGGTGCAGATGAAAACAATCGCATACTGATGATTCATGGCGGCGGTTTTATCATCTGCGGACTCAATTCCCACCGCAACACCTCGATACAGCTGGCCAGGTATGCCCAGTGCGCGGTGCTGGCTATCGACTATCGACTGGCACCGGAAACGCCCTATCCCGGGGGCCTGGATGATTGCATGGCCGCCTGGCAATACATGCTTGGCAACGGGCCCTACGCAACAGGAGAGGCTGCTAATGCCTTTTTAATGGGTGATAGCGCCGGCGGCAATCTCTGCGCGGCTTTGCTGCTGCGCCTGAGGGATGCCGGCGCGCGTATGGCCGACGGCGCTATTTTAATGTCTGCGGCACTGGACCTGACACATTCCGGCCAGAGTTGGATCGCCAACAATGCCACCGACGCAATGCTGGGGAATCAGGATGCGAGCAGCCAAGAAGAACTTCTAGCCGCAGATGAGCCATGGTCCCAGCTCTACCTGCAAGGGCAAGACCCGCATGACCCGGGCGCCTCGCCATTGTTTGGTGACCTCACGGGCTTGCCGCCGCTGCTTCTCTTGGCCGGCAATGAAGAGCGGTTACTGGATGACAGTGTGCGTTTTCATCACAAAGCGGTGGCGGCGGGTGTTAACAGTCGCCTGGAGTGCTGGGACTGGGTGTACCACGCCTGGACCTCGGTAGATGTGAAGGTACCAGAGGCCGACGAGGCGCTGCGCCGCATGGGGCAGTTCATCAACATGCAGGCCTACAAAAAGATTGCCGCTGAACGGTTTGCCGAGTTTACCGACCTCAGTGATGCCATGGCGGAGAATGCCCGGCGGTGGCCGCAACATTTGGCGGTGATAGAAGGTGATCAGTCGCTGACCTGGGCAGAGTTTGACGCGCGTCTTAACCAGATGGCCAATGCGCTTATTGCCAGGGGGGTGCAACCGGACGACAAGGTAGCAGCGCTGGCGCGCAATTCACTGGATTACATGGTGGTGATGTTTGGCACGCTGCGTGCCGGAGCCTGTATTGTGCCCCTGTCTGGCATGGCCTCGGGCGATGCCCTGGCCATGATGATGGAAAATTCTGATTCGAAACTGCTGTTTCTGGAGTCGGGCAATCGAGGCCTGATTGACCCCGTGTTAGATCAGCTGACAGGTGTTATCCCCGGTGGTTTTGTAGGCCTGGATTTTACCGATGAAGGCTGGGTCGGCATCGAGGAATTCCTGGCCGGTTATCCGGTGACACCACCAGCAGTAGAAATCACCGGGCAGCTGGGCTTTAATCTCATCTACTCTTCAGGCACCACTGGCGTGCCCAAGGGTATTTTGCACTCGCGTAGCTGTCGCTTCACAGAGTTTCCAGCCGGTGCCGGTGCTGGATATTCGCCGTGGTGTCGCACGCTGGTATCTACACCTCTTTACTCCAATACCACCATGGCCAGTCTGCTGCCCACCATGGGTAATGGCGGCTGCGCTGTGTTGATGCCCAAGTTTGATGCCGAGGGTTTCCTGGAGCTCGCCCAGGCGCATAAAATTACGCATGCCATGCTGGTTCCTGTGCAGTACCAGAGAATCTTTGATGTGCAGGCTTTTGCGGACTACGACCTGTCAAATTTTCTGATGAAGTTCTCCACCAGTGCACCACTGCGTGAAGAACTGAAACGCCGGGTCATAACCGAATGGCCAGGTGGATTGATTGAGTACTACGGGATGACAGAGGGCGGCGTTGGCTTTATTTTGTTCGCCCATATTTTCCCGCAAAAATTGCACACCGTGGGCTTCCCCATACCTGGCAACCTGGTGAAGATCGTGGGTGAAGACGGTGCAGAAGTCCCGCGTGGCCAGCCGGGGGAAATATACGGTCGCTCGCGTAATATGATGGACTGTTATTTCAAGGCTGCAGATAAAACGGAGGAGGCCTCCTGGTATGACGATGCAGGTCTGCGCTGGCAGCGCTCCGGCGACATGGGGCGCCTGGACGAAGATGGTTTCCTGGAACTGCTGGACCGCAAGAAAGATATGATTATCTCTGGCGGCTTTAACGTTTTTGCCGCCGACCTGGAAGATGTATTGATCAGGCATGAGCAGGTCAATGATGTGGCGGTGATTGCTGTGCCCTCGCCACAATGGGGGGAGACACCGCTGGCCATCGTAGAGCCGGTGCCCGGGCAAGCACCCGACAAGGAGCAATTGCGGCAATGGAGTAACGCGCAATTGGGCAAAGGGCAGCGTATATCACAAGTGGTGCTTATGGATGAGCTGCCGCGTTCCACCATCGGCAAGGTGCTCAAGAAAGACCTGCGGGCACCTTACTGGACAGACTGACTAACCCAAAACAGAAAACTGAGGCGGACAAGTACCATGACAGACGCAACCCAAGACCTATTCAACCTGGCAATGTCAGAGCAGGTGCAACCGTTGTTTCACAAAGTGAAGCAGCACATTGCGGATAATGTAGTGCCAATTACGGAGGAATATTTTGCCCTGGATAAGGACAAGGAAGACCGTTGGTCCTTTCACCCGCGGCAGCTGGAATTGCTGGAGCAAAGCAAGCAAAAGGCAAGGGAGGCGGGCTTGTGGAATTTTTTCCTACCCGACGCTGAAACCGGCGACGGCCTGTCCAACCTCGATTATGCCTATATAGCGGCGGAGTTGGGCAAGAGCCCGTTGGCCTCACAATCGATGAACTGCAGTGCGCCTGATACCGGCAATATGGAGGTGCTGGAGCGAGTGGGCACTGAGGCACAAAAAGCGCAGTGGCTGGAGCCGTTGCTCAGTGGCGAGATTCGCTCGGCCTATGCCATGACCGAGCCCAATGTGGCGTCATCAGATGCCAAAAATATCAGCACCACCGCGGTACTCGACGGCGATGAATGGGTGATCAATGGCGAGAAGTACTATATCTCCGGTGCGGGAGATCCCCGCTGCAAAATTCTTATTACCATGGTCAAGACCAGCCCCGATGCCACACCCTTTCGCCAGCAGTCGCAAATTCTGATACCCAAGGATGCCCCGGGAGTGGAAATTCTGGGTGCCATGGAGGTGTTCGGCGAGGATCATGCCCCCTACGGCCATATGCACATTAAATTTACCGACGTGCGTGTGCCCAAAGACAATATATTGTGGGGTGAGGGACGCGGGTTTGAGATTTCCCAGGTGCGCCTGGGTCCCGGCCGGATTCATCATTGCATGCGCTCCATCGGTAAGGCGGAGGTCGCGCTGGAACTAATGGTCAAGCGCGCCAGCACCCGGGTCGCTTTTGGTAAGCCTATTGTCAAACTGGGTAAGAACCTGGAGTTGGTTGCCCGTGCCCGCATTGAAATAGATGCCTGTCGTTTGATGGTGCTGCAGGCCGCCAAAGCAATGGACGTGCTGGGTAACAAGGAAGCGCGCGTTTATGTGAGCGCGGTAAAAGCCATGGTGCCGGAAAAGGTCTGCCAGATAATCGACTGGGCGATACAGATGCATGGTGCCACCGGGATGTCGCAGTGGACGCCCCTGGCCGGGATGTATGCCGACCAGCGACACCTGCGTTTCGCCGATGGCCCGGACGAGGTGCATCACATGGTGGTGGGTCGTGCCGAAGTGCAAAAGTATGATCTCTGGTAGCGGGTGTCATTGGATGACGGTGACCACACTACGGCGTGGTGTTGGTTGTCTGCAAACTACGTTGGTTAAAAAGGGAAAGTGATGAGTATGCGGCAAGCTGAAGGCTTCGACATACCTGCCGTTGAGCAATGGGTCCAGCAACAGGTAGAGGGTTTGCATCCACCTTTTGAGTGGACCCGGCTGGAAGGTGGGCACTCCAACCTGACGTATCGCCTGCAGGATGCCAATGGCGCCCAGGCAGTGATTCGTCGGCCTCCCCAGGGTGAACTGTTGCCCAAAGCGCACGATATGAGCAGGGAGTGGGCATTGCTGTGCGGTCTGGGCAGTACCGGCTTTCCCGTTCCCGCCGCGTTGGGGTTCTGTGAAGATCCGCAGATAACCGGTGCCTGGTTTTATTTGATGGGCCTGGTGGAGGGTCGGCCACTGTATTCTTCGCAGGAGACCAGCGCTTGGGTACCACAGGACAGGCGCACAGTGCTGGCACATTCTTTCTTTGACACGCTGGCTGATTTACATGCCCTGGACCCGGATGAGATTGGCCTGGGCGAGTTGGGTAAAAAAGAGAACTACGTCGGGCGGCAATTGAAGACCTGGTATCGTTCCTGGACCTCATCCATGGCACCGGCGCAATACGATGATCCGCGCGCGCATGAATTGCAGCGCTACTTTCTGCAGCACATGCCGCAACAGGGCAAGGCGCGGGTTGTGCATGGTGATTATGGCCTGCACAACTGCCTTATTGGCGCCGACTCGACTATTGCGGCGGTGGTCGACTGGGAAATATCCACCCTGGGTGACCCGCTGGCAGACCTGGCTTATGCATTGAATCCCTGGCCCGAAAATGCCGCTGACATCCAGGCCAATCCCACAGCGGCAACGTCGCTGCCTGGATTTCCAGCGCGCAGCGAATTGGCGCAGCGCTATGCCCGGCGCACCGGGCGCAGCCTGGAGATGCTCGATTACTATATCGGCTTCACCTGCTGGAAGTCGGCCGCCATTCTGCATGGTGTTTACGCGCGCTACATGGCGGGGCAGAAGAGTACCGACGGCGTGGATATGCCGGCGCTGCGCCAGCGTATTGATGATTCCCTGAGCGCCGCTGAGCAAGCGGTGAGTCGGTTGCAATCATGACGGGCAAAGATAGTTACCAGCGCACCCCCGGTGCCAAAAGTGAGTTTCGCTCAGCGGGGCGTGCGGTGCGCCCCAGAGATGCGGCCACCTTGATTGTAGTGCGCCGCGATGCGGGTCACCCCAGGATACTGATGGGTAAACGCGCTGCCGGTCACAAGTTTATGCCCAACAAGTTTGTCTTCCCCGGAGGCAAGGTGGATGTGGGCGATATGCGTCTGCAGCCCCCCCATGATCTTCATCCGGCGGTGCTTAAGCGCCTGTCGGGGGGGTGTTCGCCGGAGAAGGCCAGGGGGCTGGCCATGGCCGCAATCAGGGAAACCTATGAGGAAACCGGCCTGGTTCTGGGGGAGCCACATACACCGACCTTGCAGTCGCGTTCGCCCCACTGGCGCGATTTTCTCCAGCACGATGTAAACCCACGCCTGGACACCCTGCGCCTGGTGGCGCGCGCTATCACGCCGCCTTATCGCTCCCGCCGCTTTGACGCACGCTTCTTTATGGCCGAAGCAGAACTTATCCAGGGAGAGGTACACGAGGCGCCGGAGGGTTCCGGGGAGTTGTTGGAGATTCACTGGGTAGCGATTAAAGATACGCTGAAACTGGATTTACCCAATATCACCCGCATGGTGCTGGCGGAGGTAGAACGCCGCCTTGAGCAAGGCCATAGCCCCGAGGAGGAAGGCCCCTTTATTCATTTTCGACACGGCAAACCAGTGGTAGATCGAATCTAGTTGCTCCCCGGG
>JBALVO010000085.1:0-7436 GCA_036961445.1 Halioglobus sp.
GCTGTTTGGCGCGACTATTTTGATATGACAACCTATATCAAGGCGATGTCGTGATGGCTGCGCTGTTATAGAACGCCCACGGATCAAAAAGGCATAAAAGGGGTCAGCTGACCCCTTTTATGCTTTTATGCGAGGAAGTCACATCGCGGGAGCCAACCGCGTTGTGACACCTTCCCAGTCAAAAACGATAGCTCGCCTGAAGGGCAACGTTACGCTGCTGTTCGACGCTTCCGAAGTGACTGAGTACGCCAAATGAACTTTGCGACAGAGGAATCGGATTGGAGTAGGTCACCACGTCTTCATCGGTGAGATTACGCCCGAGTAATGCCACTTCCCATTTACCGTCGGCAGAACTGAGCGCCAGGCGGGCGTTGACTTTCCAGTAGCTGTCCTGGACGGTCGAGGGGTCAAGGTTCTGCGATGGGAAGTACTCGTCGCTGTATAGCAGGTCGACGGTGGCGCGGCCTTCCAGGCTCGAACCGATGGGTATGGCATAGTCTCCCGACAGGCGTCCCGACCAGTCGGCGACGTATTGGTTGGTGCGCCCCTCATAGGAGATCGTGCCTTCCGCGGAGCAGGCGCCGGATTGTACCTCGGAAAAGTTACACTGGCCGTTATCGAAATCCTTGAACTCGAAATCAGTCCACGCCACGGAGCCGCTCAGGGTCAGGTGCTCGGTGGCCGCCCAGCGACCGTCGATTTCGGCGCCCATGATTTCGGCCTTGGCCGCGTTGTCGACCAGGAAGCCGAGGGTACCATCGAAAATACTCACCTGCAGGTCATCGTAGGTGGTGAAGAAAAACGCGGTATTGAGCTCCGCGGCGCCTCCGGCGAAGCTTGACTTGGATCCCACTTCGAAACTGGTAGCCTCTTCGTCCTCGTACTCCCAGGAACCCTTACTCGGATCTTTGACGAAAGGATTGTCAGTGTCGGGGACCACGTTCCCGCGCGCGTCATATCCCCCTGACTTGAACCCGGTGGAGGCGGTGGCGTAGACCATCGTATCGTCACTCCAGTCAAACTGCGCCGTAAATTGTGGCGTAAAATTTTCTTCGTCGCGTGAACCCTTCAAGTCATGGTCAGTGACCTGAACATTGAATAGTTGGCCAAAAACAACCGTTGCGAGGCCTGCCTGCCCGGGATCGGTAATGTCGGTGCCATCCAGGTTATAAAGGGCTAGCGTGCGTGTCCCTTCCTTATCCTCGACGGTATAGCGGCCGCCAGCGATGAGGCGCAGGCGATCGGTGACATTCCAGGTCAGCTGGGCAAAGGCCGCCCAGATATCGGAATCCTGGGTGAACTTGCGTTTGGCACCGGTGAAACCGATGGCGTCGCCCCCACCAGGAACCCTCTGGTTTACGGCCGGAACCAGGATACTGTCGGCGGGTACGCCGATGGTGTCGCCCGAATCCAGGTCGCTGGTCTGGTAGAAAAGCCCGGCAATGTAGTCCAGGGTTTCACCGCCGGGGGATGTCAGCCGCAGTTCCTGGCTAAACTGGTCGTACTCCTCATCCAGCGGCACACTTAATACCGAGGCGCTGGAAAAGTCGCAGTCGCAGTTCTCGTCAAACTCGTAGTGGACGTAGCCGGTAACGGAGGTCAATGTATGATCGCCCATGGCATAGTCGATAGTCATGGTGACATTCTCGGTGTCATTGTTGCTGAAGTCGCCATTGGATGTGCGCTTTTGATCCTGCTTCACGTTCAGGCCGGCTTCCGGCTGACCGAAGACCTTAACCTGGATTTCCGAGTAGGTCAGGCCACCAAAGGCCGGGTTAACCGACGGATTGTCCGAGATAACTTC
Organism: Halioglobus sp.; assembly: GCA_036961445.1. Taxonomy (GTDB): domain Bacteria; phylum Pseudomonadota; class Gammaproteobacteria; order Pseudomonadales; family Halieaceae; genus JBALVO01. The sequence goes on from JBALVO010000085.1 coordinate 1,805, forward strand.
CATGTTCCGACCTTTGACGTCGAAACTGCCGACTTCCCCCTTCAGGGTAACTCGCAGGTCTTCCGTGGCGTCCCATTGGAGTGTGCCGCGGAAAGTGGATTCCTCGCGGTTTGCCTCGCCGTCATCAAGATAGATATTCTCCAGGTAACCGTCGGTTTCCCGGTACTTGACTGCCAGCCGACCCGATAGCGAGTCGGTCAGGGGGCCGGATACCACGGCGGTGCCCTCCAGTTCCTCGGCGTCGGGTTCGTACAACATGGACATCGAGCCCTCGAACTCGTCGGTGGGCTTGGCTGTGATCATGCTGATCGCCCCGGCGATACTGTTCTTGCCGAACAGGATCGGCTGTGGGCCGCGCACTACCTCGACTCGTGCCAGGTCCAGGAATGGGGCGCGAGACAGCTGTGGCCGTCCGTAATAGACGCCGTCTACATACATGCCGGCGGACTGTTCGAAGCCGGCGTTGATACCGGAGCCGATTCCCCGTATGTAGATAGCAGTACCAATGCCGTTCTCAGCCATGGACAGGTTGGGTACATAGGGCGCCAGATTCTCGATGCGATCTATGCCAGCTTCCGCCATTTTTTCAGCGGAAACCGCGCTTACCGAAATAGGCACATCCTGCAGGCTTTCCAGGCGCTTTGTGGCCGTCACTACTATCTCTTCAAGCATTGGTCCTGAAGGGGTGCCCTGAGCCTGGGAGAGGCCGGAGAGCAGCGTGCCGCCGCACAGCGCTACGGCGACTGCCAGTGGGCGTCTGGTGGTTTGTATCCTGCCAGTTTTGTTATACATGGTTATATCCTTTCTCGTCAGTAGTTGGGGTATTTACGGTGCAAGCCTCAGTGCGCGCTGGCCCGTTCGTCGTGCTGCCATTCGATATTGAATTGGGTTGAAAATGGGCTTAGTACCGAACGTACCAGCGCCTCTTGATTCTCCGATCTGTTGCCGCGCAGTAATATGCTGGCCATGACACCGGCGGAGGGGTGATTGCCGACCACCACCGTGGCTTCCACCTGAATGGCGGGGTCCTCGGCGATGATGCTTTCGTAGGTGCGCCGGATCGCGTCGAAGCGCAATGCGGGCTTGAATACCTTGTCGATACCGGTCTTGGGGATTTCCTCCATCAGGATCACCTCGGTGGGGGCCGCGGCGCGCTCGACGATATGTTGTTTTGCGTAGGCCGCCAGTTCACTGGCACTGACATCTGCGCCGGGCTTTAACTGCACGTAGGCGATGGGCAGTTCGCCGGCGTACGCATCCGGTTTGCCCACGGCCGCCGCCACTTCGACCGCGGGGTGGCCCTGCAGGACATCCTCGATAATCAAGGCGTCGATATTGTGGCCGCTGCGAATGATCACATCCTTGGCCCGGCCCGTGATCCACACTTCCCCGTTCTCGTCCATGCGCGCCAGGTCGCCGGTATTCAGCCAGCCGTCATCAGAAAATGTTTCCTGTTGTGCACGCCCCCCCGCATAGCCGGGCATCACGCAGGGGCCCTTGAAGCACAATTCGCCGATTTGGTTGGGTGGTGCTTCACCGGTTACGCTGCCGTCGGCATTCTGAATGCCAATTTTCACCTGTATATAGGGCCCGCGAATACCAGCGGATCCACGGACTTGTGCTCGAGGTTGCGTCTGGGTCAGGCCCATCCCGCCAATCTCGGTCATGCCAAAGCCCTGGCTAACCTCCACACCAGTGTGCTCGCTCACCGCCTTCATCAGCTCGGTTGGTACGGCGGATCCCCCGGTAAGTAAGGTGTTTAGTGAAGACAGGTCCGCGTTGCCCACGGGGACATTCAGTAGTGCCGAAAGCACGGTGGGCACGGCCATCAGTGCGCTCACCTGCTGCTGTTCGATGATCTTCCAGAATGCCTGCAGCGCGACTTTATCGCGGTAACCATCGGGGCTGAGTAATAGCAGCCGGGACCCACAGAACAGGGGCGTCAGGCCCAGGATGATTGAGCCTGCGACATGAAACATGGGGAGACCCAGAACAACACAATCATCCTCGTCGTAGTCCATCATCATGCCTGTCGAAATGGTCTGGGTGACGCGCATACGCTGTGAGTGCTGTGCAAGCTTGGGGACGCCGGTTGTGCCACCGGTATGGAAATAGGCAACCGTGTCATCCAGCGATCCGGCCGCGCCGCCGATAATCTGTGCGCCGTCCTGTTCCGCGATCGACGCCTCCAGTGGCAGGAACATTTCACCGTCACATTCGTCGCCGCCGCCCAGCACGTAAACGGTGTGAATGTCGGGGTTCGCAGCGGCAATCTCACAGCCTTTGTCGAAGAGCTCCTGACTGCAAGCCTTGCCGGGGATAACCAGGATGCGTGTGTTGGCCGAGCGGGTGATGCCAGCAATGTGCTCGACTTCCAGCATCGGGTTGACCGGGTTGATGATGCCCACGGTCTCGGCGGCAATCATTACGTAGAACGCCTCGGGCACCAGTGGCAGGAAATGGGTTACCGATTCATCGGCTTGCAGACCACGTCTGCGCAACATGTTCGCTGCCTTGTTGACCTGCGCCAGCAGTTCACTGAACGTCACATCGCGGCTCGCACCCAGCGGTGCACCGGGTTCCAGAGCGGTGATGGCGATGTGGTGCGGAAATTTGGCCACAGTTGACAGCAGGGCCTCGTAGCCGGTTGAGCCCGGCAAACGCTGTTCCAGCGGGGTTGCCTCTATCCGCTCGATATCCTCTATGGTCAAAATTCTATTCGTCATGTTGTTCTCCCGATATCTGTTAGCAAGCTCGGTAACACCCGGCTGAAATTTTTTTGCTTCCCGACGCCCTGAGTGTTGCCGTACCTGCTGCAATCGTGTCTTGCTTGTGAGGGAAGCCAAGATATAGAATTCCAACGAACTTCGAAGTCCCCCATTCGGGGGTGGAAATCGGCATGGGTAATATTGACTGGGAAAGCCTCGGCAGCGAGGAAGATATTAAAAACGCGGCCGCTGAGTACTTCGAACAGATTGGGATATCCGGCGGGATGTTTACCTACACACCCATTGGCAATTTACCCAGCGGCAGGCCGGGACTGCTGCGCCGCGCGTTGCCTGTCAATATCAATGAGTCGCTGCTAGAGCGCTGGTTTCAATACCAAGATGAGCTTGCCGGCCCGGCCAAAACACCGCTTAGTCAATCAATTGATCCGGTCCGCCGCCGCATGTCGCAGAAAGTATTGCCTGAATGGATTGTCCTCAAGGAATTTTTGGCTGACCGCAGCATGGCCAGCAACGTGGTCGCCGCCAACTGGTTCAAGACTGTGATCCGGGCGGGCATCCGGGAATCGTTCCACGTCCCGGTATTTACCGGTCGCGGGGAATACTGGTCACTGGTTGCCTTTCGCTTTGACGACAATCCCGATACCGGCCCCCTGAGCGAGGAGGTGTTATGCCGACTGCATTGGATGGCACTTAACTTTGTCGCGATCTGTATTGATCGACTGGGATGGCGCGAAGAATCCCCGGAGTTCATGAAGCATCCGCTGACTCGCCGTGAGCTGGACTGTTTATTCTGGGCAGCACAGGGGTACTCGACTATGGAGACGGCTGAAATCCTGGAGATCCAGAACGAGACGGTGCGTCAGTACATCAAGCAGTCCCTGAAGAAACTCAACGCGAGAAACAAGACACAGGCCATCTGGCTGGCCTTTCGATTGGGTTACCTGGCCCTGCCCTGACCTGACCCCCCCTATGGGGGAGCGCCGCTGTCGCTCCCCAGTGCTAGCATTCTCCTCACTGTATCAAAGTAAGCAAAAACGAGGCGCTAGCTATGTTCGAACAAGACATCCTGAAAGGACAAGCCGCATTTATTGCAGGCGGAACCAGTGGTATCAACAGGGAAATTGCCGCCGCCTTTGTGCAGGCTGGTGCCCAGGTAGCGGTATTGAGCCGCAAGCAGGAAAAGGTGGACGATACGGTGGAATACCTCCGTGGCCTGCGGGAAGACGCTCATGTATTGGGCTTTGCCGCTGACGTGCGCGATTATGGCGGCGTCAATAATGCTATCGGGCAAACCGCGGAGCTGTTTGGCCCACTGGATATTGTAGTGTCTGGCGCGGCGGGCCTGTTTATCGCCCCGGCGGAGACGATGTCCGCCAATGCGTTCAAGACGGTCATTGATATCGACCTGCTGGGTACATTCAATGTGCTCAGGTCGGCCTACGATTACGCCCGCAAGCCAGGCGCTTCGTTTATCAACATCTCGGCGCCGCAGGCGTCCGTACCCTACTGGGGCCAGTCCCATGCCTGCGCGGCCAAGGCGGGCGTCAACATGCTCACTCAGTCGCTGGCTTTCGAGTGGGGGTCCCACGGTATACGTGTCAACGCCATCGTGCCGGGCCCCATTGAGGGCACCGAGGGGGTACAGAAGTTCGCGGCGACTCCCGAGTTGAACAAGACACTTATGGCCAGCGTGCCCATGGGCCGCTACGGCAGCACCGATGACATTGCGAAAATGGCCATCTTCCTGGCCTCCGATGCCACGGCCTATATGACCGGGGAGATTGTCAGGGTGGATGGCGGCCAGGTGCTGACTGGCGGCATGATGATCGACCCGCAATCACTGGGCGCGTGATTACCCTTGAATAGCAAGTGGCCGCAAATGCGATAAGTATCGTATGGCACTCAAAGCAACAGCTTCAGAGGTGTTTATGGACGACAACATTTTATTGTATTACTGGCCCACGCCGAATGGCTGGAAGATCACCATCGCGCTGGAAGAGATGGGGCTGCCCTATACCACCCGTCTGGTTGATCTTGCCAAGGGCGAACAGTTTGAAGAAGCATTCACGGTTCTCTCGCCCAATCGTCGCATGCCTGCGATTGTTGACCCGAAGGGGCCGGATGGACAGCCGGTCTCAATTTTTGAATCCGGGGCTATCTTGCAATACCTGGCCCGCAAGACCGGTAAATTCTATGGCGAAACCGAAAGACAGCGCATTGCCGTCGATGAATGGTTGATGTGGCAGATGGGCGGGTTGGGGCCGATGGCCGGCCAGGCATTTCACTTTCTGAAATACGCACCGTCGATGGAGCCGCCCAACGATCTACCCTATGCCAAGGACCGCTACCGCAATGAGATCAGCCGCCTGTTCGGCGTGCTGGACGAGCGGTTGCAGCAGAATCGCTATGTCGCCGGTGATTTCTACTCGATCGCCGATATGGCCATCTGGCCCTGGGTTTCATTATGGCGGGGCCTGGAGCAATCACTGGATGAGCGGCCGGGGCTCGCGCGCTGGCTGGAGGAGTTGAAGGAGCGGCCAAAGCTGCGAGAAGGGCGAGCACAGTTCGAGGAAGCGCGCATTAAGCCACAGGAAAACCCAGCTATTCATAAGGTGGTATTCGGGCAAAAAGGCTGAATACCAGACAGGAAAAAACAGGAGAACATACCATGATATTTTACGACTGCCCCACCGCACCGAGCCCGCGCCGCGCGCGCATGTTCATCGCCGAAAAAGGACTCAATATTGAAACGCACCAGGTTGACCTGGGTAAGGGCGAACAGCTCTCCCCTGAGTTCCTGGCTGTTAATCCCCTGGCGACCGTGCCCGTTCTGGTGACCGACAGCGGAATAACCATTAGTGAAAACGTGGCTATTGCCACTTACCTGGAGGCTACCCATCCCG
>JBALVO010000085.1:7536-15975 GCA_036961445.1 Halioglobus sp.
ATAACCATTAGTGAAAACGTGGCTATTGCCACTTACCTGGAGGCTACCCATCCCGAGCCACCTCTTATGGGAACTACACCTGATGAGCGAGCCCAGGTGATGATGTGGAATTCGATTATTGACCAGCAATGCGCTATGCCGGTTGCCGATGTGCTGCGTAACAGCCATCCGAAAATGGCCGACCGTGCGCTCCCCGGACCGGATAACTTTGAGCAAATTCCGGAGCTGGCTTTGCGCGGCAAGGCACGCGTTGATATCTTCTACAGCCGGCTTGAGGAACAACTGCAGGGCAGGGACTTCCTGGCGATCCATCAATTTTCATTGGCTGACATTTCCGCCTTCGTGATAGCGGAGTTCGCGGCCCAGGTCAGGATGCCTATCCCGGAGAATAATGTGGCAACCCTGGCCTGGCACTCGCGAATCGCGGAGCGACCGAGCGCCTCTGTATGAGCGATCGGACGGTGCTGTTGAGTGCCTGGCAACGATTTTTCTGATCAAGCAAAAGCAGGGTGACAAGGTATGAATACACAGAAGCAGGACTCGAAGCGCATTCCACTGGGGCTGAACCTGGGCATCTGGGATCGCATGACCACCTGGGACCAGGCGCTGGACATTGCCCGCCTGGCCGACGAACTCGGTTACGATTGCCTGATGATTCCCGAGTCCTTCGGGCGCGACGGCGTCAGCCTGTGTGATCGACTGCTGGCGGCTACCGAGAACATCAACGTGTGCTTCGGCATCGCTAACGTGTTTTCCCGCTCGCCAGCAGTACTGGCCTCCACAGCGGCGACGCTGGACGAACTCTCCGGGGGGCGATTTATACTCGGCCTGGGCGGCAGTACGCCCAATCTGGTGGAGGGCTGGCACGGGCTTGAGTTCAAGGCGCCGCTGGCCCATACCCGCGAGGTCATCGCTATTTGTCGCAGGATCTGGGCTCGGGATCGTTCCCCTTTCGAGGGCAAATTCTTCCGCACCGGCGGGGTAAAGCTGTCCTTCGAGCCGTTGCGGGAGGAAATTCCCATATGGAATGGCGCTCTACTAGAGCGGGGCTTGCAGGTCTGCGGCGAACTGGCCAATGGCTGGATACCGGCCAACCTGCCGGCGGAATGCATCAGCTGGGGGCGGGAAAAACTGGCACACGCGGCGGCCGCCAGTGGTCGCGATGCCGGTGAGATCACCGTGGCTCCCACCTTCCAACTGCTGGCCCACGACGATCCTGACCAGGTTTTACCCATGGCGAAATTCGGCATCGCCATGTACTACGGCCAGGCCAATAGTCCCTATGCCAGGGCTGCGGCGGCACTGGGATATGAGGAGGATGTGCAGGAAATCCAGGCGGCTTACCTGGAGGGCGGCGCCGAGAGAGCGAGCGCGGCGGTCTCGGACCGACTGGCACGCAGTATCAGTATTGCCGGCTCAGTGACCGAGTGCCGCTCGCGTATCGATCAACTGCTGTCTGCAGGGGCCGACCGCTTATTTGTCACCCTGCCGGCGCCCACCCGCGCGGAGTGCGAGCCGATTCTGTCAGGCATTATTCCTGCGCGCTACCAGCGATAGAGAGTCCAGCACCCCGGTGTTCCCCGGCGGAATGGCTGATGAGGCTTATGCCTGATGATCAGTGGCGCATCGCCTTGCGGAACTGCTTCGGGCTCGTGCCACCCATGCGGCGAAACATTCGGTTGAAATTGCTCTGGTCCTGGAACCCAACGGACAATGCGACCTCACCGATCTGCTGGTCAGAATTCTGCAGTAACTCTTTTGCCATGGTGAAACGTAAATCATCCACCACGTTCCCGTAAGTGAGGTCCTTGGCAGAGAGTCTGCGTGCCAGGCTGCGTTCGGAGATGCCCATGAGTTCAGCGGCAAAGCTGGCGGATGGGTAGCCGTCGGGCAGGTATGACCTGAGTATGGCACGGAGTTTTCCTGCGAATTCGAAGTCATTTTTTCCACCTGACGTACCATCGGACAGGGGCTCTACTGCACGAGGTAGGGCTGCCCGATGCAGTCCGTTTCGTGGTACCGCCACATAAGCAATGTTCTGACCTGTGCGAATACGGGAGTGGGGGAAGATCTCCATGAGTCCAGTCGGTGAGCGCTGGCATTGAACCCCTATTTCATCCGGGACCCAGTGCTTCCCCAGAAAATGGCGGACCACGCCAATGAAAAGCCCTAACTGGTAGGCCTGTGACTGGTCGTAGCCCGGCACATTCGACAGGCCCGGATAGTGTGTGAATAGCAACACGTCGTCCGCGCGTTCATACAGTCCCAACTGGAGGTCGGAGGCTTCTTCTCTGACGCTTTGCACCAGTCCCTGCAGTGCCAGGTAAAGACTGGGGGCGCGCTGCAGTTTTTGCAGCAGGCTGTGGTTGAGGTTCTGATCTCCCATGTGTTTGCCCACCAGCCATCCCACATCGGGATCTACAGCCCGCGCCGCTGCCTCAAAAAACCCCCAGAGATTGGGCACCGGAACAAAAAAATCGGGCTCATCGCACATGACAGGTAATTTTTGCACGCGCAACAGTCGCTCGACCGATACACCTGCAGTGGAAAGCCAGGAAGTGAAGGCCAGCAGGTGCCCCACTCGCAGCACGGGTGGGCCCGTCATGAGCTTATCGGATTTAGCGTCGATGCTCATGCTGGTCAGGAGCTGAGAAGTTGTTGATCTGCATCATTACAACCACCGTCATTTGGCAGAAATAGACTAAAACGTAACCGAAGTATGGCGCAAACTCTACTCAACCAACCATGAGGCAGGTCAATGATTATTGCAGTCGATAAGATTGTGGCCCGCTGTGTGTTCTTCAGATCTGTGAGGTAGCTGGAATGAAACTTGGCGCATTTCTCATGCCTACACATCCTCCGGAATGTTCAGTAAGGGCAGGCCAGCTATGGGATCTGCAAGAACTCCAGCGGCTCGACGCCCTGGGTTTTCACGAGGCATGGATCGGGGAACATTTCACCGCCGCCTGGGAGCCTTGTCCGGCCCCTGACCTGCTGATAGCCCAGGCACTGCTGCGCACGAAGCAGATACGGTTGGGGCCTCTCGGGCACCTGCTCCCTTATCACAATCCCGTCGAGCTGGCCCACCGGGTGGCCTACCTGGACCACATGGCCGAGGGCCGCTACCAACTGGGCGTGGGCATTAGCGCCCTGCCCACTGATCACGCGCTGTTTGATATCGACACCAGCGACGGGCGCAATCGCCGCATGACCTTCGAAGCCCTGGATATGATGGTCCGGCTATGGCGTGATGGCGCCAGTGAGCATCGCGGCGAATTCTGGTCCATGGGCCCAACCCAGAGCGAGTTGCCTGGCCTGGGCTACCATCTCTCACCCTACCAAACGCCACATCCCCGGGTTGCCATTGCCGGCCTCACGCCGGGGTCTGAAAACCACAAGCTCGCCGGTGAGAAAGGCTATATCCCGGTGAGCTTGAGCGTAACGCCTGATGCGGCGATCACCGCCAAACACTGGGAGGCGGTGGAGGAGGGCGCGGCCCGATCCGGCCGGGTTCCCGATCGCGGCGACTGGCGGGTGATTCGCGACGTCTACGTGGCGCCCACCGATGCCGAGGCGCGTGATTTGGCCATCAACGGCATCATGGGCCGCTGCTGGCGTGAGTTCCTGCTGCCAATTTACCTGGGTCTGGGCCTGGGGCCGTTCCTGAAGGAAGACCCGGCCATGGCCGACGAGGACATTTCGCTGGAATACCTGGCGGATAAGCTGTGGCTGGTGGGTTCGCCGGATACCGTGGCAGATCGCATTATTGATCTGCAGGCGCAGACCGGTGGTTTCGGGCACCTGACCATCGTGTCCTACGATGCTTCCGGCGAGCAGGAAGCCTGGGATCGCAACCTGCAATTACTGATGAACGACGTGTTGCCCCGGTGCCAGGGCGCGGGCGTCAACGAGGAACCCAAGATGGGGATATCCGCATGAGCTATGTCGCACTGCTAACCAACCGCTTCGACGAGGTGAGTCTTTTCTACGGCGACCTGCTGGGTTTTCCCACTGTCGAGGAGTGGGATCGCGATAACGCCCGGGGCCGACGCTTCGACACCGGCGGGATGCGACTGGAGATTATTGATAATGAACGCGAGCAGCCTCCGTTGGCGCTGGGTGAGCCCGCGGACAGAATGCACATCGTCATCGAGGTTGCCGACATCGATGAAGCCAGGTCGCGCCTGGCGCTTGATGCACCGCCTGTCACCGATACCAGCTGGGGTAGCCGCCTGTTCCAGGTCCATGACCCGGACGGTATTCCAGTCACCTATTTACAGTGGCTTGAGCCCGCGGAGGGCCGAGAGTGAAACGGTTGATCATTGGTATTTCCGGCGCCAGCGGCGTGATCTATGGCATCCGCATGCTGGAGGTATTGAAGGAGCTCGGCGACGTCGAAACGCACCTGATCATGAGTAAATTCGGCCGCCTGAATATCGATATCGAAACCAATCACAGCATCGACTACGTCGAAAGTCTGGCCGATGTGGTGCATGGGCATGCCAACCAGGCTGCGACGATTTCCAGCGGCTCGTTCAGGACTGATGGGATGGTAATCGCACCCTGTTCGATGAATACCCTGTCAGCAATCGCACACTCGGCGGCTGAAAATCTGCTGGTCAGGGCCGCTGACGTGGTTTTGAAAGAACGCCGGCCACTGGTGCTGATGCCGCGGGAAGTGCCGATGCACGTTGGGCATTGCAAGCTGTTGTACGAGGTGGCGCAGCTGGGCGCCGTCATCGCCCCGCCCATGCCGGCGTTCTATAACCAGCCGAAGACTATTGACGACCTGATCAACCACAGCGTGGGCAGGGTACTGGACCTGTTCGGTATCGACACTGGCGCCGTGAAACGCTGGGCCGGATCACTTAAATCCACAGGCGCTGATACAGCTAGAGCCAATGTATCTGAGATGAAAGAGCACAAGTGATTTCTGGAACTACGAACTCAATACCTGGAGACAACCATGACCGTTAAAATTGACTACGACAGTATTCCCCGCAGCTATCGCGAATACCTTGAACAGATGGTGAAGGAGGGAGAATACCTCGCCATCGACGACGAGGTGGACTGGGACCTGGAGATGGGCGCGATCTGCCGTTACGCGGACGAGACGATGTCGCCGTCGCCCATCTTCAACAACGTCAAAGACAGTCCGGGGTTTCGTGCTGCCGAATGGGGTTTTACCAAGAGCGGCACCCGAGGCCGGCCCTGGTGCCGGGTGGCGCCCAACGTGGGCGCGCCGCCCGATGCCACGCTGATGGAAATCCTGGAAGCCTACATGCACTCCGTGGAAAACAACCCGGTGCACCCGCCGAAGATCCTCGATGCCAAGGATGCACCTTGCAAGGAGAACAAGTGGACCGGCGATGACATCGACCTGATGAAGCTCCCCGTGCCGCTCCAGCACGCGGGTGACGCCGAGCGCATGCTGCAGTCCGCGGGCGTAAATACCTGCCAGACCCCCGATGGCAAATGGACCAGCTGGTCGATCAACCGCTCCGCCGTGCACGACAAAAACACGATGAAGGGCTACTGGATCGCGCCGAACCAGCACAACGGCATGGTCTGGGCCCAGTGGGCGGAGAAGGGCGAGGACATGCCGTTCGCCATCGCCTTCGGCGTGCCCCCGGTCTGTGCCTGGCAGAGCGCGAGCCGCATCCCCGACAACGTCAGCGAGTACGATGTCGCGAGCCAAATGCTCAATGCGCCCATCGAGATGGTCAAGTGCGAGACCAACGACCTGCTCGTGCCCGCGACGTCCGAAATCGTCGTCGAGGGCGTCGTCTCGGCTTCGGAGATGCTCATGGAGGGGCCCTACGGCGAGCACGCGGGCTATCACTTCGACCACAAAAAAGCCCCTAAACAGCGGCAGGACATCACCTGCGTGACGTTCAGGAACAACGCGATTCTTCCGACCGCAGTCCCCGCCGTGACGCCCAACAGCACGGTGATCGGCATCGCTGTCTGCAACAGTGGCGATGTGGTCCTCGCGCTCAAGAAGGAGGGCTTCCCGGTCATCGACGGTCTCGCGACCATCGAGTCTTCCGGCAGCTGGTTCGTCCTCAGGGTGAAGAACGACTGGCACAAGACCACCGGCTGGAGCCTCGACGAGTTCATGACGAAGCTCGGCAAATTCATCTGGTGGGATCACATCGGCGGGTGCTTCACCAAACTCCTGGTCGTCGGCGAGGACATCGATCCCGAAGATCCGCTGGCCGTGACCTACGCCTTTGCCACCCGCAACCATCCAGAGAAGGGCGTCTGGTTCTTTGCCGACTCTCCCAAGTTCGGCGTCGGGACGGAGGCCTACCACACCACGGAAGACTACTTCGGTCGGATTGGTGTCCCGGGACAGAAGATTAAAAGCGGCTCGGGAATCTGTATCTATAGCTGCCTCGGTACGGAAGAGATGGTAGACCAACCCAAACCGCATATCCTGACCTTCCGGCGGGCCTGGCCGAAGGACGTCCAGGACAAGGTGATGGCTAACTGGGATGATTGGGGCTTCCGCACGCCCGACCCGGTCCTGCAGAAGCACGCCAGCCAAAGCACACCCTGGGTGTACTTCAACGAGAGCGGCGAAGGGGAGACCCACAAGGGAGATTACGAAAGCACGCTTTCCTTGGGTGGCCTTGGCGCCGCAGACGAAACCGAAGAGGGGGCATAACCTCTGATCCCATGCCTGGATCAAGGTCGGTATAGTAAAAACTGGACAGGTACGCAGGGTCGTTTCCGCCCGGCGTACCCTGACCTGACCTGACCTTACCTTACCTGGCCTTCGCTCGATTCGCCCTGGCGGCGCATTTGATATCGCGAGAGATTCCACATAGGCGAAATCCTGAAGCTTACACAATGAGGTACTGGAGAGATATGACAACCACGATAAGCATAAAGTCGCGATTGGTGCTTATCCTCGGCCGCTGCCGGCTGCTGCTGTGGATGTTTGCCTTGGCGGGCTTGCTGCTTCCAGCAAGCCCCACGTTTGCTGAGGGCGACTGGAAGGGCGACCTGCAGATCTATGGATGGATACCGGAAAACGATATCAAGCTCAATAACGGTTACGAGTACAAAATTACGCGCAACGATATCCTGGAAGACATCGATATCTTCCTGATGACTGCTGGTCGCCTTCGCAAGGATCGATGGTCATTCGCGTTGGACCTGGTGTATGGGGATATTTCCAATAAAGACTTTGATGAACAATTGTTACCGGGCGTGACCTTTGACACAGGTGGGCTCGAGACCTGGGTCGTTACACCAAACATTGGCTACATGATTGTCGATGATGAGCAGCAGAGATTCGAAGTCTACGCGGGTGCGCGCTATTTCTGGCTGGAAGTCGACGCCAGGGTGGAGATCGAATCGATTATCCCGGGAAAGTCACCCAGCGTGGTGGAGCGATCGGACAGGATGGAGCACTGGGATGCGATCGCCGGTGCCAGGGGTCTCTATTACCTGTCGGACAAGTGGTACATCCCCTATAGCGTTAACATAGGTAGCGGGGATTCGGATTTTACCTGGTCAGCATGGGGTGGGGGCGGTTATCGCTTTGACAGCTTTGATCTCACCTTTGGCTGGCGCTACCTGACCTACGACGTCGGCAGCGATACCACGATCGACGAAATAGACATAAGCGGTCCTTTTGTCGGTGCTATGTTCCGCTGGTGATCGGCCATGCGCTCTAGGTGCGCACAGCATGACGCGGTCCGGCAACTTCCAATGCACACTGACCCGCCGTCCCGACTGGTTCACGCCCTGGTTTACCGCCTTGGCAGATAGGTATTATGCGGGATCCGCGTTGCCGGGCGTAGATTGATTACTGGAGGTACTGACCATGAATAGAATTGTATGGGGACTGGGTACCCCTCGCACCTTTCGCCCTCTGTGGGCCTTGGCTGAACTGGGGCTGGAGTATGAGCACAGGAAGATTCTGTCGCGCGGCCCCGGTATGGAGGATGAGCATTTCCGCACGTTGTCCAAGCGGCACAAGATTCCGTTCTACGAGGACGACCTGGTAAAAATTGGCGAGAGCGCCGCGATCATCACCTATCTCGCCGACCGGCACGGGGGCGATATTCTGCCCATGCCTGCACCGGGCACCGCCGAGCGGGCGATCCTCCAGGACCGGACCCTGTTTATCATGACCGAGATCGACGCACGGATTTACACCATTCGCCTTCACGGTGACCCTCCGCATGGACTTTCGGAGATCTACGGCGCTGCGCCCGCCGCCGTGGAGCTCGCAAGAAAGTATGTGGAGAACAGTTTTAATGAGGCGGCGCGATGGTTGGAGGATGGTCGACCTCATGTCCTGGGCGAGCACTTCGGGACGCCCGACATCCTGCTCGCCTCATGCATCTTATGGGCGAAGCTCTACGATATTGGCGTACCGAAACCATTGGCGGAGTATCACCAGCGCGTCGCATCCCGTGTCGC
>JBALVO010000086.1:0-15769 GCA_036961445.1 Halioglobus sp.
AATTACTAGCGTATCTGGCGGGTAACAAAGAAGCCTATTGGGTCGATAGTTATATCCACATCATGAAGTACATGATCGGCAGTAAGGAAGTGTAGCGGTCTAATAAAACCGGACACCAACTTGCGTGGTCAATTCGCTACCAGCAGAAAGCTGTCCCCGCGCCATACCACCACACCCATGCCGATGATTGGTCAGCCGGGATGCCGGCGTGAATCCACCTGTGCTGACACTGTCACTTTTCCTCATACCTGTTCTGTGCAGTGCAAACTTAATATATAACACTTTAAAATACCGACCTACTGGCTGGTCGCAGTAACAACACCGGAGGCCAAGATGCTCATGTATCACCTGTTTATCATCCTGCTGCTCGCAGCAGCGTCTGCGGCACAGGGCAGTACCGAGACCAATCCAGACAGTTTTCAGCAGCGCTACCTCCAATGTCTGGTAATGAAAGATGATATTGGCCGCCTGCGCTGCTACGACGAACTGACGGAACCCGCGACCGACGCCGCTGCGCGCAGCGCATACGACACTGACGAGGTGATCGTGGCTTCCGCCGGGGCCGCAGACCCGAATCGCCAGCGGCGGGTTGCCGAGTTGGGTGACCTCCAGAAGCGGGAGCGCAGCGGCATGCTGCAATCAGACGACCCGAACTACTTCGTCTATACCACCCCAGTCAATGACAATATCGACGACGAGCATCACGCCGAGTTTTACCTGTCGATAAAATACCCCCTGGTAGAGCGCAAGTTCCATCACTGGCAGGACCAGTTCAAGTCTATGGATAACAGCTCCGGGCGCTTTTTCAACGCGGTCACTCCCGACCGGCTGCTGCTACATTACAACGGGCTTTATGATTTTTATGCCATCAACAGTGATCGCTACGATTCGGCACCGGTGATCTCACGCCGCCAGAACCCTGGCTTTTCAGTTGAATACGACTTCGCCCACGGCAAGGATACGCTGCGGCTGGGCTGGTCCCATGAGTCTAACGGCCAGCAGTTGGAAGAAGACGAAATCGACCGGCTGGACCAGTTGTGGACGACCTATGGCGAAGACCACGCCCTGGCCGAAGTGAGCCGTGGCTGGGACTACGCCATGCTGCGCTGGCAGAGCACATCGCAATTGTTTGTGGATACACTGGAGGACAGCTGGCTCAAGTACAACGTGGAGATGCGCTACTTCTGTGACTGCCAGGGCTTTGGCTTCCAGGATGGCAGGGAGGACGATATCTGGTGGGAGCCAGGGAACAACGTCCAGATATCCGATTTTGACGGCCTGCGCACTATGGTAGAGGGCTCACTGTGGAAGACCGAACGCGGGCGGGTCGCTTTCGACACCCGCCTGGAACTGAAAACCGGGCTCTATCACAGCACCGGCCAGTATCTCAGCGGCAAACTAAGCCTGGGCGCCCGGTTCAATAACCTGCGCACCACCCTCTTCTATTTCGATGGTTACGGCAAGGACCTGTCCACCTACCACTTGCGAAGCCGCTATGTAGGAATTGGCCTTGAGCTGCGTTGAGTTCACCTGCCTGAAGCGAGGAAAACGGGTAATGATATCTGCACGGCGCGTAGCCGCGGGAATCGGACCCGTTTGGAGGTATTCATGAGCAGGTTCTAGCAATTCCGGCGTCTTTATTTGTCGCTACCTTTACTCCATATACACCGCGATTTTGCCCCGCACATGGCCCTCTTCCGAATAGCCGATTGCTGCCGGAATGTCACTCAGGGAAAACCGTCGATCAATCACCGGGGTCATTTTTCCGGTCTGCATAAGATCCGCCAAAATAGTGAGGTCATCAGCTTTGAGCTGCGCTATCAGGGTGAGCATTTCCTGATCTACGAAGGGCCCCACCAGCATCGCCTTGATCATTCCCATCAGAGGTCCCAACCAATTGCCTTTGGGCCCACCGACAATAACCAGCTTGCCGTTGGGGGTCAGAACCCCCCGGTTTACCAATGGCGAGTGATTGCCGACATTATCGATAATCAGATCGTAGTGCTGTCCACTTCGGGTATAGTCTTCATGCTTGTAGTCAAACACATGATCAGCCCCGATAGAGCGGACCATGTCCAGGTTACGGGTGCTGCACACCCCGGTCACCTCTGCACCCATAGACTTGGCGATCTGCACAGCAAACGTGCCCACCCCTCCAGAGGCACCATTGATCAGCACTTTCTGACCCGCTTGCAGTTGACCCTTGTCGCGCAGTGCCTGCAAGGCAGTGATAGCAGCAATAGGCACCGTGGCCGCCTGCTCAAAGCTCATATTGGCCGGTTTGTGCACCACCGCCCGTGTCTCGCGAACTGTCACATACTCGGCAAAAGCACCGCCTGCGCCACCAAACACTTCATCGCCTGGCTTAAAGCGGGTGACATCCTTACCCACCGCCTCTACGGTGCCGGCGAAATCGACGCCGATACGAGGATCCGTGGGTGCCCCCAGGCCTCCGCCAAGTCGGACGATATAGGGCGAGCCGCGCATTTGGTGCCAGTCCAATGGATTCACTGAGGCGGCCTGTACTTTGACCAATATCTCATCGCTGGCGGGGCTGGGCTTGGTGACATTGGTAAATTCGAGAATATCGGGAGCGCCATAGCATCGCGCCAGAATCGCTTTCATCTGCTCTCCATCTTTGGAGAGTTCCGGCACCGGTTCGCAGTCCGCCGTGTGGCTCATTGCCAAAGCTATGGCGGTTATTCCGGCCGCCACGATTGCCAATAGGCCGATTGCGAATTTATAGCGTAGTTTCATCGTTGTGTATCTCATCCATTGTTGTTTATCCAGTTTAGCTGGGACAGAAGTAGATCGCCCCTGACGACCGCAAGCTTTACCGGCCATCGCCAGCAACACTCGCTTCGTCGCACCGTAGCGCCAGAACATTGTAATCTGTCCCTGATCAAGGGAACATGACCGCAGTAATCAAAATGATGTCTGCAGCCAACAACAGGGAGAAACCAGTCATGGCAGGGCTCACAATTGGAGCGGGATACGTCAAGGCGCTGATGGAGCTTGCCGTGGCCAAAGGTGCCAGCGAAACACTACTGACCCAACGCTCTGGCATAGCCCCTGACGACTTGCTGGACCGGGACAAACGCATTCCCCTGAACCACTACCAGAAACTGATGCGCGCCAGCAAAGAGCTGTGCAAGGCACCCGCCCTTGGGGTGCAGCTGGGGGAAGCCGCCGTGTTTTCCCAAATCTCGATAGTGGGGCTGATTTGCAGTTGCGCCGCCACCACCAACGAAGCCTTTGCCCAGATTAACCGCTACGGTCGTCTGGTCGTTGAGGTGGACGGCCACCGGCCGGAGGGGCGCTTTGAAATCGTGCCGGGCGATGGCGAAGTATGGCTGGTGGACACCCGCCAGAACCCCAACAGTTTCCCCGAACTGACCGAGTCGGCCTTTGCCATCATGATTAACCTGGCCCGTGAGTTCAGCGACAAGCCCTTTGCCAAAGAAGTGCACTTCACCCATACAGATCCGGGTGGCCGGGCGGAATATGAACGCATCCTGGGTGCCCCCGTAATATTCGGCTGCGACCGCAATGCTTTCCTGGTGGAAGAGTCCCTGATGTATGTAAAACTGTCTCCGCCGGACCGCTATGTGTTTGGCATTTTCAGTGAACGAGCCGATACCCTGATGGAGAGTTTGAAAAGCTCCACTACCACCCGCGGTCGGGTAGAGAGCCTATTGATCCCCATCCTGCATACCGGGGCTCTGGATATGGCGCGTATTGCCCAATCACTGGGCCTGGGCCGCCAAACCCTGTACCGAAAACTGAAAGCGGAAGGCACCAACTACGAAAAATTACTCGATGAACTGCGCCACAAGATGGCCCGGCACTACTTGAGCGCCAAGAAAGTCTCCCTCAACGAAACCGCCTACCTCACCGGCTACGCCGACCCCACTGCCTTCTCCCGCGCATACAAGCGCTGGACCGGGTCCAGGCCCGGAGGCAGCGCTTAGCAGACACCGATGCCATGCCGAAAGTTTTGACAAGTGTAGACGTAACCCCCTTTTCCTGAGCCGCAAGCGCCTCAAGCGATGAATACAGATCAGGACCAAGTTCTCTCTGCAATTTGACCATCCGCTCAAACAATGGAAGCCCGAATTGGTTATTGGTTACGTTTTGAGGCGTAAAAAATCCTGGTTTGGAACGAATAGAGCACGTGGATGGCCCATTGCTGTTTACACCCCATTCATACCTATTAGCGTCTGGCCTGGTCGCTTATCATGATCGATATCAAGTAAACAGTCAGGATTGTTTTTTAATTCCTTCAAAGTTGGTAGGATGTAATGTCCAAGCCATACCGTTGGCACCATGACTACCGCTTTTGTGGGGAGAACAATCAGCATGTCGCGAATCAAACAACTTAGCAGGGAAGATGTCATGTTTGTCGCTGGCGAGACCAGCAGCATCTACCAGCATGTCGCCCTCCTGATCGTCCTCGATAGCAGCGAGCGTGCCGGCTTCGATTACCAAAAATTTCGTCAGCACTGCGTGGAGAGAGTGTCCCTCATCCCTCAATTTCACTGGAAACTTCACTCAGTGCCGCTGGGCCTGGATAGACCCTATTGGGTAGAAGACGAAAACTTCAGCTTCGACCACCATATCAGACATATCGCACTGCCAAAGCCCGGCGACACCGCCAGTCTGTGTGAGGTCGCCGCCCATCTTTACGGCAAGCACCTAGACCGCAACAGGCCCCTGTGGGAGATCTGGCTGATCGAAGGTCTTGAGGGAGGTAAATGCGCATACTTTCAGAAGTTTCATCATTGCATGATGGATGGTGAGGGTGGATTCAAAATGCTGGAGATTATCGGTGACTTTGAGCCCGACCAGCCGCTGAAAAAAACCATCGATAAATCCATCAGCGAGGCCAGGGCAGGATCAATTCCTAGCCTACCCCAACAATCTTCAAAGGCATGGCAGCATCTGACCCGACTTCCTCGCGATGCGGCCAAAGGCGTCTACGACATTCTTCGCCCGAAGATACTGGAACAACTCGTTTGGCCGAAAAGCCCCCAGAAAAAACATCCGGTAGTGCCCACAGCCTCTTTTAATGGCGCTATTAACAGCGAACGAGCAGTAACACTCTGCTCCTTGTCACTGACCGACATGAAGGCCATTAAAAATCACTTTAATGTGTCATTGAATGACGTGGTATTAGCCCTTGTCAGCAGTGCCATCAGACGTTATCTCCTTGAATATTCGCAACTCCCGGACGAACCTCTACGCACCAACATTCCAGTATCACTAAGATCCGAGGCCGATGACCAGTTAAGCAACAAGGTCACGACCACCACGGTTACCCTGGCCACAGATCTGGACGATCCCCTGGCGCGTCTGCAGGCGATCAATCTGGAATCGGAACAATCAAAAGCTCAAGCCCATAGTGGCGCCATGGGTGTAGTTGAGCTATTCCAGATGATGCCCCCCATTCTTGTAAGCACTTTGATGGACTCACTACGCGAAGACCAGGCACCTCAGATGCTGGGGGCAAATCTTATCGTCTCCAATGTTCGCGGCAGCCCAATACCCATGTATATAGCCGGGGCTAGAATGGAAAACATGTACCCGATGTCAATTCTGACGGCAGGAATGGGCGTCAATTTCACTTGCGTCAGCTACAGCGATTCCATGGATTTCGGCATCATTGTTGACCCTGACCTGCTGCCGCATCAAGACACTATCGCTTTCGGTCTGGAAGCGGCTCTGGACGAGTACAACGCGCTTTGCAAACCCCAGCGCAAAGCTCGAAAAAAGCCGGCGGTTAAAGCGAAGCGAAAGGCTGCCCCAAAAACGGTGAAGCGAAAAGCCCCTCCCAAAACGGCGCGCAGCAAGAACCCGACCACGAAGGGAGCGAGCCGCAGCAAAAATACGAACACCGCCACCAACAAATCCACCCCTAAACGGAAGCAAATATGAAGGTTAATAAGCTAGATGGCCGCTGGGTTCTTGTCACCGGCGCTGGCGCTGGAATTGGACGAGCGATAGCTCTGGACGCAGCAGGCCGCGGTGGCAGCGTGGCAATTTGTGATATCAACCGCGAGAACCTGGAGGAAACGGCTGCCCTACTGGCGGGCTATGGAATTGACGTCATCTCATCGGTCGTAGATGTAACCCGGCGTGACCAGGTAGAAGTGTTTGCAGAGCTGGTGCATCGCAGCACGGCAGCCGTGGATATTCTAGTCAACAATGCCGGAGTGGCCATTGCGGCAGATATTCTTGAAACCTCCCCAGAGGATTGGGAATTTATTATTGGTGTAAACCTGATGGGAGTTATACATTTCTGTGATGCTTTTTGTCCGGCGATGATTGAGCGGGATAGTGGCGGGCATGTTGTCAACATAGCCTCCATGGAAGGCTTTGCCGCCCTGGAAGGGTTCGGCGCTTACTCCACGACCAAATTTGCGGTCGTCGGCTACTCTGATTCACTGCGCCAGGAGCTGAGTCATCACAATATTGGCGTGAGCGTAGTATGCCCCGGAGTAGTACGCACCTCACTGACTGCAAATATGCGCTCTAGAGGAGAATATAAGGCGGGCATAGCGGATCGCATTCACCAGGAACATAAAAAAAGTACGTTCGGGCCTGAAAAGGTCGCCAAGGCTGTATTCAGCGCGGTGAGGTTTAATACACCGTTGCGCCCTGTCGCACCGGAATCGTGGATGACATATTACTCAAATCGACTCTCGCCCCGCTTGACAAGTTTTATCCTGAAGCAAGTTGCGCACCGGGTACTGCGCGATGGTGTACCAACAGAGGCTGCGCCATGAAGCAGATAGAAGGCCGGGTTGCAGTGGTGACTGGCGCCGGCAGCGGTATTGGTCAAGCAGTGAGCCTGGAATTGGCACGACGGGGTGCGGATATCGCATTGGTTGATATTGATGAAGCCAAATTGTCGGGGGTAAAGACCGCTATAGAGGCGATTAGCAGAAAGGCGAGCCTGCATGTGGTAGATGTTTCCAGCAAGCAGCAGATGGCTGCACTGCCGGAGCAGGTGCTTGCCGAGCACGGTGCCGTGCATATTTTAGTCAATAACGCGGGTGTCTCTGTCAATCTTCCATTCGAGCAGCAGGATGTAGAAGACCTGGAATGGATATCGGGGATCAATTATTGGGGAGTGATGTACGGCTGTAAATACTTCCTGCCCTATCTACAAAAAGCTGATGAAGCACACATTGTAAACATGTCCAGCTTGGCGGGCCTCACCGGAATGAAGGGACAGAGTTCCTATGCAGCTACCAAGTTTGCCGTCAGGGGCTTGAGTGAGTCTCTTTATGTTGAACTAACAAACAGCGCCGTGGGGATTACCTGTGTCCACCCCGGCGCTGTAGCGACCAATATACTCGCTGCTGCGCGCATGGATTCGACGCATAGGGAGAAAATGCTCAAGATGTTCCACCTGGCTATGCCACCAGAGAAAGCGGCCCGCCTTATTGTAAAAGCCATCGAAAAAAATCGCTTTAAACTGGTGTTCTGCGTGGAATCCAGAGTGCTGGACTACATGAAGCGCCTTTTTCCAATGGGGACGCTCAAACTGATGTGCCTGGCCAATCGTCCTGGCACCTAGCGTTCCTATCGCCAACAACCTGGAGTTGGATTATTCCATGAAACGCAGAAATTTTTTGAAATACGGCGGAGCCAGTATCGTCACCCTGCCCTCCACCGCTCTCATAAGCGGCTGTGCCAAGGAAAATGCCGATGACAACGACGCATTCTGGCGCCAGGGAAATTTCCCTCCAGTAACGGAAGAAGTCACCGAGACTAAGCTTGCAGTCGAAGGCAGTATTCCACCGGACTTGAATGGCTATTACTATCGCAACGGACCCAACAGCTGGAAGGGTCCCAGCCGGCATTTCTTTTTTGGCGACGGTATGATCCACGGTGTGAAAATCGAAAATGGCCAGGCCAGGTGGTATCGTAATCGTTACGTGGAAACACCGTTTCTTTACGGTGAATCCAGCAACTTTAAAACCGCCATGGATCCTGCAGCCAACCAGAGCAATGTTTCACTGATCTACCACGGTGGCAAGCTGCTTTCGCTGGGCGAAGCTGGTTTACCGTATGAAATGAATCACGAAGACCTTTCAACCAAAGCGCCCTACGACTTCCAGGGCAAACTCGCCGGGGCAATGACCGCCCACCCAAAAATTGATCCGGTAAGCGGGGAACTATTTTTCTTTGGCTATAACGCTGTAAAACCCTACCTCACTTACTACCGTGTCAGTGCCGCCGGCGAGTTGGTGCAAAAGGAAGTATTGGAAACGGCTGGCCCGGCTCTGATGCATGATTTTGCGATGACCGAGAATTACGTCATCTTTCTGGAATTGCCTATCGTTTTTTCATGGTTCGCGATGATTAAAGGCGAAGCCTTGCCTTTTACCTGGAACGATAAGGCCCCCAGCCGTATAGGCGTAATGCCAAAGACTGGTAGCAGCAAAGACCTGAAGTGGTTTGATATCGATCCCGCGTTTGTATTTCATGTCATGAACGCTTTTGAGCAGGGCGACGATTGCATCCTCGATGTGGCACGCTACGATCAGTTATGGGTCAAGGGTTCCAGCGACTTTGACTACCCTGCCCGTCTCAGTCGTTACACACTGGGAATGAAATCAGGTGCCGCCAACATGCAACAAATTGGCCCGCAACGCATGGAGTTCCCGCAGATCAATCGCAACTTATCCGGGCGGAGTTATCGCTACGGCTATAGCCTGGGCGTCACCGTCGCCGGCGCTGGCAGCAACCGCCACGAAACTATAGGCAGTATTTTAAAACACGATCTACTATCGGGTGACGTCCAGACTTTTGACGTGGGTGATGGCGCTATTCCAGGCGAACCATTCTTCGTTCCCTCAATCAAAGATGGCAATGAAGACGATGGCTACGTGTTGAGCTATGTTTACTCACCGCAGAGCCATTCCACCAGTTTGTGGATTATGGATGCACACAATCTCAGTAACGTATTGGCAAAGGTAAATCTGGCCGCTCGGGTGCCACAGGGTTTCCACGGCCTATGGCTGTCGATGGAACAGTTGCAGGCCTAATAAAGAAAAGGGTGAGCCGTAAACCTACGCCCTTCAATTCACGGCGGAGTTAGTCGAGCTGATCCTGCAAGTAAGCCAGCTCATCAGTACAGCCCTGTTCGGCCTGGCCGCAAATATATTTCTCAATCCTGCCACCTATCAAGGGTATATTCGCCTTCACCTGGTGCTTAATGGAATAGCAGCAGCCCGCATCGGTGGGATAGAGTTCAAATTTGGCCCGAATACAAACTGGCTGACCTTCCATTTCAAATGTGTAATCACCATTCCAGCCGCCCTCGCCATCGGGTTGCCACTTCTCGATCATGTGCATGGTCTGTTCTGGATCCAGCATCTTTGCGAGGAAACGAGGCAGGTCTCTCTTCAGCCTTCGGGTCAGGCTAACGACTGTGACGCCCGCGCTATCCTCCACTTCACAACTGGCCTCCAACTCGCCCATAGCCAGGCAGCGATCTACCAGAAACTGGGGTTCGGTGAGCAGATTGAAAACGCTCTCGGCATCGTGTTCAAATTCATAGTCCATTGACATAACAACCCTTCCCCGGGGCGCGTATCCATATTAGTTAGTCGTCTACCACTATCCAGAGCATCGGCCACTGGTAGAGGCAATATAGATAGTGGCAACTCTGCACAATACTTGTCAACAAATGTGTTTTTTTCTGCTCCTTCGCTGCACATGCATCCCCTCAATACAGTCATAACTGATCACAATCAATGAAATTTTCCGCTCCAGGCCGTGTAATCATCCATACCAAGGTCTGACTAGAGCAGGATATGGACATGCTGACCAATACCAACCCATCACGCAGAGGCTTGCGCTTCTTGAAACGCGTGATGTATTCCCAGTTGGCGTTGCGCGACGCTGTCATGATCCTGTTTGGCAAACAGCGACCCAGCCTTACATTCAAAGTGCTGGCAGAACCCAGCTCGGTGTACATAAACTTCCTGGTAAATGAAAACATGGCGCAGGAATTTGCCAGTTACATCAACCTTGCCGAGGGCTTTTCCCCAACGCCAATCAGGTGCCTCGCGGGTGAGGAACCAGCACTCCTGTTGACCCTGAATATTTACGAGGTCAGCGGTATCGTCAAGGGAACCAGAGCCGAGTGGTCAACCTACGTCGCTGACAGGGATGGGATCCCCCGTTACATGGTGCTTGAGGCGCGTGCCGGTGAAGGCTCGTTGGACCCGGTCAACTTTTTCACCCGGGCTGACCGGGTGGAGCATGTCATGGTGGATGAGACCGTAAAATCTACCGTCGCGTCGCTGGATGGCGGGCTGTTCAGCTCTACCCTTCGCTTGAACGACCAACACCCAGTGGCTGAACTGGCCGCCGAATGGATAGCAGCCAATGATTACATCTACTGGCGTAACGGCGTCTGTGACCGCAGCTGGTACGACGCAAGCCTGTTCGACGCCACGGTTCACATAATTCCACCTGATGATGCCTCAATCAGCGATGGAACACACTGGGCCAGATTTGTACAACCGCAACCCAGGCATGTATTGCAGTACGATGGGGAACTGGACCTGGTGTTATCGCCCTGGTTCAACATCTAGGACGTGGTGATGGAAGCCAACATAATACTGGTGCACGGGATATTTACCTGTAGCGAGGCGCTAGCGTCGGATACCGCTGCTCGCGAGAAAGCCATTGCTGAACACGGCAAGGCTCTGGGTGTATGTGGCTACGAATGGGTCTCAGGGCGTGGCAAAAAACTGGCAAATCGCCTCCTACAGCGTGCTCGAGGGACTGCTCGTGCAGTCGATGCCATTGAGATCATCGAACTCAATGAAAGAGCTGTGCGCGCTTCGCTGGCGAATGATTCCACCCGATTGCATTGGCAAGAAGCCTTGAGCTGCGCTCCATACGGAATCGACACGGCGCGCTCGTTCATTCTGATAGGAACACCACGCCAGCAAGTTGAAGGACCCCCGAAAGGCCAGCGCCTGCTCTGGTTCGGGCAAGGACTAAGCGAACTCACTGAAGCAGAGTTTATCGAGCATTACACCGGCCATCACGGCCCGCTGGTGGCGGGATATGCACCAGCACTGGGACTTCGACGGTATAGGCAGATACCCAGTGAACAGGGCGAGCTCTGCGACTCCCTGCGCGAACTGGGCCTGGGGCAAGCGATCGCGCCTGCCGTCTTTGCGGAACTTTTTATGGGCGCACCGCCACTCAAGCTCGCCAGCTTACGCATCCGGCGTATCGCCAACCGGGAGATCGGAAAAGACGAGAAGCGACATATCGATTTCTCACAGTCCAGGTTACAGCTGGTATAAGACATGTCCTGAATAAAGGTGCCTCGATCACAGCCCCCGCCAGCGCATCGGGAATCGCCCCCGAGTTGTTAGACATTCGCCAGCCGCTTATCGGACTGTCCCCGGTCAGGAAAAAAACCCCGGCTATTCTTTAATGTGACGATACCGTCGCGGGATTTCTTCCAAGCAGATCTTTCACTTGGGTGACTGCGATGGCAGCCTGCGCATATCCAGCCTTCGCGGAGGGTGCCCGGGTTTCGGGATCGAGCGGATTCGGCCCCATTGCCACCACCGATGCTGCGTCCGGAGTTAATACCAGAACCCCCGCGCCGCTCTCCCGAAGCAGTTTCACTTCCTTGCGCAGGCCAGCATCCGGGGTGAAGTTTGGCTTGTAACCCATCGGTGCCAAAACCAGCACCTCCTGCGCCCCGTGCGCGTAATCGGCGCTGTTTGCCGAACGGATACCACCGTCGATATAGGGCGTGCCTCTCACATCAACCACCGGCCATATCCCCGGCACGGCGCAACTGGCGGCAATGGCATCAGTGAGGCTTACTCCCGACTTCCTATCGAACACCTCAGGCGCACCTGTTTCCGCGTTGACTACCAACACCTTGAGGGCCACTTCGGGCCATTGGCAACCGTTTAGTCGCTGTTCAATGACGCGGTAACGCTTCTGGGCAGGCACCGTACTGGCTCTGATTGCCATCTTCCCCACCTTGCGACGAAATTTCTCTGGCTGCTTGCGGACCAACAGGGCGGGCAGTAACTTGAACAGCACCCGCTTGAGACTGACTTTGGGCATCAGTTCCTCCACCTGCTGATCAGGATCCACCTGGCGTTGATACAACTGATCGAGGGAACATCCTCCGTATACCTGAGCGCCCACCGCCGCGCCCGCTGATGTACCCAGCACAGTACCAAAGCTGTCGATGTCGACTCCTCTTTCCTTGAGGCCGTGCAGCAGGCCAGTCATCCAGGCAATTCCGGCCACGCCTCCGCCACCGAGTACCAGGCAACGCTCGCTCACATCGCAGATCACGGGTTGTTCTCTGGCACTATGGTGGCTGGCCCATGGAGCAGGATCCCTTCCATATAAAAATAACCTTCATGTTCCTGCCGCTGGCACATCACCTTTGGATCGCCGGGCAGAGGGGTTGCGTCAAAAAAAGGATTTACAGGGAGGCACCAGTAAGCATACATCCGCCATCTTAGCGCTACCTTCATCACTATGAAATCCCCACACTAGATAAACCCGTCACCGACCCCTTCCGCCTCATCACCTGCCCCGAGTACCCAGGCTTTAGCTGTGCCAGTCCCTGGGGTCTAATTGATAGTAGGTTCTCAACTCCTCGTACAATTCCGGACGTCGCTTATTTAGCTGATGGGGCTTTTCGAAAAAAGTTTCAGTGGCCACCGCAAAGAATTCCGCGGGATTCGTCGTGCCATATTCATCCATCACTGTTTTGAGGCCGGTAATACTTCTGGCATCAAGATCTGCAAAATTATCGGAGAAAATTCGAGCCCAGGCTTTATAGGTATTGCGTCGCAGAGGGGGTGCACCGTTGGTCGATCCGGATTCTGCATCCAACTGGTGAGCAAATTCATGCAAAACCACATTGTGACCATCGGTAAAATCCCTTGCCCCCTTCTCCACATCGTCCCAGGAAAGAATGACCCTGCCGTTATCCCAGGATTCACCCAGCATTCCCTGTGAACCAGTTGCAATAGTGCCGTTGGCCTGATGTTGCTCTCGCTCGACCCGAAAAGCAGTCGGATAGACCAATATCGCAGTCAGCTTTGGATAGATCGGCCGCTTTTTGTTAAGCAGCAGAAGACAGGCCTCCGCTGCAATAGTGACGCGGATCTCGTCTGTTATCGTCAGCCCTGAGCAGCCATAAAATTCCTTACGGTCGATGAAAAACTTGATCCGTTGCCGCAGCTGCGACTGCTCGTCTTGTGAGAGTGCAGAATAAATGGGTAATCGGCTCTCCACAATAGCGAGCCAGTCTTCCGGGAAAGGCATGTTAAGTAGCGACTGATCACGCCATCGCTTGTAGAAGAAGTACAAACCAAAGGCGACCAATGCGGCCAATAACGGGACTAAGGCAACCATAAGTTGATTCTATGACAACGGATCTGACAAGTTAACCCAACCGGATCCCTGAAATCCATCGTTAAGTCTCAAGTCACTGCTGTTTCCCGGGTAGCGGCCATGATTACCGGCTTGCTACTCCAGGCTGTCTCGCATTGCCTGCAAGGTGTGTACTCTAATTGATAACTTGTTAGCAGCATATTGCGCCTGTGGAAGCTGAGCCAGTTTTTCAGCCACTTCCATGGCCCTTGCGTCCAGTACCGCGGCCTCAACTGCCTCATCGGTAAAGCCGGCTTCCACCGCCTGCTCCGGATTATAGACTTCCGACTGCAAGGCAACCCGGCTCATATGGCGTTTGGCTATTCGCGAGGCTGTCAGCTCCACCAGAATGGGCGGCAGATCCATGCCAATAGCTGTTTCAGGCAAGCTCATTTTGAAGTTTCCCAGGCTGCCAATGCGATAATCGCTAGCCATAATGATAAAAGCGCCCATGGCGATACCGTGCCCGGTACAGGCCGCTACCAGCGGCAGGGGAAAACTGTACAGCCGAACCAGTAGTTCGAAACCCCGCTTGACCATCGCCATGCCTTGTTCCGGGCCCTTCTTGAACTCGCCAAGGTCAAAACCAGCGGAGAACATACCTTCGCGGCCGCACAGGATGACAGCACCTGCCTGCTCTTTTTCAGCTCGATCGAGTCCCTGGTTGATATCTTCGAGGAACTGGTGCCCGACCACGTTTGCTTTACCGTCATCAAAGGTAAGCGTGACGATATTGTTGTTTGTCTCGTATTTCATTTGAATTGCCGAATTGATATATGTGACAGCAATAGTGTCATTACGTTTTCAGTAGCACAAGGGGCTGACTGATTCGAACCCGTTAACTCGCACCAGCCCTGAGAAGCGCGCTGCGAGGATCATCTCTGGCTTCAGCTCCCTTTGAGCAACGCCACAGCCAATGATCTCTGCGGGGCGCGTCGCTGAGGGGATCGGTAACGCTTGTATGTATTGATCACCGAATCATCCTATTTCGACATTTAGCTTACCAGTACCGTCAGTAGCCTTATGAGCGCATATCAATTCAATAGCAATCCAACCGCGGCAGCTTGCCGTACCTGTTTGCGAATATTTCAACTCTTTAGCCAATTGGTGATAAATCTGGCATGCTGGTGGCCGCTAATTTTTCGTTTATCGCTCAGACAGTCCGTTGGTTATGCGTAGTCGCTGGCCAGTCAAACAATTTCAGGAAAACTCCAATAAAATGTCCAAACTGCCGGCAGAACATGCGTTTCTAGACCTGTCTGATTATGGCCGGGCCCCTGCACGCAGGATTGCGTATGCCTTTAAAGACACTGCCATTACGCCGATACATGTAACCTTGATGTTTGTCCTGGCTGGAGCCGTCGCGATCTTATGCATCCTGTCTGAGCAGCTCTGGTTAGCAGCCTTCTTTCTGATACTGAAATCTATTCTTGATGCAGCAGACGGTGAGTTGGCACGAGTAAAGGAGACACCCTCATATACCGGGCGCTACTTTGACTCTGTCTCCGATATTATTCTGAACTTTTTCTTCCTATGCAGTATTAGCTACATCACCCACGGTGCGCTTTTGTGGGCGGTTATAGCCTTTGTTGCCATGCAACTGCAGGGCACGCTATACAACTACTACTACGTGATTCTGCGCAACAAATTCGATGGAGATAAAACCAGTCGAATATTTGAGGATAAGCCTCCCGTGGCACTGCCCGGGGAAAAGCAGAGTACCGTTGATATTTGGTTCTGGATTTATAACGGTTGTTACAGCGCTTTCGACAAGGCAATATATTTGATGGATAGACATGCTGAGCAGGGTCAATATTATCCCAAATGGTTTATGACGGCGGTATCGGCGTTTGGCCTGGGATTTCAGTTATTGATTATCAGTGTGATGTTATGCTTGGGCATGGCTGAGTATATTATTGCTTTCTTTATCGGCTATTCGATATTGATACTCGTTTTCATCACTATGCGGAAATACCTTAACCGGTCAAGAACGGGCAATGAGTTATCAGCTGTAAACCTGGGCCGAAAATCCGATGAATTTTGATGGAATACTACAGCTTCGACTTCCATCGTGACTATATACTCCGCCTGGTTGAGCACCTTAATCTAAGCAACATTATCCTGGTGGTGCAAGACTGGGACAGAACGATAGCGCAGGCGGCGCTGGAGGAATTCGGCGATATCTAAACGTTGTGGGAGACAGGAAGACGGCCAAATTCCATCCCGGCCGGCTGGAGAGGCACAATGGCGGTACTGATTTTCCGTTTAAATGGCGTGTCTGACGAGGAGGCGCAGGATGTCCGCGATTTGTTGTCGG
>JBALVO010000087.1:0-15503 GCA_036961445.1 Halioglobus sp.
CTTGATCAATATGCGAATTACTAAAAATAAGGAAGAGTAGATATGAATTG
This sequence comes from Halioglobus sp., assembly GCA_036961445.1. GTDB lineage: Bacteria > Pseudomonadota > Gammaproteobacteria > Pseudomonadales > Halieaceae > JBALVO01. The sequence goes on from JBALVO010000087.1 coordinate 51, forward strand.
CAAAGCAAGCCTGTTGGCCATGACCACTTGCTTCTTCGGAGTAATAGCTATTGGTCAAGCAGCGTTCGCTGCTGAAGATCTCGGTGCGGCGGCGACTAACCCGGTCTCAAACCTTATTCAATTTCGCTTGCAGGACCAGTTTACGGCGAGCAGTCATAACGTCAACGGAAACTCTAATGCGGCCATTGTTCAGGTGGTAGCGCCCATTCCCGCTCTTGCGAGCAAGTTCGATAGCTTGAAAGGCATCGTAACTCGCGTCACAACAGCAGCTTACGTTACCACACCTGATTTTGATGTCCGCGGTCGCGAGAATGGACTGGGTGATACTAGCGTACTGGTTTTTGCGGTACCCGAAGCTGCCCCCGAGAAAACGGTGTGGGGCATAGGTCCCGCCATTACGATTCCCACTGCCAGCAATGATTATACGGGCGCTGGTCAGTGGTCACTGGGTCCGGCAGCGGTAGTTATGGTCTCGCCTAAGAAGGGGTTGCAGGTGGGTATGCTGGCGTTTCAGCAGTGGGATGTCGCGGATACCCGTTCTGATGCAGCGGATGTCAGTCAGCTTTCTCTTCAGCCTATCCTGACCAAACATTTTGACAAAGGTTGGTACGTAGCACTGCCGGACTCACCACAGGTTTACGACTTTGAAACTAGCGAATGGACACTGAACCTTGGCGGCGTGTTGGGTAGGGTTTTTCCCGTAGCCGGGCGCCCGATGCAGATTTACGGTGGGGTCTATTACAATCCGAATAATGACAGTGGCGCCATTGCACCTGAGTGGACAGTAAAAATGCAGTTGGGTTGGCTGTTTCCACAGTAAGCCTATTAGTTAAGGTGCCCTCTGAGGAATCAAGAGATCAAATTACCAAGAGCCTGTTCGAGAACCCAGACAACGATTATGTTGAAAACGGCTCAATGGGAATTCAAACAAATATGAATTGCTTTTTATCTATTCCAAAAAGACAACGAAAACATACACCCTGTAAAGCTATCTGCAGTTTGTTGATTGGCCTTTCATGTGCCTGCCCGACATTCGCGGCTGAAGAAGAAAAAGGAATTCTTTCTATTCCACAGTATGAGGGCGACATCTCGAACCGTAACCACCTCACGGGTGACTGGGGTGGCACGCGCACCGACTGGGCCGAAAAGGGGGTCCAGTTCGATATCGACTTGGTGCAATGGGCTGAGCAGGTCACAGATGGTGGCGCGTCAGACAGTACTGAAACCGGTGGGAATGCTACCTACAATCTCACATTCGATTTGGATCAAGCCGGTATCTTGGACAGGGCGGTCATCCAGGTGCGTGCAGAATCCCGTTGGGGCAGCAGCGTCAACCTGAATACCGGCTTGATCGTACCCAGCAACGTGGCCGCGATAACGCCGACCAACTACAAAAAGTTTGACGATGGCTACGACATCGCCGTGACGCAGTTGACCTACTTGCAATTTATCACCGACCATCTCGGTATAATCGTAGGCAAGCTCGATCTTTTCGCGGACGGCGACGCGAACGAGTTTGCAACTGGCCGCGGTCGTACCCAATTTAATAACTGGAGCTTGAACTATGCCACTGGCAGTCTATTGATTCCTGCCTCCACTATTGGTGCTGGCGTCATCTACGAGCCGAATCAGAATATGACCTTCTCGACCATGGTGTTCAGCGGCGCCGAGTGTGTGCGCAGCGATTGTTTCGATGATCTGGATGACGGGGGTGTCGTCTCGGCTACCACCGCCAGTTTTCAGTATCAGCTTAGTGACTTGCCGGGCGGGTTTACCGGGTCCTATGTCCATTGGTTTGACAGTGATTTCACAGATCTGAACAGTATCACTGCTACGCCTGGTGAAAGTCTTGTGGCTAGCACAGAGAATGAATCCTGGCTGGTCAGTGGTTCATTCTGGCAGTATGTTTCCGCGGAGGGTTCTCACGAAGGCCCCGTCAACCTGCACGACCGCATGCCAGACCTGCAGGGTTGGGGGGTTTTTGGCCGATTCGCCTTTGCCGATGAAGATACGAACCCGTGGAAAACCTCGATTGCGGTGGGACTTGGCGGTCGGGGTGTCATCCCCGGTCGACCTGACGATCTGTTCGGGGTCGGTTATTTCTACAATGAGCTGTCAACGGACCGATTCCTCGACGAAGTTGGCTTCGAAGACAAAGGCGTAGGGTACGAGGTCTTCTACAACCTGGCCATTACCAAAGCAGTCCGCTTTTCCACCAACGTGGAATACCTTAAATGGATAATCCCCGGCCATAGCGATGCCGTCGTGGCTACCGGGAGGCTCCAGATAATCTTCTGAGGGCGCGGTATCCAAAAGCTGGCGCCCACGGGGGGCGGGAGGGGGTATTGACACAGCAACAGGGCGTCAGCCCATGTGGACTGGCACGACAGAATAGTGGTGCCAGAGACGGAATAGAACCGCCGACGCCCCGCCGCACTGTGCGCACTTCTCTGGAGTCGAAGTCATTCAGGTTGCCGACCTGAGATTCAAGTTTATCGTTCGAGTTGAATGAAGTGCGATCAAGTAAAGCAGCTGCGACAAAGTTGGCTGTAAAATCCTTACTCCGGTAGGAATGCCATGGGCCTTTCTTTACTCGTATTATTCTGAAGCGTGAAGGATCGACGGCCCTAAGCTTTGGGGTGTTCTCGGCAATCAGTTCATCCGATAACTCACCGCTCTCCATTCCGAACAACCAGAAAAAGCGCATCAGGATCAGCCCGCATAGTAAGGTCACCCTATGGGTCCTCGTCTATCACGATGACATCGGCTGGTTCGCCAACGACCAGTCGCCCGACTATGAAGCGTCCTTCACCATCAACGTCAATAGCTTCTCCCGGTTGGTCAATCAAGTCGATGCTGACTTGCTGGATGACCTCGTCACGAATCAATACGTTGACTGTTGCACCATCTGGCGTTTCTGCATCCCAAGGCCTAACATTCTCGATAAGAATTGGTGCCCGATCAGTCACCTTGGGTTTAGCGGTTGGTTCAGCGCCGTCCGCCGTTGCCAGCATAACAAGGACGAGTGCATAAAACTTCAGCTGAGAAATTACTAATAAATCCCAGATACTTCAGAGACTTCTTCAGCTTTCACTGTAGGCTGTAAGTCCGGCAGCTACATGCCAGCGGACATAACAACGAACAACACCTGGGCAACGATGACCTTCAACAACAAACCGACACCGGGAACGATCATCCCAAAGACGATGCCAGGTCTGCCTGTGGGCGCCAGTTGATTGGCATAGGCCAGGATGGCGGGGTGGCCCATGGCGCCCGAGACAATGCCCAGTACGTCGTCGAAATTCATCCGCAGCAGGTAATAGCCCACTCCCAGAATAACCACCACGACGGTCACCAGCACACAAAGCCCGGCAAGGATGAACGGGACGCCCTCCCCGATGTTTGCCACAAACGGCCCGCCGGATGCCATGCCAACGCCGGCCAGAAAAAGTGAGAGGCCGAAGCCCTGGAACACATTGTTGGCAACAATGGGCAGTGTCCAATTGAAAGGTCCCAGCCGGCCGTAATACCCTAGCACCAGGCCGACAATCAGTGGGCCGCCCGCCATTCCGAGCGAGATCGAACCCACTCCGGGGATAGGGATCGGAATCAAACCGACGAGCGCAGCCAGCACAAAACCGAGCCCCAGGGAAATGAAGCTGAACTCAGACTGCGCCGCAATCGAATCGCCAAAGTGCTTGCTGATGGTTTCCCGTTCCGACGCTTCCACCAGCACAATCACCTGATCACCGAATTCAATGACGAGATCAGGATTGGGAAGCACGTCTGCATCGCCGCGCCTTACCTGGATTACATTGGCGGAGATTCCCTCGGGCATTTCAAGTTCGCCGAGCTTGCTGCCAACGAATTGCGTTTTTGAAACGAAGCAGCGTACATAATCGAGGTGCCGTCGATCGTCTCGAACCTCCTCACTCGTATCACCAAGCTCCAGCTTGGCGATAGCCTCAGGGAATCCAGCGAAAGAAATAAGATCCTCCGGCTCGATAAGAACCGTGGGGTCCGGGAATATGTTCATACCGGATCGACGCAGTGCGTGTAGTTGTGTGCCCTCCGGTTGACGCTGCAGCAGTTCCGCGATGGTGAGTCCAGAGAACTCTCTCTCACTCGCCCTGACTTCAGCGATAATGAGCCGGGCAGGCGCAGGAATATCAATCTTCGGCTTCACCAGGAGGTTGAAGAAGTAGAATATAAGGATAGGTATGATGATGCTGAAGGGCATCAGAATCGCGTAGCTGACCGATGGGTTGGCGTTACCTGAAGCCTCCATTGCTGCCTGCATCGCGGGCGTACTGGAGGTCGCTCCGGCAAACATGCCGGCAGCGAAGTCGGGTGCAATGCCTGCAAACCTGGCTGCCACCACGGCGACAATGGCTCCCGCCAGAATCCCAACGGCGGCAAGAATGTTGGCCTTGATGCCGAAGGGGCTCGCCAGCCCTTTGAAGAAGTTTTTGCCGAACTGGAGCCCAAGTGCGTACACGAACATACACAGGCCGACGCCGACAAGCAGCCCGGGCGGAGCGGCCTTTGGAGCGATAGCGCCAACCGCAAGACCCACAAAAAGTACGGCGCCGGAGCCCAGTGAAAGACCAGCAACACTGATTTTACCAAACGCATAGCCGAGGCTGATGACCAGGAACAGCGCTATAAAAGGTTGGGATTCTAGAAAGCTACCTATAGTGTCCATCGTGCATACCCCTATGGTTTATTCGTAACCTGATTCATCACCTCACTCCCTGCCCACAAGAGCCAGGGAGATATGCCATCATTTTTTCCGGTTAGAGCTTGCTCCGCTCGGTCAATTCTCAGCCAACTTCGACTGTGCCGTCCTCGTGGATGCTGATCGGGTCGCCCGATTTAACTGCATCCAGAAACTCATCGCCGAGCAAGTCGATCGTGATGACGCGACGGTCGTTCCAGATGTCATCCATCAGGAGTCCGGCCAGCGAGACCGAGTCGGCGTGCTCCGCGTACAACATCGCCTTGGGCCCCTGGCCCAGGTAGCCCACGCCCATCAACGAAGCTCCGCCCATCGTGGAGCCTACGGTCGTTGGAAAACAGAGGATCGCGCCGGCTAGCTCCTGCTTGTAGAAATCCTCATTGAACGAATCTGTGCAGGGCGCACCGTCTTTCTTGCCGCCGAACAGGTTCTCCATGTAGGAGCCGGACGTATTAAACGCCTTTTTGGAGGCGAGCGCCTTTCCCTCTATATTGCCGGGGAGTAGCGGGCGTCCTTTGAATGTTTTCTTGGTCATTGTCTTCTCCAGTGTATTTGTTGCGATTATCGCTACCGCGTGGCTGTTTGCGTAACTTCCACCCTAGTCCACCTCCCGAAGGGAGAGGTCCTGCGGAATTTCACCTGTGCACATAACTTCGAGGAGGGCGTCATCCGTGAGGTAACGCACGGCGGGATAGTAGTTACGTGTCTTGGGGGAATTCGTGACGGCGTAAACTCTCTCGGAAACGCCTTTCGCGCCTACATAAGCCAGCGAGCACATATTGCTAAATTTCATTCCGGCGCGCTTCATCGCACCGACGAGGAGCGGCTCATCTTCAACGAGATGATCTCGCACGACAGTCGCGCAGAGCAACAAGGTCGGAATCGCGGCCGTTTTCAGGCCTCTCTTCTCCACTGCCTCCGTCACCTTCTTCCCCCACGTGACGATCTCCTGGTAGGTGTTGTGCGGACATCCGATGATACAGAGCGTCGGCTTTTCGGGACGCCCCTCCACTTCAACCGGGAAGGTGGCGAGAACCCGCGCCTGCTCGGCATCGTCGATTACGTAGGTCTGGTAGCCCTCTTGGAGCAGGTCCCGTCCCTTCTCCCTGGCATCGGGAGTGACATTCTCTACGTGGTAGAGACCAACGGCGCCGGCTGCCGCGGTGGCGCTTCCCATTTTCTTCAGCAGGTGCATGTTGTCGTTGGTGACTTCTTCACCCAGATATTGGTCGAGGCCCGTGATATACGGGTTGGCGTCGACAACCTTGCGGCCGATGGCGGTGCCAATTACGCCCCAATCCGGCTCTTCGGATGTCTTGATTTCCACTAGCCAGCTGGACGTGCGGCCCTCGTCCGTCATGAGTCCGAACAGCGGCGCCTTGCCGAGGATTGCGCAGAGCATTTCCATACCAGAGGCGTTGCGGTTGGAACGGACTCCGAGGGCGGAGTTGCCGTAGTTCACCGCGGACGATTCCGCCCAGGCCACGTAGGTGCCCGCGGGCGGCTTATTGCCGACCTCGTCCACGTAACAGGCACAGCTGCGGAAGTTCAGGTCCGGAGCACCAAGTTGTGCATGAACCCAATCGAGGTCCCGCTGCACTTTGTAACCCTCGTAAATGATCTTTATATCCGTCTCGTTGTTTTGGACGTTGTAAAGGTCGTAGCACGTCGGATTGACAGTGTAGGGTGCGTAGGCTTTCAACCCTTCGTCGGCGCATTCCTGCAGCATATTAATTATCGGCAACAAGTAGTCCTGCCCAGTGAACAGGGAGCTATGTGGCGCGCCGCCGAGATCGACGAGTTTTTCGGCTCCAAAGGCATTGCCATGAGCAACGACAATTTTCATAACTTTGGCTAGTGCCTTACCCTTCTTGCCATCCATGATGTCCTGCTCTTCCTTGGTGAGAGGCATCTGGTAGAGCGCTTTCGGGTCAGCCTGCTGCGGCTTACTAGTTACGTCATTGAATCCCCGTTGCGGCGTCCCGTCCGCGTCATAACCAGTCATGTCGGAATGCCCGAGTTTTCCCGCATAGTCTGGCATCTTTGTTGATGTTGTCATGATTCTTTTCTCCTTAAGCATATCGATGCATGGTTTTGGTTACTGATATCTAAACTGAGACCGTCCACGGCAAACGCCGCGCATTCAGTTATTTCACTCCACAGGAAGGTCGATTCGGTGCAGCCCCGGCGTACTTTCGCTGAAATTCGACAGGTACAGGCCAGCCTTTCCGGGTGTGACCGCCGCTATGCCGGTCACACGCGTCTGGTAATGCGATGTGAACCACAGCGGCGTCGACGCATCCGGGCTCAGCAACAAGAGACTGTTGGTGGGCGCGAGGCTGATCAACTGGGGGTGCTTCATGATGAAAGGTTTGGCCTCGGGGTTAGCATGGAGCCAGGTCAGCTGCGGACCACGTTCGGCAATAAAGGTAACCCAGATCCGGCCCTTCGAATCCCTACGCATTCCGTCTGCCAGTCCTGGCAAATCTTTCCACAGCACCTCGCTCTCGCCCGCCCTGGCGCCAGCCACGTGGACGCGGTGGAGTTCGAAGCGCACATTGTCGGTCAACAGGACTGACTCTTCCGGCCCTTTGCCGTCACCCTCCATCAATATGCCATCGGTGAACGCATAGCCGTTTCCGACCAGACCGACTGTCTGATCCTCTGCATCGTACATCCAGAGGTTGCCCGTGTTGCCGAGCATGATCACCGTACCGATGCTTCCAGGGCCACCCATGGTTGCGCCATCGGCCACGTAGGACTCGGTGAAGTAAACACGTTTGCCGTCCGCGCTGACGGCGGCATCATTGCAGATAGCCAATAGCCTGCTGTTTGATTCGTTGAGCGAATCCACGCGCACGCGCTTCTGTTTGGCGGTGGGATAGACCGTCGCTTTCGCGGGATTCGTCGAGTGAGGCACCCGCGTAACCAGCGCAGTCACTTCTTTGTTGGCAAGGTCCAGGGTATACAATCCAACCTTCTCGCTCTTCGGGTAGGTTTCCCCACCGCGTCGAGAATTCGTCGTGATGATCTTGGTCTTTTCTCCGGGGATGTGATGGAGGCCGGCAGCCATGACCGGGACATCGACGAAACGTTCCCCTTTTTCTGTCTTGAGATCTACTTTCCAGATCCAGCCGTCCCGGCCCGTGGTGTAGGCAATACCCTTATCCTCTTCCAGCAGGACATCGTCATACCCGCCTATCTCTGGCGCGATGGTCTTAACGGTATCGTAGATGAAGTCATTATCTGTCTTGACATCGATGATGGATTGAGGGATTGGCCCGACGATAAACTTCGGTGTAATCTGCTGATCGTCTTGCGCGTCCTTGGCAACGACTGAAGCCGAGGCACTCCCCAGGCCAATGGCGGTTATGGCCATCAATCCGGCAAGCCGCCCCATCGATAAGTTGATTCGCATCTTTCCAAACATTTTGATTCTCCGTTTCTTTATGGCCATTAATTGCATAGCTGTCCACAGATCGCCGCAGACAGGCCAGTTACCCTGAGTAGCGATTCACCAGACTCCCCAGCCCGGGAATACGGATCTCGATCTGCTGTCCCGGTTGCATGAAGCAGGCACCCACTGAGGTACCGCAGGCGATGACATCTCCCGGATATAGCCGAAGTTCACTGGCAATTTGATGGACCGCATCACGCGGCGAAAAAATCATGTCGCTGACCGGGTAGTCCTGCTTCTTCTCACCATCGAGGAAAGCCTGAATCTGCAATTCATCCGGATCGATGCCGCGCACGACCCACGGCCCAACCGGGCCGAAGCCGGGAAAACTTTTGGCCCGGGTCCACTGCGGAAATTCTTCATTTTCAAACAAAGGACCGGCGTCCGTCACATCGTTCACGCAGGTGTAGCCGAATATGTAGTCGTCAATGGTTTCGCGCGCAGGCTTGAAACACTCACGACCGATCACGACGCCCAGTTCGGCCTCGAACAACACTTTGTCGGCGTACCCGCTCGGGGCGGGGATGTCGCCCTGGTGGTGATTGAGGCTATCCGCGAGTTTGGTGAAATACAGTGGCGAGGCTGGCAACTGATTAGCGCCGTGCACCATCGCTTCGTGCAGGTTATTCCAGAGGCCCAGAAACTGCCGCGGCTCAACCGGTGCGAGCCAATCGGCTTCGTCTACCTTCACCCGCTGACCTGTCGACACGGGGTTGGCAAACAGGTCTCCTTCGTGGAGCAGGACGTGCTCGTCTTGGCGCAAGCCAAGACGAGCTGATCCATCAAACAATATGCGACACCAGAATTTCATGTTAGCCCTTATCTCTAATTTCTCTTTCCATATCTTTCTTCCATGTCCAAGCGACGCTACTCGTCCTCAGGCACCGGATCTGACCGGTTGCTGCCGTCGTCGCATTCCATTACGAGACGATAACGAACACCTTACGCAACGTTTCGGTGATGTCCCATCGGCCCGACCAACCCGTAGGGAGCGTCACGACGGCCCCCGGAGCGAGTACCTGCTCCGTGCCGTCGGCATCGGTGATGACGCCTCGGCCACTGACAATAGAGGCTGTCTCTGTGTCGCCGCGATTCTCAGTCGGCCATCCACCTGGGGTACATTCCCATACGCCCGCGTGGATTGATCCCTCGTTGAATATGGTGTGCATGGAGACCTGAGGATCGCCTACATCGGCACCCGCCCGCTGGCCAACTGGCTCCAAGGCCATGTCGGCGGCACCTGCCGCCGACGGAATCGCGTTACTCATTTCAAACCCCCTTTTCACCGGAAGAAAGTCCTTCACCTTAATCACGTGACCGCTACCACCGGCGACAGTCGCTGACTGGCCTGACCAGAATTCCATGTCCAAGCGACGCTACTCGTCCTCAGGCATCTGCACCACAGCCTGAAGGCATGTCTCGTCCCCGACTGTGCGGCTGCGATGCCCTTTTCCCGTCGTGTCTTCAACAATGACGGCGTCACCTGGTCCGAAGCGTCGAATGGTGCCATCGCCTACCTCAATATCTACTTGGCCGGCAAGATAGAAGAAAATCTGTTGCCTCGGGGTTGGATGCCAATCACCGTTCCAACCTGGAGGTACCGCGAAAAAACCCCATTGCTCGGCAGAGGTGTATGCTGACATTTGGACTGGAGGGGCCGGCGGGGCAAAATTCACCTCTTCTAACTCAACCTCCAGATCTTCGAAACGGGTTTCTCCGTCTGAAGCCGTGTAAACGCGCACGTATTGCATCGTAACTCTCCTCAGAAAAAGACATATCCACGTGGCGAATCCACTTGGCGCAAATTTGCTTGGGGCAAACGAAGCCAATGGGCGTCATCTGCCATTGGTGTCGGCAAAGGATTGGAAAACAGGTCTCCCTCATGGATCAGGATACGCCCGTCCCGGCGCAAGCCGGGACGAGCTGATTCCGTTGCCATTACGCGACACCGAAATTCCATGACCGCCTTGCCGATGATTATCCGTTCCAGCCACCGCTCAAGTTCAGGAACTGCGCCGTGTAGTAGTTGCACCCGCCATCGAGCAGAGCGGCGGCGAGGTGCGCCATTTCCGCGGGTTGGCCCAAGCGGCCCATGGGGATAGGCTTAACCGCCTCGGCCAACGCCTCGGGGGTTGTTACGCCAAGGCTGTTCCTATAACCGGGATAGTCACAGAACATGCTGCCCATACCGTTAACAGTGACGCCATGCTTCGCGACGTCGAGAGCGACCTGGTTGACCATGTACTTCGCAGCCGCACGGGTGGCGCCGTAGACGGAGACGTTCGGGAAGTCCTTCGCTCCGGTCGCGCTGACCTCGATGAGGACCTGCCCCGATCCCTGCGCAACTAGGGGCGGAACGATCGCCTGTAACGCGTACTGCGTCGAGAGCAGGTTGCCTTCCGCACTATCCATGAGATCCTTAGCGGTCGCCTTGTCCCACGGGCCAACAATGTGGATGCCCGGGCGAATAAAGGCCGAATCGAAGCCGCCGAAGGCTTCCATCGCACGATCGACCAGCTTTTGCACGCTGCCCTCCTTATTGACGTCGTCGATATCGACGACCTCGACCCGTACGCCCATTTCCTTCAACTCGGCGACCAGGTTGGGTGCGGAAGTCTCAGCGCCCTCGATGACCACATTGGGATCACTGATCACCAGATCGTGACCACGCTCGGCCAGCTTCCTGGCCACCCACGGTCCAATATGTTGTGCGGTATCCGTGATGAGTGCGACGCGTCGTTCTCTTTTAGCCATGATAAATCTCCTTTGATAGATTTGCTGATTTCAAACTAACTTGTGTTGCTGCCCACAGGGCATTGTTACTACTGATTTGCCAACAAAACCCTAGATGCCATACATCTCGTAGCCTCTAGTGCCGACAAGCTTAAGACCCGCAGGATAGTCGTACTTAGTGCCGACGATCTCGATGTAGGAGGCAGTATCTGCTGCCTCCGCTTGCTTCATTGCCGCTTCGAGCTCACCATTGGTCCTCACCTTGGCAGTAAACCAATCCTTGCAGCCGAGCGCTGCTGGCAGCGTGTGGTAGTCCCATAGCGCCAGGTCGTTGTAGTGCCAGTCCGGGTTTTCCTCCAGGGCGCGTTCGACCGCATAACCCTCATTGTTGAGGACGAAGATCACCGGCTTGACGCCGTGTCGTCCGTAGTTGCCGATCTCGTTGGCGGTAAGCTGGTGCGAACCCTCACCGGTGATCAGCACGGTGCGACGAGAACGCTCAGCAACCGCGGTCCCCAGGGCGGTTCCCGTGGCCCAGCCGATGGAGCCCCACAGTGTCTGGTTGTGGTAGACCGCGCCTTCAGGCAATAGCAATCCGCCAGCGCCGGTGCTGCTGGTGCCCGTCTCAACTACAAGGATGTCATTGGGCCTCAGAAATTGCTGATAAAGGGGGAAGAGCGATTCCTGGGTGATCGGATCATCCGCTCCGCCCACCCTCTCGAGCGGCTGTGGTCGCTGCAGCTTCACGTCTGCAAATTTCTTGACCTTCCCGGCAAGTGCAACAAACATGTCGCGCATGCGCACGTTGCTGTAGATGCGGCCGTCGACTTGAGTGTAATCGATACCAATGGTGATCATCTTGGCGGGATCAATGTTGTCTGCAAACGCAGCCGTGGAGATGTCGGTGAACAGGACGCCGCCGGCATTGATCACGACATCGCTCTCTTCTACCGCAGCGAAGACGTGGGGTGGAGAGAAGCTCCCTGCGTAACCGCCTATATACTGGGGATGCGATTCTGAGAGCGCCGCTTTATCCATCGCCGTGGTAGCGAAAGGCAGGCCGCTGGCTTCGACCAGTGCCGTCACCTCGGCCTGGAGCCCAAAACGTGACACAGTGTAGGCAGGCAAGATACAACCGGTTTTGGCTGCATCGATCTTGGCGAGTGCCGCATCCACCGCGGCCTTGAGTTCGTCGGCATCGCTTTGTGGCTCAGGATACTGCTCGAGCGCGGGACCGGTGATGGGTCTTGTGGCAAGATCCTCCGCCACGATGATGTAGGCGGGCTGCCGGTTGGCCATGGCTGCGGCAATGACCCGCTCCATTTCATAGACACAATTGTCCGGTGTCAGCACCGCCGACACACACGCCGCCTGGGCCGAAATATCGATGAAGTTCTGAAACACACCATCACCAAACGTGTGGTGTACGGCCTTCCGCAAATGCTGATGTCGCATGCTGGACATGCCCACCAGGTGAAAGATGGTTGACCGCTCGGCCTTGGCACCCATCACCCCGCACAACGCGCTCAGCTCGCCCACGGCGTAGGTCGTGCACAGCATCGACGCGCCCCGAATGCGGGCATAGCCATCAGCGGCATAAGATGCGTTCAATTCGTTCGAACAACCCATCCACTTGATCGTATCGTGCGAGCCAATCGCGTTATTAAATGGGAACGCATAGTCACCGGGAATACCAAAACATTCGGTAATACCCAGCTTGGCGAGCCGATCTACGGCATACTCAACCACTGTCGGTCTGGACATGAATCTTTGCTCCTACAAGTTATAAAGGTTGTTACCCAGATTTGAAATTTTGTTGCGAACTTACATGCCAGCGTGTCGCTAACAAAAAGACATGACCATTCAGCCTTAATTTAAGGTAGATGTTTTTTTTTGATAAAAATATGACAAAAATCGAACTTCGTTCAATTATTGAACTTTTGTCAAAGCGATCCGTCGCCGTGAACCAAGAAGAGGGGTTTGAAGAGCCCTTCAATCGAGCCGTCTTGAGCGGCCCATAGTTTGCGAGGGAAGCTCGCCAAAGAGTTGTCGATAGGCACAGCTGAAACGACCGGGATGAGTGAAGCCACAGTCTCTCGCTATCTGTGTCACGGACGATTCAACTGCTCGGCTATCTACCAGTTGACGGTGCGCGTCGTTGAGACGGGTGAGCAGCAGATACCTGCCGGGGGTTATGCCAATACACTCTTTAAAGGCCACTTCGAGGGTCTTTTGGCTGACCCCTGTCGCCTCTGACAGCTGCCGGGCACTGGTATGCTGCCTCGCCTGTTTCACATGAGGAATTGCCGCATCGAAGGCCTTCTCCCGGATACTCGGCGTACTCTCATCTTCCTGTAACATACCTGCGAAAGACTCTTTCAAAGCCTGCAGCAGTTGCAAGCGGGTCATGGTGTAAATCACAGATTGCTTCAGCATCAGCGGCTGGGTTTCGAAGAATTGGACAAGGTCGAGAACCAGCTTTACCAGGGCCGAACCTGATTGAGTATCGAAACAAACGTTTTGGTGCGTATGAATAAAATCCACCACCTCAGATCCGCAGGTTTGTTGAAGTAAACCTGGTCGAATAAGAATGCCCACGGTGTGGGCCCACTGATCGACACTGAATTCTATTTGCTTTTCTGACGAGGCGATGGCGAACACCCCATGAGTAAGTCTACTACCGCACCAGCGTACGCCGGCCCCGTCGTTTGTGACTATGGCCTTCAGCATGACCGAGTCGCTGGGAAATTGTCCGGTCACTTGGCAAGCCGTGCCCCAGCGGCAATCGTAGACATTGAGGCCCGGTAGTTCAATATTACGAATAAGGCTGTGAACGTTGCCGTTGGCAAGCTGGTTCACATGCATATCCAAGCCGCCCACGCAGTGACCCAGGTCAGTGGAATCTATGATAGTAAACCTTGACTCATCAGACTCAGCCACTAGATGTCTCATTCTCATTTGTAGTTTTACTAACTTAAGGGTAGTACAAAAATCGTAGCTATAGTTTGCTGGGGGGGGGGTGACTTTATTGAACATTGTAATAAGCGTTTCATTTGACTATTTTGGTTTTGGACAAAAAAGACTGGCCTCCATCAGGTACTGACAAGTTAACTTATTCTTTCTTGGAGAGGTGGTGTTTTACTGCGCCTTATACTGATAACCCGCTACAAAAGTGGTGGATAACTAACAGATTTCTGGCGCTTTAGGGTTAATTGTGTAGTCCCAGCCCAAGCCCAAGCCCAAGCCTTCAAGTTAACTTGTCAGTACCTGCCACAACATTGATTGTTAAAAAACATCTACTAAACTTGGGCTTGAATAGCAATATTACACGGAGCGTTGTTATGTGGGTGGTCTCGTCACTTGATCAATATGCGAATTACTAAAAATAAGGAAGAGTAAATATGAATTACAAAGCAAGCCTACTGGCCATAACTACTTGTTTCTTCGGAGTAATAGCTATTGGTCAAGCAGCGTTTGCTGCTGAACTCGGTGAGGCGGCGACTAACCCGGTCTCAAACCTTATTCAATTTCGCTTGCAGGACTCACCGCAGGTTTACGGCTTTGAAACTAAAGTTGGGGTGGGGAGATGAAAAAACAAATTTCAATAAGTGTATTGGCAGCTGCAATTTCATTGGGCGCTATGGCAAGTGAAGAACCTGCGGCTACACTTTCTGGGCCTGGAACTGAGGACCATGAGGCGCATGCGTCCAGCAACCCTCCTGAGGGCCATGGATCTGATGCGCACCATGAATCGCTTGCGTCTAAAGCGACTAACCCAATAGGCGATATGATTCAGGTACAAAATCAATTTCAATATAGTGGCAACGTTTATGATATGGATGGCCACACAAGCGTTGGGATCATTCAGCCTGTAATACCGGTGGATCTCCCTTTTAAGTTCATGCCTAAAATGATTACAAGAACAACAGTCCCCTATATCAGGTCACCTGATTTGCCAGGTGTTGGTACGCAGAGTGGTATTGGCGATACAGTTTCTCTCTTCTTTGGTTTGCCTGAGCTTGGCCTTAAAGGTCAGATGCTTGGTATTGGGCCAGCCCTAAGCATGCCTACAGCCACAGAGGATGAGCTTGGTAGTGAGCAGTGGTCTGCGGGTCCTGCAGTGGTTTATGTGAATATGAAAACCAAAGGGCAAATGTCTGGTGTTATGTTCTATGGTCTTTGGAATTTTGCTGGGGAGGATGATCGAGAAAATGTAGCTCAGCTTAATATTCAACCTATTTTCAATAAGTTCTTACCCGGCGGTTGGTACGTTGGCTTGCAGGACGTTCCGTGGACATATAATGACACGACTGATAAATGGACTTTACCTATTGGCCCTAGAGTTGGGAAGGTCGTTCATTTTGGAAAGCAGGCTGCCAATATTTTTGGTGCGGCATACTATAACCCGGTAGATGATAACCCTGGTGTGCCTGAGTGGACGCTTAAAGTAAGTTTTAGTCTTTTGTTCCCCAAGTAGTATTGGGGCCTGAAACATAAGAATTGAGCGAATGGACGCTGAACCTTG
>JBALVO010000088.1:0-11162 GCA_036961445.1 Halioglobus sp.
CTGGCCCTCGCCCATACCCACGATGCCGCCGCTACACACCTTCATCCCCGCATTGCGCACATGATCCAGGGTCTCCAATCGATCCTGGTATTTACGCGTGGTGATGATAGCGCCGTAATATTCCGGTGAGGTGTCCAGGTTATGGTTGTAATAATCGAGACCGGCCTCGGCCAATTCGCCAGCCTGCCCTTCGGTCAACATGCCCAGTGTCATGCAGCTTTCCAGACCCAGCGCACGCACGCCTTTTACCATGGCAACTACATGGGGCATATCCCGCGACTTTGGCGAGCGCCAGGCTGCTCCCATACAGAACCGTGTGGCGCCTGACGCCACAGCGGCTCTGGCTTGCTCCAATACCTTCTCTACCGCCATCAGTTTTTCCACTTCCAGCCCGGTATCGTAGCGGGTGCTCTGGGGACAGTAGGCGCAGTCTTCCGGACAAGCGCCGGTTTTGATGGAAAGTAAGGTGCTCACCTGCACCTGATTTGGGTCAAAATACTTACGGTGAACGGTCTGTGCGGCAAACAGCAGATCATTGAAAGGCAGCGCGAACAGTGCCTGAACTTCCTGCCGGGACCAGTCGTGACGGATATCATGGCCTCTTGAGAGTGTTTGCGTTAGAGCAGCAGATTCACTCTGCCTTGCTGCGATTGCTGAGCACATAGTTCACCGGGAGATATTCAACAAATACGGAGAATCACATGATACTGTCAGCATCAAATCTGTCAACCAATATGCCAAATCTTGGTTAACAAGATTACTGCAACCGTACTTGCCAATCTATTCCCGCACTATTGCATCCTGTGCGGCCTGCACAGTCGTCAGCCCGTTCCCTTGTGCCTTGACTGTCAGGGGGGGCTGCAAGCCAATCACGTTTGCTGTCGACGCTGCGCCATCCCCTTGCCGCCATTGCCCGATAACACCACGTTGCGTGTTTGCGGAGCCTGCCTGCAGTCGCCGCCTGCGTTCCAGAGGGTGATCGCGCCCTGGCTGTACGATGAGCAACTGGCCTACATTATCCACCAGTGGAAGTATCACGGAGCGACCAGACTCACCCCACTGCTGGCCTCTTTGTGGCTGCGACATTTGTCGAATCTCACCCCGGTGGACCTGATCATTCCCGTACCCCTGCATTGGCGCCGGCTATGGCATCGAGGTTTCAACCAGTCAGACCTGTTGTGTCAGCAGCTATGCTCGCGCCACCCGGCACTGGCGCCCAGCATGCTGGAGCGCCGGCTGGTTCGGCGCGTAAGGGCTACGGCAGCGCAATCCGCCAGCAACGCCAAGCAACGAGCCAGTAATCTGCGCGGCGCCTTTACAGTGTGTCGGCCCTGTGACAACCTGCGGATTGCCATTGTGGACGACGTTTTGACCACAGGAGCAACCGCCTCTGCTATGGCCGGGACATTGCGCGCCGCCGGGGCCAGCCATATCGAGGTATGGTGTCTGGCACGCACTCCAGCCCCAGGACCGTGAAACTTTGACATCCACCCGGAGCCTTTTATGCGCTGCACTGCACTGCTGATACTACTGCTGGTGAGTCCTGCATGGGGCAGCGAACCGATCCGCATTGCAGTCGCCGCCAACTTCAAGGCCACCTTACAGCAGATCAGTACCCTGTTCGAAGCGGAAACCGGGCGGCGAGTGACCCTCAGCAGCGCCTCTACCGGGGTGTTATACAGTCAAATCCGGCACGGTGCGCCCTTTGATCTGTTTTTTGCCGCAGATCGAGAGACGCCACAGAAACTGGTGGCCGACGGATTAACTCAGGGCAATGCGTTCTGCTATGCCCGGGGTAGTCTGGTATTGGCGGGCGGCAACGGCGCACTGGCACAACTGGCTGACCCCGACCTCAATCTGGCGATCGCCAACCCGGTCACCGCGCCTTACGGCAGCGCCGCTATGCAAGTCCTCGCAAGGGCCGAATTTCAGACCGGTAATGCGCGCAAGTTGGTGCGCGGCACTAACGTTGTGCAGGCCTATCAATTCTGGCATAGCGGGGCAGTAGACCTGGCGCTGCTACCACGTGCCATTGGACCCGACACTGCCACGCCGGTACCTCAGAACTGGCACCATGCCCTGGAACAACAGGTCGCAGTGCTCAGGCGCAGCGCTGCGGTGGATACCTACCTGAATTGGATCAGAAGTGATACGGTGCGCTCACTGATAACCAACGCCGGCTATGAACCTTGCCCTTGAGTAACACAGAGCTGGACGCGATTTATATAACCATCGCCCTGGCCTCAATCACTACTGTGCTACTGCTGATTGTTGGCACACCGCTGGCCTGGTGGCTGTCGCGACACCGCAGCAATTTCTCCGCTGCGCTGGAGGCATTGGTTGCCATGCCCCTCATCCTGCCGCCCACGGTACTGGGCTTCTACCTATTGTTGTTATTTGCACCTGATACCGGCCTGGGACAGTTGTGGCAACAACTTACCGGAACTCAACTGGCGTTTAGCTTCAGTGCGCTGGTAATCGGCTCGGTCATTTACTCCCTGCCCTTTGTGGTACAGCCTTTACAGGCGGCATTCTTGCGGGTTCCCAATGGCATGCTACAAGCCGCATCAACCCTGGGTGCCAGCCCTCTGGACCAATTCCGATCCGTGGTGATACCTCTGAGCAGACGCAGCTTTGTTACCGCCGCCAGCCTGGGGTTTGCCCACACGGTGGGGGAATTCGGCGTGGTGCTGATGATCGGTGGCAATATCCCCGGGGAAACCCAGGTATTGTCCATCGCGCTGTACGACTACGTGGAATCCCTGCAATTTGCAGAGGCGCATCGGCTGGCCGGTGCGCTGGTGGCATTTTCCCTGATCCTGCTGTTTTTTCTCTACCGCAGTGATCGGCATAGCAGCTGGCGAGTGCAGGCGTGAGCGATCTCGAGCTGCGCATAAACTGCCCCGGAGACCAGGGCTTTAACTTGCAACTGGATTGCACAATTCCAGCGCGCGGTATTACCGCCGTATATGGACCCAGCGGCAGCGGCAAGAGCACCCTGCTCGATTGTATCGCAGGACTGAGAAAGCCCGGGCCGGATAGTATGCTGCGCTTTCGCGACGAAACCTGGCAGCGTGGGAAACAATTCACCCCGCCCTGGCAGCGCCGCGTCGGCTATGTATTTCAGGATGCTCGTCTGTTTCCCCACCTCAACGTGCAACAAAACCTCGACTATGCCCAGACCCGCCGCACCCAGGCAGGGGATATCACTGCGGCAAAAGTCATCGCATGGCTGGAGCTGGCGGACCTGCTCGCGCGCGGCGTGCAGACCTTGTCCGCAGGGCAGAAACAACGGGTGGCGATTGCTCGGGCGCTACTTAGTGCACCACAAATTTTGCTACTGGACGAACCACTGGCCAATCTGGATCATGCCGCCAGCGCCCAGTGCCTGGGTTACCTGCAGCGCCTCGCGGATGAACTGGATTTACCCATGCTGTATGTTAGCCACGACATTGAAGAAGTCAGCCATCTGGCAGATCACCTGGTGTTATTGGATCAGGGCAAATTGGTAGATCAGGGCTCCTTGCTTACACTGTGCAGCCAATTGGACACCCGCCTGTCCCATGAAGAACAGGCCGCCGCAATTGTCATGGCCGAGATCACACAGCATGACGAGGAGTTCGGCCTGACTGAACTACACCTGGAAGGCCAGCAATTGTTTGTCAGTCATCTGCCCCAGGCACCGGGTCAGTTGCGCCGTTTGCGCATCCCGGCCAGGGATGTCAGCGTCTGTCGACAGCGCCCTCACGGCAGCAGCATATTGAATATTCTCGCGGTCACTATCAGTGAACTGGAGCATAGCGGCAACGCTCGACTATTGCTGAGGCTGTCCATTGGTGAACAATACCTGCTCGCGCGTATCACGCGTAAATCGGCTGCCGAGCTACAATTAAAGCCCGGCGACCAGTTATTTGCCCAGATCAAAAGTGCCGCGCTGCTCACGGAGGCAGCAGACTACCCATGAATACTCACCCCTACGACAGGCTTACCCCGGATATGGTGATCGATGCGGTGGAATCGGCAGGTTACCTGAGCGATGCCCGATTACTGGCCCTGAACAGCTATGAAAACCGGGTTTACCAGGTGGGAATAGAAGACAGCGTGCCACTCATCGCAAAATTTTACCGCCCCGAACGCTGGAGTGACGCGCAAATACACGAAGAGCACCGGTTCAGCCTGGAGCTGCGAGATGCCGAGATCTCCGTGGTAGCGCCAATGGTCGATGCTAGCGGAAACACCCTGCACACCTATGAAGGCTTCCGTTTTGCCTTGTTCGAGCGCCGCGGTGGTTATCCCCCGGAACTGGATAACCTGGACAACATATTGGTGCTGGGAAGAACCGTGGGGCGCATCCACGGGGTAGGTCGGGCAGGGAAATTTGTTCACCGGGAAGAAATAGCCGTTGATCGTATGCTATCGACAAACCGCGAGTTTCTGCTCGGTGGCTTTATTCCCAGGGAGCTGATTCCGGCATACGAGACCCTCACCGCTGATCTGCAAACAGCCGTTGAGTCCATTTATAGTGAGGTTCGCCCACAAGACGTGATCCGCGTGCACGGCGACTGCCATGTTGGCAATATTTTATGGCGCGATGACACGGCGCATTTTGTCGACCTGGACGACTGCTGCACCGCTCCAGCGATCCAGGATCTATGGATGTTCCTCAACGGCGACCGCCACGACCGGCAGTTACAACTGTCAGAGTTGGTTGAGGGCTATTCCGAGTTTTGTGACTTTGACCCGCGCCAGATACGCTGGATAGAAGCCCTGCGCACCATGCGCCTGGTCAACTACGCAGCCTGGTTGGCGCGCCGCTGGACAGACCCTGCTTTTCCCCGCAGTTTCACCTGGTTTAACACTGAGCGCTACTGGGCCGACCACGTGCTGGAACTGCGCGAGCAATTGTTTGCTCTGCAGGAAGAGCCCTTACAGTTGCTGTAGCGCAGCGGCGGCAAGAACACCCTCGGTATCAGGGCAAACGGGAGCCTGGATAAACAACTGACCAAAGCCACCGCCAGAAGCTATTCCCGGACAGTACCTGCGCGTTAATCGCGTCGAAAAAACGCTCCAGCTCGACCGGGTCAGAAAAATAATCCATCCGCGTGGTAAAGCCGCGCTCCGGATCCAGCTCCCTGACCACCTTCGCCGGGTTTCCGGCAACAACAACATTGGCAGGCACGTCTCTGGTAACGACTGCCCGGGCGGCCACCACACTGTTTTCTCCGATAGTGACACCCTTGAGCACGGTACAGTGATCCCCCAGCCAGACATTGTCAGCGATGTGCACCGGTGTAGGACGTTCATCGCGAACAGTCCGATCATAAATTGTGTGCCAATCTGAGTCGGTGATATACGCACCATTCGCCAACATCACTCCATTGCCCAGCACGATCTCATCGCTGGCACTAATGCGTGAACCAGGACTCATCAGAACGCAATCGCCAATCTCTATGCGACCCTCGCCCTCTGCGCGACCCCAGACACCCAGCTCGACCCGGTTACCGGGCTCACCGATAGCGGTAAAGCACTGACCGATACGAATATTGTTACCAGAAATCTGCACATACCAGGGCTTCATCACCGTATGGTGTGGGCCGAGATATTCACACTCAGGCCGTAAATAATATTCTGTATACCAGAGCCGCAGCTTCAGGTAGCACTTCTTCACCCAATAGGGTCGCAAGTCTTCGCGCATCAAATCGCCTTATGTTTTGAACTGGATATGGATAGTGTCACCGCTTATGATCGCAGCGGTGGTGACTAACATCAAATCTGCGCTGAATGGTGCACTCAGCCTCGAAGGAATCCAGCTCTCTTGCAAACCGAATCTCGACAGGTCAGCAGCAACCAGCGTCACATGCACCCTGCACTAGCGGCGGTAGTGCAGAAACACCTGAGATGCGAATTTCGTAAACCAGTAGCAGCGCATAATCTCGCTGCGTTTGAGCGCCTGATGGCTCAGATCACCGCGAATCCCCGCGCGCTGGTGCTGGACTCTTTTTGCGGCACCGGCCACAGCACTGCGCTACTGGCGCAGCGCCACCCAGACCACCTGGTGGTGGGAATAGACAAGTCAGCGCAGCGACTGGGCAAACACCCAACCGGTGCTGGCCACAATTACATCCTGCTGCAGGCAGACTGCGAAGATATCTGGCAACTGCTGGTAGAACAGGGTCTCACTACTGATTACCACTACTTGCTCTACCCCAACCCGTGGCCCAAGGCTAAACACCTGCAACGACGGGTACACGGGCACGCCAGTTTTGTATGGCTATTACAGTTGGCAGGCCGCGCAGGGCAGACGCAACCCGCTACCGAATACACCTCTATGGGCGGGATCCATCGAGGCGAGATTGAACTGCGCTCGAACTGGCAGGTCTATGTAGAAGAGTTTGGCACTGCCATGCACCTGGCCGGGTGTCATGGGCGCATCGCCAGAGTGCCAGCAGGGCCGGACTTGACCTTGTTTGAAACGAAATACCGCCAGAGCGGCCACGAGCTATGGGCATTCACGAGCAATGCGCCGCCGTGACGAAATAAGTGTTATAGGCTAAAGTGTCGGGTCAATATGGAGGTGTGCCTCAATGCCACTGACTAACAACGATCCCATTTGGGATAGAATTCGCCAGGAGACTGCCCTGCACGCCAGCGAGGAGCCAATCCTTGCCAGCTTCCTGCACGCCACGATTCTCAACCATGCGAGGCTGGAACTGGCATTGAGTTTTCATCTGGCCAGCCAATTGGACAGCCCTACGGCATCGTCTTTATTGCTACGAGAGGTGATGCTCGAGGTGCTCGATAGCGATGCCTCCATCCGTGAGGCTGTGCGCGCCGACCTGCTAGCGGTAGAAGAGCGGGATTCTGCCTGTCACGAGCTGTATATCCCGTTTTTATACTTTAAAGGCTTTCACGCCCTGCAAACGCAGCGAGTGGCGCATTGGCTGTGGAATCATGGGCGCGAATCCCTGGCCTTGTTCTTCCAGAATCGCATGTCCGCTGAATTTGGGGTAGACATACACCCTGCGGCGCGCATGGGGCAGGGCATTATGCTGGATCACGCCACCGGCCTGGTCATCGGTGAAACAGCCGTAGTGGGTAACAATGTATCCATATTGCAATCCGTCACTCTGGGCGGCACTGGCAAGGATGAAGGCGACCGTCACCCAAAAATTTGCGATGGTGTGCTAATCAGTGCCGGCGCCAAAATTCTCGGGAATATTTGCGTTGGCGCTGGCGCCAAGGTGGGTGCCGGCAGCGTGGTACTCGAAGATGTACCGCCCCACACCACAGTGGCAGGAGTGCCAGCCAAGGTCGTTGGCCGCCCGGCGTCGGATCAGCCGGCACTGGAGATGGATCACGATTTTTGCTGTGACGAGGTTGCCGCAGCAAAACGCGAAGCCGGCTAGATAAACAGCCAGCCGACTACGCGCTTATCAGTTCGCCTGATGATATTGTGGCGAGAATTCCTGCACGGCATCGACAAAAGCGGTCACGTGATCCGGGTTAACACCCGGCGTAATACCGTGACCGAGGTTGAACACGTGCCCTGTACCGTGGCCGTAAGCAGCGAGGATTGACTCCACCTCACTGCGAATACGCTGGGGCGAAGCAAATAACATGCTCGGGTCCATGTTGCCCTGCAGGGCAACACGATCTCCCACCAAACTCCGGGCTACGCCTATATCGGTGGTCCAGTCGATACCCACAGCCTGTGCTCCGCATTCAGCAATCGCATGCAACCACTGACCGCCGCCTTTGGTAAATACGATGACCGGCACCTTGCGCCCATCGGCCTCCGTTGGCAGACGCGAAATTATGCGCTGCATATATTTCAACGAGAATTCTTTATACCCTGCAGCACTGAGACTGCCACCCCAGGTATCGAAAATCTGCAATGCCTGGGCACCCGCATTCACCTGTGCCACCAGGTAATCCGCTACCGCATCCGCCAACAGTGATAGTAACTGATGCATCAACTCCGGCTGGTCATAGGCCATCGTCTTGATATGGGCAAAATCCTTGGATGACCCGCCCTCGACCATATAAGTCGCCAGGGTCCAGGGACTACCGGAAAAGCCGATCAGCGGAACTTGTCCGTTGAGCTCATGGCGTATAGTGCGCACCGCAGACATCACGTAGCCCAGGTCATCCTCTGCCTTGATGCTCTGCAAACCGGCAAGATCAGCCTCACTGCGCACGGTTTTGCGAAAACGGGGACCTTCACCTTCCTCAAAATAGAGCCCCAGGCCCAGCGCGTCAGGCACGGTGAGAATATCAGAAAATAAAATAGCCGCATCCATGGGGTAACGGCGCAACGGTTGCATGGTCACTTCACAGGCCAGTTCGGCATTCTTACAAAGATCTAGAAAAGAACCAGCCTGCTGGCGCGTGGCGCGATACTCAGGAAGGTAACGCCCCGCCTGGCGCATCATCCATACCGGGGTGCGGTCCACTGGTTGGCGCAGCAGGGCACGCAGAAAGCGATCGTTCTTGAGTTCAGTCATGGGGGCTTAGCCTTGTTCCGGGTTTAGCGTTGTTGTGAATTTATCAGGCCAGTAGCTACAGCTCGAGGTAATCCAGAATGCCTTCTGCCGCCTGTCGCCCTTCCCAGATAGCGGTTACCACCAGGTCAGAGCCACGCACCATATCACCCCCGGCAAAAATCTTGGGGTTGGTAGTCTGGAATTTGAATGGCTGGAATTCCTCGGCTATTACGCCATCCCAATCGTTGGTTTGGACACTGATATCGCCAAACCACTTCGGCGGATTGGGCTGGAAACCAAAAGCGATGATCACGGCATCTGCCTCCATTACCGTCTCACTGCCGACTATGGGCTCCGGTCGACGCCGGCCATCAGCTCCCGCTTCGCCCAGCGCAGTCTGCACCGTCTTCACACCACAGGCCTGGCCAAAATATTCCACCACCTCAATAGGCTGGCGATTGTAAAGAAACTCCACGCCCTCTTCCATGGCGTTTTTTACTTCCCGGCGCGAACCAGGCATATTCTCCGCATCACGCCGATACGCGCAAATCACGTGATCAGCCTGCTGGCGAACTGCGGTACGCACGCAATCCATTGCCGTATCGCCACCGCCAAGCACCACCACACGCTTGCCTTTGAGGTTTACATAATCTTCCGAATTCTGCTCAAAACCCAGATTGTGGTTTACGTTGCCAATCAGGTATGGCAAAGCCTCGTACACGCCAGGCAGGTCTTCACCGGGGAAATTGCCGCGCATGTAAGTGTATGTCCCCATGCCCATAAACACGGCATCGTATTCCTGCAAAATTTCGTCAATGCTGATGTCTTTACCCACCTCAGTATTGAGGCGAAATTCAATGCCCATGCCCTCGAAAATCTCACGGCGGCGGGTCATTACCTGTTTCTCGAGCTTGAACTCGGGGATACCAAAGGTGAGCAGGCCCCCTATTTCCGGGTAGCGATCAAACACCACTGGCTGCACGCCATTGCGTGTCAGAACATCAGCGCAGCCAAGTCCTGCTGGTCCGGCCCCGATAATAGCCACCTTCTTGCCAGTGGCCACAACATGCGAAAGATCCGGGCGCCAACCCATAGCCAGCGCGGTATCGGTAATATATTTCTCTGAGGCGCCAATAGTGACAGCACCGAAGCCATCGTTCAGGGTACAGGCGCCCTCACACAAGCGATCCTGCGGGCAGACCCGGCCACAAACCTCCGGCAGGGTATTGGTCTGGTGGCTCAGCTCGGCCGCCTCAAATAAATTGCCTTCGGTGACCAACTTCAGCCAGTTGGGAATGAAATTGTGCACCGGGCACTTCCATTCACAATAAGGATTGCCGCACTCCAGGCAGCGGTGGGACTGCTCGGCCACCTGGTCCTTGGTGAACGGGTCATAAATCTCCACGTATTCGTGTTTGCGTGACTGCATGTCTTTCTTGTCCGGGTCGCCACGGCCCACATCAATAAACTGGAAATCATTCGCTAAGCGATTACTCATAAATTATTCCTGACTCCCGGCGTCTAGTCTGTATTGCGCAAGCGCGACAATAATCGATCCAGATCCGCCGCTTTCGGTTTGACCAACCAGAATTTACCCACATAATCTTCGAAATTATCCAACAGGTGCTCGCCCCACTCAGAACTGGTCTCGGCTGCGAACTCTCTTATCTCGTTACGCAGGTGGTTACGGTAGGGCTCCATGTATTCGGCGCTAACGCGGTGAATTTCCACCAGCTCGCTGTTGTACTTGTCGATGAAGCTGCGATCCTGATCCAGCACATAGGCAAAGCCACCGGTCATACCCGCTCCGAAATTGACTCCGGTGGGACCCAGCACAGTGATAGTGCCGCCGGTCATATATTCGCAGCAGTGGTCACCTGCCCCTTCAACCACTGCGCGGCAACCGCTATTGCGCACGCCAAAACGCTCACCGGCGATACCAGCGGCCAACAACCTGCCGCCCGTCGCACCATACAAGCAGGTGTTGCCAATAATTGTGGTGTCCTGGGACTTGAATTCACTATTGCGGGGTGGGTAGACCACCAGTTTGCCACCGGCCATGCCCTTACCGACGTAATCGTTGGAGTCACCCTCGAGGTACATATGCAAGCCACCCGCGTTCCACACGCCAAAGCTCTGGCCCGCTGTACCGGTCAGTCGCAGGATGACAGGCTTGGTCTCCATAGCCGTATTCCCATAGCGGCGGGCGATTTCACCGGATAGACGAGCACCGATAGAACGGTCGCAGTTGGTAACGGTAAAATCAAACTCACCGCCGGACCGCGCCTCAATGGACGGCAACGTGGCCGCCACCATCTGCTCCGCCTTCAAACCCTGGTCGAAGGGGTCGTTGGAGTTTACCTGGCAAAATTCCGGTTGCCCTGCTGAGCTCGCATCCTTGTGCAGAATCGGGCTGAGATCAAGTTTGCCCTGCTTTTGGGTATCGCCAGGTAAGCATTCCAGCAAATCCGTGCGCCCAATCAATGCCTCAAGCGAGGGAACCCCCAGGCGGGCCAGCCACTCCCGAGTTTCTGTGGCCACAAAAGTGAAGTAATTTACCACCATTTCCACCGTACCGTTGAAATGATCATCACGCAGTTTCTGATTTTGCGTGGCGACACCGGTCGCACAGTTATTGAGGTGGCAGATACGTAAGTACTTACATCCCAACGCCACCAT
>JBALVO010000088.1:11262-15451 GCA_036961445.1 Halioglobus sp.
ATAAGGTCAGCATAGGCCTTGGCCACACCGGCAGCGATCGTGCCCACGCCCGGCTCTGACACCAGCTTTACCGAAACCAGAGCCTGTGGATTGACCTGTTTGAGATCAAAAATCAGCTGCGCCAGATCTTCGATAGAATAAATATCGTGGTGTGGCGGCGGGGAGATGAGTGTCACCCCCGGCACCGAATGCCGCAGACGCGCGATCAGTTCGTTCACCTTGCCACCTGGAAGCTGGCCGCCCTCGCCGGGTTTCGCTCCCTGGGCTACCTTGATCTGCAGTACCTCCGCATTCACCAGATAGTGTGGGGTCACGCCAAAGCGCCCCGAAGCGATCTGTTTGATCTTGGACATTCTCTCAGTGCCAAAGCGCTCGGGATCTTCGCCACCCTCTCCCGAGTTCGAGCGGGCGCCCATGCGGTTCATCGCTGCTGCCAGCGCTTCGTGCGCTTCAGGGCTCAGTGCCCCCAGAGACATACCCGCCGAGTCAAAACGCGGAAGGATATTTTCGATGGGTTCAATTTCATCCAGAGCAAGCGGTTGAGCCGCTTCCACCGGGCCGAGCAGGTCTCGCAAGGTGGCGATCGGGCGCTCGTTAACCAGTCTGGCATAACGTTGATACACCGCGTAATCACCGCTGGCAACGGCCTGCTGCAGGGTCATTACCACGTCCGGATTAAACGCGTGATATTCCTGACCGTGTACGTATTTGAGCAAGCCACCCTGCTCAATACCCTTGCGCAGGGACCATGCGCGGCCACTGAGGGTCTTCAATTCTTGTTCCAACTCAAGGAAACCGCTGCCCTGAATACGCGAGGCAACGCCACAAAAGGCGAGGTCTACAACCTCTCTAGCCAGGCCCACCGCCTCAAATAGCTGGGCGCCACGATAAGAGGCGACTGTCGATATGCCCATTTTGGACATGATCTTGAGCAAACCCTTGTTGATGCCCTTGCGATAATTCTTGTAGCAGGCACTGGGTTCGCCCAGCACTTCACCACTGCGAATCAGCTCCTCCAGCACACTGTACGCAAGATAGGGATACACAGCGGTGGCACCGAAACCCAGCAGACAGGCAATCTGATGGGAGTCGCGTGCACTGGCGGTCTCGATAATGATATTTGCATCGACACGCAGCCCCTGCTTGATCAAATGGTGATGTATCGCCCCTGTTGCCAACAAACTGTGAATCGGCAGAGAATCCCTGCTTATCGCTCGATCAGACAGCACCAGGATCGTGTTGCCATCACGCACGGCCTGCTCTGCCACTGCCACAATAGACTCAATGGCCTGCTTCAGGTCTTTCTGCTGCGGCTTATAGGTACAGTCGATTTTTTCGATCACAAAGCCAGGGCGATCCAGCTGCATCAAGGTGGTAAATTTGCCCTGGGACAGTACTGGTGACGTTAGAATGACTCGATTTGCGTGTTCCGGACCCTCCATGAAGACATTCTTCTCTCCGCCGAGGACCGTCTCCAGCGACATCACGATGGTCTCTCGCAGCGGATCGATAGGCGGGTTGGTCACCTGCGCAAATTTTTGCCGAAAATAATCATAAAGGGCACGCTCCTGCCGGGAGAGCACGGCCATCGGGGTATCGTCCCCCATGGAGCCCACCGCTTCGTTGCCCGACTCTGCCAGTGGACGCAGCACCTGGTCGCGCTCCTCAAAGCTGACCTGGAACATTTTCATGTAACTATTGAGCTGCTCACGCTCGATTCCCGCGGCCATTTCGCCACCGAAAGTACCCTCGATACGCTGTGCTTTTTCCTTCAACCAGCGCTTGTAGGGCTGACGGGATTTCAGGCGATTATCAATTTCATCGTTCTGCAGCAGTTCACCGGTATGCGTATCCACCATGAGAATCTGGCCAGGCCCAACACGACCTTTAGCCACGACATCTTCGCTCTTGTAGCCATGCGTGCCAATTTCTGAGGCCAAAGTGATAAATCCGTCTTTGGTTTTAACCCAGCGCGCGGGGCGCAGGCCGTTGCGGTCCAGCAGGCAGACCGCATAGCGACCATCTGTCAGCACGATACCTGCGGGGCCATCCCATGGCTCCATATGCATGGAATGATACTCATAGAAGGCTTTGAGGTCCGGGTCCATAGATTCAATATTCTGCCAGGCCGGCGGCACCAGCATACGCAGGGCCCTGGCCATCTCCACACCACCGGTAAGTAGTACATCCAACATATTATCAAGGCTGGAAGAATCAGATCCGGTGCGATTAACCAGCGGGGCAATGTCCTTTATGTCAGGCAGGCGATCAGTCTCAAGACGCGCCGTACGCGCATCTGCCCAGTTTCGGTTGCCGTCTATGGTGTTTATCTCGCCGTTATGCGCCAGCAACCTGAACGGCTGGGCCAGAGGCCATTTCGGCATGGTATTGGTCGAAAATCGCTGGTGAAACACACAAATAGCCGTTTCCAGGCGCTCATCGCTCAAATCCTGGTAAAAGCGTGGCAAATCCACCGGCATTACCAGGCCTTTGTAAGCGATTACCCGTCCTGAGAGGGTGCAAATGTAATAATCTTCATCGCCTTCATTGGCCATTTCTGCCTTACGCCGCGCCACGAATAGTTTCGTGGATAACTGCTCTTCAGACACGCCCGGCGCGTCAACAAACACCTGCTCAATGATGGGCATGCTAGCCAGGGCAAGCTCGCCACAAACAGAATCGTCGATAGGCACAACCCGCCAGCCCAATACGTTTAGCCCCTGGTCGGTAATTGCCTGTTCGGTAGTTTTACGGGACGCCGCCGCCCTCTGCGGATCTCTATTCAGGAAAACCTGGCCCACACCGTAGGTTTCACTCAATTCCGTTGCAAAGCATTCCCGGGCTAACGTACGCATCAACGAATCTGGCATCTGTATCTGCAGACCACAGCCATCACCCGTTTTTCCGTCCGCCGCGATACCGCCGCGGTGGGTCATGCAGGTCAGCGACTCAATAGCAGTTTGCAGCAGGCGGTGACTGGCATCACCAGAGGTGTGTGCAATCAAACCAAAGCCGCAATTGTCACGGAATTCTTCAGGTCTAAATAGGCCTGTGGTCATAATTTTTCCAGAATAATAAACAAAAACAAAAAGTTACGTGGAAACGCCCGGCGCCGCGATAGAGCTCGGGCAAAAAGGGGAGTTCATTTTACACAGTTGACCGGTAGTGGACAAACGCGCCGAACAGGCGCATCAACCGCCGGCTTGAAGCAGTTCCGTCAGCTCTAGCTCAGAGACATCATCTATTATGCGGGCATCACCTATCGCTTTGAGTAGTATCAATCTCAGTCGACCATCAACTACTTTTTTGTCACGGCCCATCAACTCCAGAAACGTACTGGCAGACATATCCTCGGGAATCTGCACCGGCAGATGCATGCCCAGTAATAGCGTCCGAAAGCTCTTCACTTCAGCGCTGGGAATCCACCCGCGCGCGGCCGACAACTCCATCGCCAGCAGCATGCCCGTCGCTACCGCTTCACCATGCAGCCAATTACCGTAGCCCTGGGCGGTTTCAATAGCGTGACCAAACGTGTGCCCAAAATTCAAAATGGCGCGAACACCACCTTCTCTTTCATCCGCTGCTACCACCTGTGCCTTATTGGCGCAACTGCGCTCAATAGCCTCCGCCAGGGCCGCTTCTTCACGGGCCAGCAGTCGCGGCATCTGCTCCTGCAACCAACGATAAAACGGCTCGTCGCTGATCAAACCATATTTGACCACCTCTGCCAACCCGGCAGACAGCTCTCTGGCAGGTAGGGTCTGCAGTGTATTGGTGTCAATCAACACCGCCTGAGGCTGGTAGAACGCCCCGATCATGTTCTTACCCAGGGGATGATTGACCGCTGTTTTACCACCGACCGAGGAGTCAACCTGAGCCAATAAAGTCGTGGGTACCTGAATAAATTCGACCCCCCTTTGGTAGCAGGCCGCCGCAAAACCCGTCATATCCCCCACCACTCCTCCGCCAACGGCGATAAAAGTCGTTGTACGATTGTGGTTTTCCGCCATTACCCGATCGAATATTCCGGCCAGCGTATCCAGCGTTTTGTACTGTTCCCCGTCAGGTAAAACCACTTCGGTGATCAAGTTACGCGGGCCCAATATGTCTCGCACGCGCCCAACGTAGAGCGGGGCAACGGTTTCATTACTGACAATAACCACCTGCGAGCCCTTAATATGTGCGGATA
>JBALVO010000089.1:0-2336 GCA_036961445.1 Halioglobus sp.
CTGCTGCACTGCCGCGTGCAGGGGCATCGGGACGGCTATGGTTTCGCGATACCGCTGGCTGAGGGTGACGATGTCTATCTTAGTGCCCGCCAGATGAACTTTGTGTTCGACGGCGATGAAGTACTGGTAACCATCACTGGTCTGGATCGTCGCGGTCGACCTGAAGGTAAGGTCGTGGAGGTACTGCATCGGGCCAATACCAGCATAGTCGGGCGTTATCAGGAGGAGAGCGGTATCGGCTTCGTGATTCCGGACAATGGCCGTATCAACCACCAGATACTGATTCCGCCCAGCGAAAAGGGCAAGGTGCTCTCCGGTCAGATCGTCACCGCAGAGATTACCGACTACCCCACCCGGCATTTGGGTGCGAAGGGGCGTATCAGCGAAATTTTGGGCGATCACCTGGATCCGGGGCTGGAGATCGATGTGGCTATTCGTTCCCACGATATCCCCTGGGAGTGGCCAGAGGCGGTCGTCGACGAGGCGGGGCAACTCGAAGCGGAGCCGCTGGAGGCCGACAAGGAAAACCGACACGACCTGCGCAAGTTGCCCTTTGTCACTATCGATGGCGAAGATGCCCGGGATTTTGACGACGCCGTGTACTGTGAAAAGCGCACCCTGGGTGGCTGGCGTCTGTGGGTGGCCATTGCCGATGTATCGCATTATGTGCGGCCCGGTTCTGCCCTGGACGCGGAAGCCTCCAAGCGTGCGACTTCGGTGTACTTTCCGGAGCGTGTGGTACCCATGTTGCCCGAAGCACTGTCCAATGGCCTGTGTTCCCTCAAGCCAGCAGTGGATCGGCTGGCGATGGTGTGCGAGATGGAGCTGGATCGGGCGGGCAAGCGTACCAAATTCGCCTTCTATGAGGCGGTGATTCATTCCCATGCGCGCCTTACCTATACCCAGGTTGGGGAAGTGCTGGAAAAAGGCTCCCACCCGGATGTGGATAAAAAGCGGGTGCCCGATTTGAAGCGTCTGCACAGCCTTTACAAGGTGTTGCGCCTGGCCCGGGATAAACGTGGTGCCATTGATTTTGAAACCGTGGAGACGCGCATCATCTTTGATGAGCAGCGCAAAATCGAATCGATAGTACCGGTGGTACGAAACGATGCGCACAAACTGATCGAGGAATGCATGCTGTGCGCCAATGTCGCAGCCGCCGCCTTTTTTGAGGCTAATTCCGTGCCTATTTTGTATCGGGTGCACGAGGGGCCCACCGAGGAAAAGCTGGAGAATCTACGGAAATTTTTGGGCGAATTGGGCCTGGGTCTGGCCGGTGGTGTCAAGCCAACCCCCGTGCATTACCAGCAATTGCTACAGGAAATTACCGAGCGCGAAGACGCCAATGTAATACAGACCATGCTGCTGCGCTCGCTGCGCCAGGCGGTATACCAGCCGGAAAATGAAGGTCATTTTGGACTGCATTACCAGGCCTATGCGCACTTTACCTCTCCCATTCGCCGCTACCCGGACCTGTTGGTACACCGCGGTATTCGCCATGTGGTGCGTTCCGCGCAGAAAGGAATCGGGGTGAAGCGGATCAGGGGCGTTAAACCCATTCCGCCGGCCAGTATCTTCCCCTATGACATTGCGGCGATGGTGGTATTTGGCGAGCATTGCTCCATGGCCGAGCGCCGCGCCGACGACGCCACACGCGAAGTACAGGCCTGGCTCAAGTGCGAGTACCTGCAGGAGCATGTGGGGGACGAATTCAACGGGGTGATAAGTGCGGTAACCAGTTTCGGACTGTTTGTGGAGCTGGAAGACCTTTATATAGAAGGTTTGGTGCACATCACGGCCCTGCCAGGGGATTACTATAATTTTGATGCGTCGCACCAGCGTCTCACCGGTGAGCGCAGCGGGCGTAGCTTCCAGCTGGGTGGTCGGGTCCGGGTGCAGGTCGCCCGGGTTGATCTGGACGACAAAAAAATCGACCTGGAGATGGTGGACAGCCAGCCCCCGCGCAAATCCAAAGTCAACAAGTCCCGTGGTGGTGCTGGTAAAAAAGGCGGAGGTGATAAGGGTTCGCGCGGCAATGGACCGGGCCGTAAAAGTCCTGCAGGGAAAAAGCCGGCTCGCAAGAGCTCGTCCAGAAGGGGGGGGGCCAAGGCAGCTCCGGCGGCGAAGCAACCGGCAAAGCCAGGCTCCAAAGCCGCAGGCAAGCCCAAGGAAAAATCCAAACCCAAAAGTAAAACGGGGCTGCGCCGGCACCATTAACCGGCGAGCACAGAGGTAGTCATGCAGTACATCTACGGGATACACGCGGTCGACAGTCTGCTGCGCCAGAACCCCAAGTCAGTGCAGCGCCTGTGGGTGCAGCAGGGGCGTGAGGACAA
>JBALVO010000089.1:2436-12650 GCA_036961445.1 Halioglobus sp.
TGGATGGGGTAACTGACCCACATAACCTGGGCGCCTGCCTGCGCAGTGCCGATGCTGCGGGGGTGGATGCAGTGGTAGTGCCCAAGGATAAGTCGGCCGATTTGAACCCCACTACCCGCAAGGTGGCTTGCGGGGCGGCAGAGGTGGTGCCCTTCGTCAAAGTGACCAACCTGAGTCGTACGCTCAAGGCTTTGCAGGAGCGCGGGGTATGGTTATATGGCACTGCGGGCGAGTCAGAAAAATCCATATACGACAGTGACTTAAAGATGTCGTTAGCGTTGGTGATGGGCGCCGAAGGGGTTGGCTTGCGGCGCCTCACACGGGAGCAGTGTGACTATCTGGTGCATCTGCCTATGGGCGGCTCAGTCGGCAGCCTCAATGTCTCGGTGGCCACCGGTGTTTGCCTGTTTGAGGCAGTGCGCCAGCGGGTAGCAGTGGGCTAACCAGGCGATCGGTAAACACCCTATGTGGATGGCATATATACCCTCTTGCTACCTGCACCCAAACTAGGTAGAATCCGCTCCCTCAAAATTTGCCCGGCCGTCTGGTATGGCCGATCCTCCTTGCTACACCATTCTTATTGAAGAAGTGGGTAGCATTAACCCGTAAGGAGCTTACGTATGCGACATTACGAAATCGTATTTATGGTCCATCCGGATCAGTCCGAACAAGTAGCCGGCATGATCGAGCGCTACACCACAGTTATCCAGAAAGACGGCGGCCAGGTCCACCGTTTGGAAGATTGGGGCCGCCGCCAGTTGGCCTACCCGATCAACAAAATTCATAAGGCACATTACGTGCTGATGAATATCGAAGCGTCTAACGACGCTCTGGACGAGCTGACCACTACTTTCCGTTACAACGATGCTGTGATCCGTAATCTGGTGATCCGTCGCGACGAGTCTGTGCTGGAAGAATCTTTCATCATGAAGGCTGAGAAAGAGAATCGCGAGCGCAAGAGCCGTTACGAAGAGCGCCAGGCTGCTGATACCGCCAGGACTGCACCTGCACCGGCACCCGCCGCCGCGGAGGTTAAACCTGCTGCAGTGGCAGAGGCTCCAGCGGCCGACAGCGCGCCTGCAGCAAAAGAGGCCGGTGAAGAGTAAATCTTCCCCGCCCCGTAACGACTATCGAAGTATAGAAGGAGTATTACCATGGCACGTTTTTTCCGTCGCCGTAAGTTTTGTCGCTTCACTGCCGAAGGCACCAAGGAAATCGACTACAAGGATCTGGAAACGCTGAAGGCGTACGTATCCGAAACCGGCAAGATTGTACCTAGCCGTATTACTGGCACCAAAGCCAGGTACCAGCGTCAGCTGGCTACTGCTGTGAAGCGCGCGCGTTTCCTGTCTTTGCTGCCTTACACGGATGCCCACGAGTAAGCATCCGTTAAAGTCGCGAAAAACCTGAAGGAAGCCGGTCTTGATGGACTTGTTTTGCAAGGTGTAGTTTGCAGGGCTTAGCCGCATTCGTGATGCGCGGCCGTTTCCAGGCATTGCTGGTTACTGTGGCTGGTGCCGGAAGCCTGATGTTCTGTTGGATCAGCGCCGCCGTAATAGCGCTGGTTACCTTGCGCAAGGGCGCCAGTGCAGGTGGTTGGTTGTTTTTGTGGGCGCTGCTGCCCTCTGGAACGCTGTTGTATGTATTTGGCGACAGCGGGCCGCTGGCCCTGCTGGCCGGGACGATGTTTCTGGCCCTGGTATTGCGCAATACGGTGAGTCTGTCACTGGCGATATTGGCCAGTGTAGCTGTAGGTAGTGTAACCGGCCTGGCCCTGATGGCCTTTGGCGGTGAATATCTGGACCAGATCGTCATCTATTTTGGTGAATTTCTGGCCGCACTGGAGCAGCAGTTGTCCCAGGGTGATACCCCGGTGGTGTTGCCCCGGCCCAATGCGCTGCAAATTGCTGGCATGTTGGGTGCTGGCACGGCCCTGACCTCGGTATTGTGCCTGCTGCTGGGCAGATACTGGCAGGCCGCACTGTATAACCCGGGCGGGTTTGGCGGGGAGTTTAAGTCCCTGTTCTACCCGGCCACGGTCAGCATGGCGCTGGCGGTGGGCGCGATAGCGCTGTCCAGTCTGGGCATGGCTTATCGCACCTGGGCAATAATTTGTTTGGTACCGCTGACCTTTGCCGGGTTGGCTTTGGTACACGCCCGCGCCGAGGCGCGTGGGCAGGGTAAAGGATGGCTGACCGGGTTTTATGTGGCCTGGCTGTTCTTTGACCCGGTAAAGCTTTTGGTTGTGTTTGCGGCTATCGCTGACAGCTGGTTCAATTTTCGCCAGCGCTGGGCTGTACAGTCCGGCAGCAGTGTCAGTGTAGACAGTGAGCACGACAAGAAAGACGAAGGTATAGAACAAGACGAGCAAGACCAGAACGAGCAAGACCAAGACAAACACTAATACAATTGACGTAGTGGGAGGCGACTCCCCTAACAGAGGAAAGTAAGATGGAAATCATTTTGCTGGAGAACATCAGCAACCTGGGTGCCCTTGGTGACAAGGTAGACGTAAAAGCCGGCTTTGGTCGGAATTACCTGATACCACAGGGTAAAGCCGTACCTGCAACCGCGGTTAATACTGCCGAATTTGAAACGCGTCGCGCTGAACTGGAAGCTGCCGCTGCCGCTGCGCTTGCCGCTGCGCAAACGCGTGCAGAGGCAATCAACGCACTGAGCCTGATCTCAATCGGCGCTAACGCCGGTGAAGAAGGTAAGCTGTTTGGTTCCGTGGGCACTCGCGATATCGCTGAGGCTGTCACAGCTGCCGGTTGTGAGGTGGACAAGTCTGAAGTGCGCCTGCCAGAAGGTGCGTTGCGTGAACTGGGTGAATACGAAGTTGTTATCCATGTACACGGTGATGTACCGGCCTTTGTGTCGATTGAAGTAGTTCCCGAATAAAGTATCTGCCTTGCCTGCTACAGGTAAGTGGATAGATTAATTCGATGATGCACCGGTCAGTTATGGCCGGTGCATTTTTATTGCCTGATTTTTGTTGATCGATACTGCGCCTGCGGGCAAATTTCGTTACTCTGTGTAGCCCAAATAATTAACCTGTCTGATCATGTCTGATCCCGAATATCCCAGTAACGTATCTGAGCTCCGCTATCCGGGAGATCAGGACATCGCGCGCATCAAGATGCACCCGCACTCAGTCGAGGCGGAGCAATCTGTGCTGGGCGGCCTGTTGTTGTCCGCCGATGGCTGGGATTCCGTGGCTGAATCCGTCACCGCCAGTGATTTTTACCGGCCCGACCACCGGCTGATCTTTAACCAGATTGCCCGCCTGGCTGAGGCGTCAGAACCGGTCGATGTCATTACCCTGGCTGACAAGCTGGAGGCCAGCGGTGAGCTGGAAGCCGCAGGCGGGCTGAATTACCTGGCCGAGCTGGCACAAAATACGCCCAGTGCCTCCAATATCCGGGCTTATGCCCAGGTGGTCAGCGAGCGCGCCAGCCTGCGCAAGCTGATTGAGGCGGCACAGGAAATTGCCGAGAGCGGCTTTAGCCCGGAAGGGCGCACGTCCGGTGAGTTGATCAATGAGGCCGAGCGGCTGATCATGCAGATCTCCGAGCAGGGCCCCAAGGCTGGTGGCCCTCAAGGCGTGAACCCGCTGCTCAAGGGCGCGGTAGAACGCATTGAGGAATTGTTCAATTCCGGCGGCGATATTACCGGCCTCACCACAGGCTTCAAGGACCTGGACGGCATGACCTCAGGTCTGCAACCGTCAGATCTGGTCATCGTGGCGGGTCGGCCCTCCATGGGCAAGACCAGTTTTGCCATGAACCTGGTGGAGAACGCGGTGCTGGCGCAGGACAAGGCCATTTTGGTGTTCAGTATGGAGATGCCGGCGGACTCCCTGATCATTCGTATGTTGTCGTCCATCGGTCGTATTGACCAGACGCGCATCCGTAATGGTAAGTTGGAGCAGGAAGACTGGCCCAAGCTGAGCACTGCAGTAAACAAGCTCAAGGACGTACCGTTGTTTATCGACGATACTGCGGCGCTCACGCCCACTGAGATACGCAGCCGGGCACGACGTGTGCACCGGGAAAACGGCGGCCTCGGCATGATCATGATCGATTACCTGCAGTTGATGCAGGTGGCCGGCTCTTCTGATGGGCGCACGGCAGAAATTTCGGAAATTTCCCGTAGCCTCAAAGCCATCGCCAAGGAATTTCAGTGTCCGATGGTGGCCCTGTCGCAGCTCAACCGCTCCCTGGAACAGCGCCCCAACAAGCGCCCGGTCAACTCGGATCTGCGTGAATCAGGCGCGATCGAGCAGGATGCGGACGTCATCATGTTTATTTATCGTGATGAGGTGTACAACGAGGACTCGCCAGACAAGGGTGTCGCCGAGATCATCATCGGCAAGCAACGTAACGGCCCTATTGGTACATGCCGCCTGGCTTTCATGGGGCAGCATACCCGCTTCGAGAATCTTGCTCGTGGGTCTTACGACGAGCACTGATTTGAGCTAATTGTTTTTGGATTGTGCCACAGTGCCGGTCGATGTCGGTTGCACCTCCTGAAAAGGACACAGCGCAGCCACCACATTCGGCTGCTGCGCAAGTCGACAAAAATTGCTACGCAATTTTCTGGACTCGAACACTGCTCGCAGAAAGCTCCGAATGCGTTGGCTGCGCTAAGCGTGTCCTGATGTTTTCAGGAGGTGCAACCGACACCGACCCCCTTCTCCACCAGATTTCATAAGCGTCAGGTTGTGCTCGATGAGAGGGGCGGCGGGGGAGTGGGGTACTTTGAACAATCAGGCCGCGTGTCAAGCTTGCCCTGCCGTTCGGGGGATTTCTGCGAGCATTGTGCGAGTCCAGATTTTTGCGCAGCAAAAATTGTCGAGTTGCGCAGCAGCCCGAACGGCAGGGCAAGCTTGCGGCCGTTCAAAGTACCCTACTCCCCCGTTGACCCGGCTAGCTAGCTCCCATCAATACTAAAACCCAGCCTGTTCCTTGAGCTTCTTTAACTCCGCCAACTGTTCGTCCTTGGAAAGAGGCGCAGCAGCATGACGCTCCAGGGCCTCCGGTGCAGGTACCACCAAAGACTCCCCGCGCAATACCCGCGCACAATAGCTCTGGTAATGTTCCTTGAACACCGGCCAGCTGGTGCGTTCGGTGTTGTTGGTCAAAAAGAACCAGTCACTGTCCCGGCCCGCCAGATAGACGGCCGGATGACTCCAGTGTTGGGCCGAGCGTGGGGAGGGTGCCCGGCAGGCCTCCACGTAGGCATCGTGGGCAGAGGGCAGGCCGAAGTCGGACAAGCCCTGCTGGCAACATTCCAGCATGCGATTGAGAGTGGGTAAGTACTCGCTGTGCTCGATGGCGTGTTTGGCGCCCTTGAGGATTTGCTCCACCGGGTAATCGGTCAGGCTATCCAGCCACAGTTTCTTGATTTGCTTGAGCTGCTCCGCATCCGGGAAGGCGGCGTAGTACTGGTTGTGGTAATTCAACCGAAACAGGGCGAAGACCTGGTTAATGGCTTCGATGTGCGCTTCTGTTGCCGCCCTGCGGGTGGTCTCAGTCTGCCCACGACGTGTCGGTGAGGTCGTCCTGGAGGCTTCGATCTCTCGTGCGACCTGTTTTATTAGATCCCTGCTGTCCGCCATTAGTTTTGTCCGCTTGTTCAATCTGGTGTTGTTTGGCCCAGTGGTACTTTACGTGTTTGAGAAATTTACTGTTCCATGAGGTGTAGGCCTGGTTGCTGTCTTTCCAGTATACGATGAACTCCGGCAACAGCGAGTGGGCAAATTCTGTATCTATGTGCGACATGCGCAGGATATCGAAGACGTCCTCTGTAGGCAGCCAGTGATCTGTGATGCGCTTGGGCTCGGTGCTGTGCTCCAGATTGGAGGTAAATTTGGCCCACTGAATACGAATATGCTGGATGAACTTGGAGTTGAGCACCTTGGGGGTGGCGCCGCGCTCGCGCCAGTACAGGATGAACTCGGGTACCGACTGGTCGATGAATTCCCGGTCTATGCCACCGCGTTCCATAATCTCCAGGGCATCCAGGCTGGGGCGCCAGCTGTTGTCCAGCGTGGTCTTTTGCGGCACCTGAAAGGACTCTGCCTGGCTTTGCTGATGGCGCCGCCAGTTACTGGTGACGTGCTGGCGGAATTTATTTTCCCAGGCGTGGCTGGTCTCGCCGCGCTCGCGCCAGTAAAAGATGAAATCTTCCAGTTGGTCCAGGGCGAACTGCCGCGGTATGTTGTGGTTCATGCCCATTAGTTGCAGCAGGTCCTCACTGGGGGACCAGTGTATGGGCAGCAAGCCGGCGCTGCGTCGTATGGGCGTCGCTTGTTGCGACGGATAAGTGGGGATCTCTGGCGCGGGTTTTGGCGCCGGGGCTGCCTGCTGCACCGGCTCGTTGACGGCGAACACCAGCCGGTCGGTGGTGTGCAGTGGCGGTGAGTCGATTAGCAATACGCCCTTGTCCACCAGGTTACGGCTGATGCGGTGCAGGTCCTCAGCATTCCAAAATGGCAGGGTGCGCAGCAGAAAACCCCGCTCTATGGCGAGCCAGGCGTGGTTGTCCTTGATTTGCGGGCTGTGATGCTCAAACAGGGCCTGCAGGTGTTGCAGTAAAATGGCTTCTTCCAGCCCGATCGTCGCCGCCAGGCCCGGTGAAAAAATGAGCTGGCGTTCGGGGATTAGAGAGAATTCTGACATCGGTTTACCGGAAATGCGTAGCAATTCTGCTAGGATACCGCAGAACCTGGGAAGATGATTCATGGCAAAACAAAAAACCGCATTTGTGTGCAACGATTGCGGCTCGGATTACGTCAAATGGCAGGGTCAGTGCAGTGATTGCAGCGCCTGGAATACCCTGTCCGAAATAAAACTGGGCCCGGCAACAGGGTCCGGTCGGGCTGGTGCGAACGCCAGTGCCAACAGGGCGGGCTTCGCTGGTGCCCTGAGCAGTGCCAGGGTGCTACAGGATATAGACCTGGACGATCTGCCGCGCTTTTCATCCGGCGCCGAGGAGTTCGACCGGGTGCTGGGCGGTGGCCTGGTGCCCGGCTCAGGTATTTTGGTGGGGGGTAACCCGG
The DNA here is from genome assembly GCA_036961445.1 of Halioglobus sp. Lineage (GTDB taxonomy): Bacteria > Pseudomonadota > Gammaproteobacteria > Pseudomonadales > Halieaceae > JBALVO01. Next base: position 9,500 of record JBALVO010000089.1, read on the forward strand.
GGGCCGGTAAGAGCACCTTGCTGTTGCAGACCATGTGCCACCTGGCGCAATCCATGGACGGCTTGTACATTACCGGCGAGGAATCCCTGCAGCAGGTGGCCATGCGCGCCCAGCGCCTGCAATTGCCCACCGACAAGCTGCGCCTGATGTCAGAAACCAATGTGGAAACCATTGTTGCCGCCGCTGAAGAGTTCAAGCCCAAGGTGCTGGTGGTCGATTCCATCCAGGTGGTGCACACCAGCGAAATCAGCTCCGCCCCCGGTGGCGTATCCCAGGTACGTGAGTGTGCCGCTTATCTTATTCGCTACGCCAAGCAGACCGGCACGGTATTGTTCCTGGTGGGCCACGTCACCAAAGACGGTTCCCTGGCCGGGCCCAAGGTACTGGAGCATATGATCGACTGTTCCATTTTGTTGGAGGGCAGCGACGACTCCCGCTTTCGCACCCTGCGCGGGCAAAAAAATCGCTTTGGCGCGGTCAATGAACTGGGTGTATTCGCCATGACCGAGCAGGGCATGCGCGAGGTGAAAAACCCCTCCGCTATTTTTCTGGATCGCAGCACCGAGCCCGCCTCGGGCAGCGTGGTCATGGTGGTCTGGGAGGGCACACGTCCGTTGTTGGTGGAGATCCAGGCCCTGGTAGACGACAGCCAGTTAGGCAACCCGCGCAGAGTGGCGGTGGGCCTGGAGCAAAACCGCCTGGCCATGTTACTGGCAGTATTGCACCGCCACGGCGGCCTGCAAGTGGGTGATCAGGACGTCTTTGCCAATGTGGTTGGCGGCGTGAAAGTGCTGGAGACCAGCGCTGACCTGGCACTGCTGGCGGCCATTGTGTCCAGTTACCGCGATCGGCAAATCCCCCGGGATATGGTGATCTTTGGTGAGGTGGGACTGTCTGGCGAAATACGGCCGGTGCCCAGTGGTCAGGAGCGTTTGTCGGAGGCCGCCAAACACGGTTTCAAACGCGCTATCGTGCCCCGGGGTAATGCCCCCAAGGGCGAGATAAAAGGCATGCAGGTGATCGCCGTATCGAAGTTGAGCGAGGCGCTGGACGCGCTGGACTAATTGTCCAGCAGGGCGAGCTCCGCTTCCAGTGTGGCGCTATCCATGTGTTGCTCCAGCAGGGCGCGCAGGGGAGCGATGTTTTCCCGGTCCACGTGCTGTACCGTAAAGCCCAGGCGCATGGCTTCCACGTGTTGCAGGTAGGCGTGTAATTCCAGCACGTTGTCCGGGGCAATCTCGATCTTCAGGGTAAACGGCTCGTTGTACTGCGCGTCCCACAGATCCGGCTGGTCAGTAGCGACGCCGTTCAGGGAAATGTCGATCAGGCGCTGCGGCCACATGCTCCCACCCTGGTGTACTTCTACCGGCAGGTCCAGGGCAATGCGGGTGAAGCGGCGTTGCTCAGTGCGAATATCGTTCATGTTGCTACTCTTTTATGTGCCGTCTATTGAATGACTATAAACCAAGTTATTTGAGCTTGCGATACTTAACACGATGGGGTTGGTCAGCGGCCGCGCCCAGACGACTTTTCCGGTCGTCTTCATAGTCGCTAAAGTTCCCTTCGTGAAACACCACGCCACCGTCGTCCTCATAGGCCAGGATGTGGGTGGCGATGCGGTCCAGAAACCAGCGGTCGTGCGAGATAACCATCGCTGCGCCGGGGAAAGCCAGCAGCGCATCTTCCAGCGCCCGCAGGGTCTCCACGTCCAGGTCGTTGGTGGGTTCGTCCAGCAATAACACATTGGCGCCCTGTTTCAGCAACTTGGCCAGGTGCAGCCGGTTGCGCTCACCACCGGATAAATCCTTCACGAACTTTTGCTGATCAGAGCCCTTGAAGTTGAAGCGGCCCACATAGGAGCGCGAATTTACCTCGTAGTTGCCGATGCGGATATTGTCCTGTCCATCGGACAATTCCTCCCACACGGTTTTATCGCCCGCCAGATCGTCCCGCGATTGATCCACATAGGCCAGCTTCACCGTTTCTCCCACGTTGACTTCGCCGCCATCGGCTTGCTCTGCACCCATCAGGATTTTGAACAAAGTGGATTTACCCATGCCGTTGGCACCGATGATCCCGACGATACTGCCCTTGGGCACCGTGAAGCTGACATCGTCAAACAACAGCCGATCGCCAAAGGTCTTTTTCAGGTTTTTAACCTCGATGACGTTGTCGCCCAGACGCGGCCCGGGTGGGATATAGATCTCGTTGGTCTCGTTGCGCGCCTGGAAATCCTGTGACTGCAGTTCTTCAAAGCGCTGCAAGCGCGCCTTGCTCTTGGCCTGACGACCCTTGGGGTTGGAACGCACCCATTCCAGCTCGGCCTTGATGGCTTTCTGGTGCGAGGCTTCCTTGCTCTTTTCCTGGCCCAGGCGTTGTTCCTTGGCATCGAGCCAGTCCGAGTAATTGCCCTCGTAGGGGATGCCGCGACCGCGATCCAGTTCCAGTATCCAGCCAGCGGCATTGTCCAGAAAATAACGGTCGTGGGTGATGGCCACCACAGTGCCGGGGAAGTCGTGGAGGAATCGTTCCAGCCAGCCGACACTTTCCGCGTCCAGGTGGTTGGTGGGCTCGTCCAGCAGGATCATATCCGGACTGGACAGCAGCAGGCGGCACAGGGCCACCCGGCGGCATTCTCCGCCAGACAGGGTGGTGACATCCGCATCCCAGGGTGGCAGGCGCAGTGCATCGGCGGCGATTTCGAGTTTGTGTTCCAGGTTGTGGGCGTCGGTGGCCTGGATAATGTCTTCCAGGCGGGCCTGTTCCTTGGCCAGGGCGTCAAAGTCTGCGTCTGGCTCGGCGTAGTCCGCATACACTTTCTCCAGACCGGTCAGCGCATCTTTCGCTTCCTGTACCCCTTCTTCCACGTTGCCGCGTACATCCTTGTCCGGATTGAGCTGCGGTTCCTGGGGCAGATAGCCAATTTTGATGCCCGCTTGTGGGCGCGCCTCACCCAGGATGTCGGTATCGATTCCCGCCATGATGCGCAGCAGGGTGGACTTGCCTGAGCCGTTCAGGCCCAGTACGCCGATTTTGGCGCCGGGGAAGAAGGATAACGAAATGTCCTGCAGGATGGTTTTCTTGGGTGGCACGACTTTGCCAACCCGGTTCATTGTGTAGACGTACTGTGCCATGTGCTGATTGCCTGGTT
>JBALVO010000089.1:12750-15386 GCA_036961445.1 Halioglobus sp.
TAGTAACGCAGAATCCCCTTATATGGTGCGGTCGTTTGAGGTAAAATGCGCCGCTTTAAATCAGGGGTAAGTTACGATTGCCCCGGTAACCAGCCAGGGGAATCGCATGTTCGACAACAACATGACCATTGAGGGATTCGACGACGAGATCTTCGCCGCTATTAGCCAAGAAGAGCGTCGCCAGGAAGATCACATCGAGCTCATCGCCTCGGAAAATTACACCAGCCCCCGCGTTATGGCGGCCCAGGGCACCTCGCTGACCAATAAATACGCCGAGGGCTACCCCGGCAAGCGTTACTACGGCGGCTGTGAGTACGTCGACAAAGCCGAAGTGCTGGCCATAGATCGGGTCAAAGCCCTGTTCGGAGCAGATTACGCCAATGTGCAGCCGCACTCTGGTTCTCAGGCCAATGCAGCGGTTTTCCTGGCCCTGTGTAATGCCGGTGACACCATCCTGGGCATGAGCCTGGCCGACGGCGGGCATCTCACCCACGGCGCCAAGCCCAACTTCTCCGGCAAGACCTACCATGCGGTGCAGTACGGCCTGCACAAGGACACCAGCGAAGTGGACTACGACCAGGTAGAAGCCCTGGCGCTGGAGCATAAGCCAAAAATGATCATCGCCGGCTTCTCCGCCTATTCGCGGGTCATGGACTGGGCGCGTTTTCGCGAGATTGCTGACAAGGTCGGTGCCTACCTGATGGTGGATATGGCCCACGTGGCGGGCCTGATCGCCGCCGGCGTCTATCCCAACCCAGTGCCCTATGCCGATGTGGTGACCTCTACTACTCACAAGACCCTGCGCGGCCCCCGTGGCGGCATCATCCTGGCCAAGGCCAATGAAGAACTGGAGAAGAAGTTCAACTCTGCGGTCTTCCCGGGTGGTCAGGGTGGTCCTTTGATGCACGTAATTGCGGCCAAGGCGGTGAGCTTTAAAGAAGCCCAGAGTCCTGAGTTTGTCGAGTACCAGAAGCAGGTCGTTGTCAACGCCAGAGCCATGGCCAAGACCTTTATCGACCGCGGCATCAACATCGTCTCTGGCGGTACCGACAACCACCTGATGCTGGTGGACCTGATCGGCAAGCCCTACACCGGCAAAGATGCTGACGCGGCCCTGGGTGATGCCAATATCACCGTGAACAAGAACGCGGTCCCCAATGATCCCCGTTCGCCCTTTATCACCTCTGGCTTGCGTGTGGGTACGCCCGCCATTACCACCCGTGGTTTTGGTGAAGCTGAGACGATTGAGCTCACTGGCTGGATGTGTGATGTTCTTGAGTCGCTGGAGAATGATACTTCTGAGCAGGTAATTGCTGAGGTTAAGGGTAAAGTTCTGGAGATCTGTTCGCGGTTCCCTGTTTACGGGTAATTGTTTTTGGCGGCCTATGGGCCGCTGCATTGCTTGGCGCAGGGGATAATCTTTTACTCCATTACGGGCGCATGCGGTGCGTGGGGCGAGCTACTTCTAGATGGGCGTTCCACTCCCTCCCTGTGAAGGTTAGCGGGGTGTATCGACGGATTGGGAGCATTGAATAGGCGCAGCCGCGGTCACTTGCTCGGCGTGCGCAGCCACTAAGCTAGAGACATTTCGCACCGACGCCCTCCAAGTCCGTAAAAGATACTCCCACCCACCCAGTAATGCGGGATTTCCTGGATCGCTCCAGTGTCGCTCAAGACTTGTTCAGGGTGAGTGGCTAACGGCCTTTGGGTGTCAGGGTCCACCTGGTGTGTCGGGGGCTTTGAACTTAAGCTTTCCATTGCTTCCGGGCGCTTTCTGCGAGTACGCCCTGCCCCGTTTTTCAGGTACTGTTCGAGCCCCAAAAATTGCGCAGCAGCCCGGACGCGTCTGAGTCAGTTCCGGATTGTTTTTCGCTGTTCTCTAACCACCGGAAGCGTCTGGGTGAGCTCCGGATGGCTCTTCGTTGCTCTCTAACCCCCGGGATTGATGGGTGCGGGGCAGTATCTTTTACGGACTTGAAGGGCGTCGGTGCGAACCCACACCCAGCTTAGTGGCAGCGTCAGTCAACCCCGGTTCCGCGGCCGAGTCCATTCGAAGGGATCCCCGCTCGGGAAAGCTCGATAAAATTTCCCGGGAAGGAGAGCCGCGCCCCAAAAAAAGAAAAGCGCCCCACGCACCGCAAGCGCCCGTAATGGAGTAAAAGATACTGGCCCGTGCCGAGCAATGCAGCGGTCGCCAGACCGCCATCGTCAGCGCCCGTAGCGCCCGGAATGGAGTAAAAGATACTGGGCCGTGCCTGGCAACGCAGCGGTCGCCAGACCGCCATCGTCAAAACAATAAGAAACATGTTAATCTTCAGCCACTTAGAATAAAGAGATACGCCCATGCACTGCCCATTTTGTGCCGCAGAGGACACCAAAGTCATCGATTCAAGGCTGGTTGCCGAGGGTGACCAGGTAAGACGTCGTCGGGAATGCCTGAGCTGTGCCGAGCGCTATACCACCTACGAGGTGGCCGAGCTGGTAATGCCCAGAATCATCAAGCAGAACGGCAACCGCGAACCGTTCAACGAAGAAAAAATGCGTGCCGGTTTTTTGCGCGCATTGGAAAAGCGACCGGTCTCCGTGGAGAGCATAGAAGCGGTCATCAACCAGATTAAACACACCCTGCGCGCCAC
>JBALVO010000090.1:0-15285 GCA_036961445.1 Halioglobus sp.
GGAAGTTGAACCGCAGCTGCTGGCCCGGCTGGAAAAGCATCCGTATATCTGTGGTAGAAAATTTAGTGCCGTCGACTGCATCATGGGTCCGAATATCTTGTGGGCTCAGGCCTACGAGTTATGTCAGAGTAGTGTATTCTCTGACTATATGGGCCAGCTATCTACGCGACCAGCGTTCGCACAGGCCTATTCAGATCGCGCGGATTTTTCTCTGGATGTACCTGCAAAAAAACGCAGGACGTGGAATCAGCGCTTTACTGGATAATGGTGTTTTTACTGCCAACCTGCAGTCACCGTTTATGGATGTCGTGCATCGAATAAAAGGGCTCTGACCCCTTTTATGCGAACAGCTTTGATGCTCAGGGAGTTAGTACTACATGTATGATAATTTAGCGTTTCTCGCGGCGTTTGCCTTTCTGTTCAGTGTCATCGCGGGGAGAGTCGAACGCAGTACAATTACCGGCCCGATGATCTACGTGCTTTTCGGCCTGCTCGCCGGGCCGATGGTGTTCGGCTTCCTTAAAATGGATGTGCAGGCCGTTGAGCTGCGTGTCATAGCCGATCTGACGCTTGCCCTGGTGCTGTTCATCGACGCCGCCAATGCCGACCTATCCACCCTGCGCACTCACGCCATCATACCCCGACGCATGCTACTGATAGGGCTGCCACTGGCTATAGCGTTGGGTATTGGTGCGGGCTGGGTGATTTTCCCCGATCTGGGATTCTATGAAGTGTGTCTCCTGGCCACCATGCTCGCTGCTACCGATGCCGCACTTGGCAAAGGCGTTGTGACCAACAAGGCCGTACCCGCCAGGCTGCGTGAGGGGCTGAATGTTGAGAGTGGGCTCAATGACGGGATGTGCGTACCGGTGCTTCTGGTATTTCTGGTCCTGGCCACGGGTGAGTCCCATGGAGATGGCGGCACCTCCCTGGCGTTGACGCTGGTCGCTGAGGAGATCGGTATTGGCGCTGCCGTCGGTCTCGTTTTCGCTTACCTCGCCGTGAAAATATTGCGTATTGCCCTCAAGCGGGGATGGTTTACCGATATTTGGGCCCAGATTCCCGTCATTGGCCTGGCCCTCGCCTGTTTTGCCACCGCGGACAGGCTGCACGGCAGTGGCTACATCGCCGCCTTCCTGGGTGGCCTGCTGTTCGGCCACATGACCAGGCGCACACACGAGCTGGTGCAAGCGGGGGAGGGTGTCGCAGAACTGCTAGCCATGTTGACCTGGGTGGTATTTGGAGCAGTGGCGGTCGGTCAGTCCTGGGTGGTAATGACCTGGCCAGTTTTGCTTTATTCTGTACTGAGCCTTACCGTGATACGCATGCTTCCCAATATCCTGGCCCTGACTCGCAGCGGCGAAAGCTGGGAACCGAAATTCTTTCTGGCCTGGTTTGGGCCCAGGGGACTCGCCAGTATCGTGTTCTTTGTGATCGTTGCCGATGCAAATCTTCCCGGAGAATCGATCATACAAAGTGTTGTCGTTTGTACGATCACACTGTGTATTGTTGCACACGGGGTGACGGCCAATCTCTGGGCAAACAGAATGGCAAAGAGCCAGTCGAACACGAGTAGCTAGTGAATCGCGGAAACAGACAGGCTAACTTCCCCCAATTGGCAGAATCGGCAAAGAGCCTGCTTTATCGGGTATGAATACCTACCAACGCCCCGATATCCCTCGGCTGCGCGCCCCGCAGATATCGTCAGCTGGTGATGGCCAGTCCAATCATGCGAGTGCAGATCGCCGATTAGTATGTGACCCGTAGGTATCGCCTTGCCGTGGAAGTAAAATCCAAGTATTTTCTACGCTATTTGTTGCAATAAAATATATGACGGGAGTGTCCAGTGGAAGGAGAAGATGATCGTGTCGGTGGAATGCATGAAGAGCTTTCTGTTGAGCACCATGATCCATTAATCAGATATTTGCACATTGTCATTAGGATCTGCATTAAGCTGTTAGCGGTATTAATGGTGGCGGTTATTATTCTGGGTGTAGCTGATGTGTGCTACGTGCTGTATTTACGTCTCAGCAGTCCGCCTATCATGTTGCTGAATGTCAGTGATATCTTCAAAATATTCGGCGCATTCATGGTCGTGCTGATCGCCATAGAAATATTCATCAATATCCGCTTATACCTGGGGTCGAATACTCTGCCTATTAAATTGGTGATAGGTACCGCACTGATGGCCATTGCGCGGAAAGTCATCGTGCTGGATTTGGAAAAAACCACGTCCATTTATGTCTTTGCGATCGCATCGGTCGTTCTGGCTCTGGGTATAGCGTATTGGCTGGTCGGCAAGACCAATAAGACAATGACAAGTGGCCTGGATCGAGAGCAGGGCGTGTAAATAGTGTGTCGTGTTATCCTCTACAGATGAAGTGTTTCATGTCACTCGAGCACAGTTATTGTAGCGCCAGCCCATGGCATAAGGTTAAGTTGTCTGTCTGTTTTTCATGGCGAGGTCTATAGGTGCGACAGTATCTGCTATGCGGACTGCTTATTCTGGGTACCGTTTTGTCCGGGGTGCGGGTCGCAGGCGCCGCCGATGAACTTCCTTTTGCTGGTGCCCCGCGCAGTGATGACGGGCGTTTTACTAACCTCGCCGGAGACATAGGGCACGGCAAGTTCACGGTGCGCTTCCCGTTTTTTTTGCGCCGCCTGGGGACATATTTCAGGAGCGGGGAGGGAGCGCCAGAGCGGGTTGCCAACGACGGAATTTTCCTGCGGGAAAATGCGCTTCACAGTACCCCTACGGTGACCTGGGTCGGTCATGCGACTCTGTTGGTGCAAATGGAGCATGTTAGCTTCCTGACGGACCCTACCTGGTCAAATCGGCCGAGTCCGGTGCCGCTACTGGGCCCCGGGCGCTTTGTCGAACCGGGCTTGCGGATGGATGACCTGCCACCCATCGATTTCGTAGTGATCTCTCACAATCACTATGATCATCTTGATCTGCCCACCCTGCGGTCTTTGGCTAAACGCAATCCGGCAACCGTGTTCTATGTGCCACTTGGCAATGGAGAGCTGTTGCAGAAACAGGGGATTGCCAAAGTGGAAGAGCTCGATTGGGGCCAGACGAGTGAGTACAAGGGAGTGACTATTCATTGTTTGCCGGCGCAACACTGGAGCAAGCGCAGTCTCAATGATGACCGCCAGGCGCTGTGGTCTTCATGGGCGGTCACCAGTGCTGAAAGGCGATTTTACTTTGCTGGTGATACCGGCTATTTCGATCAATTCACCGCCATCGGCCAGAGTCTCGGACCCTTCGATCTTGTGGCTGTGCCTATCGGTGCTTATGAGCCGCGAGCGATGATGCGTGAATCGCATATGAACCCGGAAGAGGCGTTACGAGCCGCGATTGACCTGCGCGCCCAGCGTGCCATGGCGATGCACTTTGGCACCTTTGACCTGTCTGACGAACCTTTGGCGGAGCCTCCGCTGCGTTATAAAGATGCGGCGAAAAACTCAAAACTCGGTGTTGAAGCGGCATGGGTTCTGGATATTGGCGAGACTCGCACCTTCTAAGGTGCCTGTCCTGCACCATCTTTTAGCCCGGAGATTTTAGGCATCCGGGTTCAACTCCTTCAGTACCGCCTGTTCATAGTGAAAAACCCGACGTTCTGTCTGCTCGGTGACACGGCTAAAAGACCTGTTATAGCTATCAACTTCGGCAAGCAACCCTAAATACCCACAATTCCTCCGCCCCTGTCACCTGTGTGACAGTAAGCAGGCGGGTTTTAGGGTTACATTGCCGCCCTGAAGAGTTTCACGTCACGATATTTGCTTTAACTACAAATAAGAGAGTAACGATGAATTATATAAAGACCCGCAAGTCTATACTCGCTGCCGCTACCCTGGCCGCCTCTGTCGCTATGCCTGCTGCCGCACAAAGGGTGCTGGAAGAGGTGATCGTTGTAGCCCAAAAGCGCGAAACCAATTTGATGGATACGGCGGCGGCGGTCAGTGCATTCGATGCGAACACCCGCGATGAGTTGGGTATTGATAACCTTCAGGATTTAGCCGTACACACACCTTCGATGACGGTGGCGCCCAGCAGAATTAGTATTCGAGGTATCGGCCGAGCAAATATTGCACTGGGTTCTGACCCTGGTGTTGGAATTTACTGGGACGGTGTTTACACCACAGAAAATGACATCTTCAGCTTTTCAAACTTCCTGGATATAGACCGTGTGGAAGTACTGCGCGGCCCGCAAGGCACTCTGTATGGACGCAACTCCATCGGGGGTGCCGTGAACTTCATCAGCGTACAGCCCGATAGTGAAGAATGGGGCGGTAAAGCGGTAGTAGAGGCGGGCAACCATGACTATGTGGTCGTGCAGGGTTTGGCGACAGGGCCAGTCACCGACAAATTATCAGCGTTGATTGGGCTTTCAACCATTGATCGCGAAGGTCTGCAAAAAAACGAGGGTAGTAGCAAACGCTTTGACGAGCTAGAGAGTAACTACGGCACCCTTAGCCTTAAGCATCAAACGACCGATAGTTGGACCAATACACTGAAAGTCATGAAACGCAAGTCCAGCCCTAGACGCTCTCAACCCTATACACTCGATGCCTACTCAACCGATTATATCCAGTTTATACCTGATACCTCAGGCGCCATACTGAATCTACCGGGTATGTTTCCCGGGCAGAATTTCGCCAATGGCAACCAGGGCATGACACGGCAAAACCCTGCTCTGCAGGATGAGGATAAAGTGGCGGTTGACGTCAATCCCTATATCGACCAGGAGCGCACATCAGCCACATTTATCAGTGAACTGGACTTTGACGACTACACACTCAAGTATACCGGAGCCTATTCTGACTTCGATTACGAATCTGATTTTGATGCCGACGGTATTAGAGCCTCTGACTCTGGCCTGGACTGGAGTCAAATCTTTCTTGCTCCAGGCGTTCCGGTGTCTCTTGTAAACGGCGGCTACACGTTGACGCCGGGCATGACTACACGGCCTTTCAGCCAGGATAATGATTCCTATTCCCATGAACTGCAGCTCATCAGCGATCTCGACGGTGACTTCAATTTCATCGGCGGCCTTTACTACTACAACAGTGACGAAAAGCAAACGCTGAGCTTTATCGAGGCCAACGATGAGCTAATGGCTACTTATCAGGCTTTTGCTGATTTGTTTCTTGGTGGCGCTCCCGTCAGTTCGGAGAACTTTCTGTTTGACGGAAAAGCAGACCTGGACACCACATCCTATGCAGCCTACGGACAGATGAACTGGGACTGGACAGACCAAACGGTGTTAACAGCTGGCCTGCGCTACTCTTATGATGAAAAGAAGGGCACGGACCAAACTTTTGTGCAATATGTAGGTGACCCCGGGAAGCGCAAAGCCGACGATGATTGGGATCAGGTCACCTGGCGCGTTGGGCTGGATCACTTTCTGTCGGACGATCACTTCGTGTATGGCTTTGTCGCTACCGGGTACCGCTCGGGCGGTTTTAACCTGATGTCTCCTACCGATAACCTCAATGTGGATTCGGTGGATCCAGAAGAGTTACTGTCCTATGAAATCGGCTATAAAGGCAGTCTATTGGACAACCGGGTTAATGTGACCAGTGCACTTTACTACTATGATTACACTGACCTGCAAGTACTCAAAACCGATATTGTTAACGGCGTGGCGGTACCTACGTTTGAGAATGCGTCTGACGCCGAGGCGTGGGGCCTTGAAACAGAGGTTATAGCATTATTGGCCGATAGCCTGACCTTGAGTGCCACGTATTCCTATAACAATACTGAATATGAAAATTATGAGTCGCGTGACTCTAACGCCTGTGCAGTAGGACCTTTAGCCGACGGTAATAGCCTGGACCCACTGTGCACACAAACCCAGGACCTCAGTGGCAACGAATTTCTGTTGTCACCTGAGCACAAGGCATCAGCAAGCCTGATGTATTATTTGCAGCTCGCATCTCTGGATTGGCGCGCAGTCGTCAGCTACCAGTACACGGGCGAGCAATACACGTCAGCCTTTAACAACAATGAGTATGACAAGCTTGATGATTGGGGGCGTTGGGATGCGCGTTTGACTATGGCGTCACAGGAAGAAATCTGGGAAGTTACTGCCTACGTTAAGAATATTTCTGACGATCGTGAAATAATATTTAACAATCGTCCCAGCTCAATCTCACACCTGTCAGAGGTGACCTTGACCGACCCCCGCACTTACGGTGTCCGCTTAACCTATAACTTCTGATAGTCTCGGCTTGCCCGATACCGGCGCAGTCAGTGTCGGGCAACATAACAAGGAAAGTCGACCATGAGAATTCGGGATATTCGATTACCCAAACGGATCCGTGCCATTATCGTCACTCTAGTGGTGATGGTTTCCGTTCCGGCTTTCGCTACTGAAATTCCGGTTGCACATCAGGCCATCTCCTTCTGGAGCGACGGGGTGCGTTTGCAGGGTGATATCTTCAAACCCCAGGGACTCAAGCCTGAACAAAAACTCCCGGGCATAATGCTGGTTCATGGCTGGGGTGGTAATAAGTCTAACCTCAATAAAGCCTATGCCAGGCAATTTGCTGGTTTGGGTTTTGTGGTTATGACTTTCGATTTACGTAGCTGGGGCCAGAGTGATGGCTTCCTGCTCGCCGACGATGCCTTGCCGGCAACACAGGACACGAGTGAGGTCACAGTCACGGGCCAACATGTGCGTTCCATCGTCAACCCCCTGAAGATGCTCGAAGATACCCGTGCGGCATTGTCCTGGTTTGTTGCCGAGCCCAATCTACAAGCGGACAACATCGGCATTTGGGGTACCAGCCTGGGCGGCGGTCTGGCGCTGGTTACTGCAGCCAACGACTCACGTATCAAAGCGCTGGTCACCCAAATTGGGGCGGTTAACAACAAGGCCAGTTTCGCCATGATCCCCGATGAAATGGTGGCAACCTGGGAAACCCAACGCGCCCGCGGCCAGATTACTCCTTACCCAGGCCCGGAATCCGGGGTACCAGGGCTAAGAGGCTATCCAGACTTGATCGCCATGAAACAGTATGACCCGGCCGCCTACTGGGATGAACTCACCATCCCGACACTGATCATCGAGGCCGAAGACGAAGAGTTATTTGATCGCAAGCTCAACGGCCAGGCACTGCATGCCGCGTTAAAAGACCGGGTGCCCACGCGCTACCTGGTCCTTCCGGGAACGCACTATGCTATCTATCGCGACCAGGGCTACGCCGCAGCACTCAAGGCCGCCCAGAATTGGTTCGTAGCACACCTGAAATAGTGCTATCTCGTCTTTAGTGCCGTGCGTCCTGGGTCATTGCCCTTAAGGCAACAATGTCATCGATAAGTGGGCAGACGGCGCTGGAGTGAACTGGCGGAGCACTTGATAACGCGGGTACAGCGGTTAGTAATGGTTATCTGGTTCTAGAAATTGGCCACAGCTATTTTAACCAGATGCCGGGTAATATATTGCTGGTTTTTCGAAAACAGAATCAACCGTAGGTACTGCGATAACCGCAGTGGGTGTCGCGGCCAGAATGCGCCCCGTGGGTACAGATAAGTTAACGTGTCAGTGCCCAAAGAACTCATTGCCAGGAACATAACCGAACTACCAAAGCGTATTACACCTGTTATTATCAGTCGATCCTAGAAACAGGGCGAACACCCGCTATGAAACTTTTCTACTCTCCTTTTCACACCTTTATTCACAAGGTCCTGGTAACCGCTCATGAAGCAGGTCTCTGGGACGAGATCACCTTCGTGCCCACCTATCCGTTCAAAAACCGTGACGGTGAAGACCAGGGCGATGCTTACTCTATTGCTGCACTGAATCCGCTGGACAAGGTGCCCACCCTGGCCCTGGACAGTGGGCAGGTGGTCTATGGCAGCCAGGCAGTGGTTGAGTGCCTGGACAGCATGAGTCAGTCTGGCAAACACCTGTATCCCGCGGCGGGCCCTGATCGCTGGGACGCCATTTCCCGGTTGGCATTGGCGGATACCATGTTCGAGACCACCGTTATGCTGGTCATGGAGGGGTGGCAGCCTGAAGCCGAGCAGCGGATAGATTTCTTCCAGTGGATCTGGCCCAAGATCATCCGTGGCTGCGACGCACTGGAGGCCGCCTGTAAGCGCGGCTTCGACGATTTTGATATCGGCCAGGCCGCCATGCTGCATGCCATCAGTTACATGGACTTCCGGGTTAATTTTTACGATGCAAAAGACCCGCTGTACCCGGATTTTGATTGCTTTCATGGACGACCCAACCTGCACGCCTGGTGGCAGGAGTCGATACAGCGCCCCTCGGTGATCTGCCACTACAACAAGGATTTCGAGGGCGACGACTCGGCGGCGTTTCTGCAGCAGAACGTGCAGGCCGTGCTGGCGGCACAGGCCGCCAATTCATGATCAAGCACTACTATTGGCCAACCCCTAACGGTCACAAAACGGCCATCATGCTGGAGGAAGTGGGGGTGGACTATGAGGTCTGCGCGGTCGATATTTTGCAGGGTGAGCAGTTCTCCGATGACTTTATCGCCATCAGTCCCAATAACCGGATTCCCGCTATTGTTGACACCCAGGGACCCGGTGGCAAGCCCTACGCGGTGTTCGAATCCGGGGCGATCCTGATGTACCTCGCGGAAAAAACCGGCATATTGTGGCCGACGGATATGGCCGAGCGTTATCAAGTCATGCAGTGGCTGATGTTCCAGATGGGCAATGTGGGCCCCATGTTTGGCCAGAACGGTTACTTCCAGGGCTACTGCCCGGAGGATGTACCCCTGGCACGGGCGCGCTACCACAACATAACCCAGCAGCTCTACAGCGTGCTGGATCGTCGCCTGGCGGAATCGGAATACCTGGCCGGAGCAGACTATTCCATCGCCGATATCGCTACCTTCCCCTGGACCATGCCCAAGCAGCAGGAGATGCACCGCATTGATGGTACACAGTATCCCAACGTCAAGCGTTGGGGTGAGACTATTGCCGCGCGACCCGCGGTACAGCGCGGCATCTCCGTGCTGGCTACGGATATGAAAGTCGGCAACCCTACCCAGGAGACCTACGCCAACATGTTCGGTGACAAGCAGTTCCAACGATAATTATTGGGCTATAACGATGAAAGCAATCAATCTCACTGGTTTTGGCCTGGACCGGCTCGAAGTCAAGGAAACGCCGCTGCCGATGCCTGGCCCCGGCGAGGTTCTGGTGCAATTTGCCGCTGCCTCGCTGAATCCTCGCGACTACCAGATAGTCACCGGGCAGTTCACACCGAATGTTGAGTTCCCGCTGGTGCCTCTTTCCGATGGGGCGGCCACGGTAGTAGAGGTGGGAGAAGATGTGCGACGGTTTGCTGTGGGCGATACAGTGACGCCGCTGTTTTTCCCACGTTGGATAAGTGGAGAAGCAACCAGTGGCGAACGCAGCGCGTCATCCGGGCTGGAAGTGCCGGGCGTGTTGCGCCAGTTCGGTGTCTACAACGAGCAGGCACTGGCCAGATCAGCTTCCCATTTATCTGCTGCAGAAGCCGCTTGCTTCCCCTGTGCGGGCCTTACCGCCTGGACGGCGCTGGTGGCGAAATCCGGTATAAGTGAAGGGCAAACGGTACTGATACAAGGTACTGGTGGTGTTGCCCTGGCGGCACTGCAGTTCTGCAAGAGCCTGGGTGCGCAGACCATTATCATCTCTTCCAGTGATGAAAAACTGGTACGAGCACAGGCGCTGGGAGCGGACCATATCATCAACTACAAACAGACTCAGGATTGGGGGCCGGTAGCACACGAGATCGCCGGACACGGCGTCGACGCGGTAATCGAGATTGGTGGTGCCGGCACCCTGGAGAACTCACTCGCCGCTATTCGCCACGGCGGTCATGTGAACGTTATCGGCTACGTGACCGGTGTTGAAATGGGCATTACGGTCTTCCCGCTGATTATCAACAATGCCAACCTGCACGGCATCGGCACGGGCCACCGAGATGACTATGAGGCGATGATGGCCTTTGTCGAAATACATGGCATTCGCCCGGTCATTGAACGGCATTATGATTTCGAGGAGGCGGGCCAGGGCCTCGCGGACCTCGCCGCCGGCGGCCATTTTGGCAAGCTGGTGGTGGATATCCCTCAGGGCGAAACCGGCGCGTAATGGAGCGCTACGATGTCATGCGCTGCACTTTCGCCTGCCGCGAGTTCACCGAATAGGCGAATCTTGCTACCTTTGGGTGTCTCAAAAGAGGTGAAAGCAGACATTATCGGTTTGTCCGCTTTCGCCTAATTTGCGTAACTGACAACTCTGAGGGAGACCATATCACTATGTCGATTCTGAAGATTTTCATTCTATACTACGCGAATGTTTAGGATTTTCCGTAGAGCGAGGAATGCAGCATTGTCCAGAGAGGGTATTGGTCGTTATTGGCGTTACGCTTTTGGTGAAATCCTACTGGTTGTGGTGGGCATTCTCTTGGCACTTCAAATCAATAACTGGAACGAGGAGCGTATAGAGCAAAAGGTGATTCGTGAGTACGCCCTGAATCTTTCTGCCGCGATCGACAGCGACATGAAAATGCTTTCACCCGTCGAGATGCAAATCAGATTGAGCATCCGACAATCCGAAGAGCTGGCGAACTATCTCCGAAACCGCGCCGTCGAGGAGATTAACAACGCGGAGCTTTTCTTTCTGACGACCAGCAGCGGTTACCGTCCGTACGCATGGAATCGAGCCGCGCTCGAGCAACTAAAAACGTCTGGTGGATTACGTCAGATGCGAAATATGCTTTTAGTACAGCGGATCTCTGACTATGACGCGCTAACACAACACCTCGACCAGGACTACCGCGAAGACCATGAGTCGGCGCGTGCCGTCTGGAACTTGATCAATATGCTGGTCGACCGCAACTACGCCCACGATGGACTTGATGAGATAACAGTGTGGGATGACGGATTCACTACTGCAGATATGGAACAGCGATTGACCAAATATCACGAAACGGAGATTTACGGGAAGTTGGTGGGCTTGAACCGGCTCCTCTTGTCGCACGACCTCACTCAGTATCGGCGCTTAGCCAATATGAGTCGTGATTTCGCTGAGGGCGCTCGGCCACGGCCCGGTATTGAACTACCTCGTCTGCGTCAGTTCGCAAAAGAAATTCAAGATTTGATCGACGAAGAATATCGCTAAACCGTAAAGTTACGATGCCAAGTGAAAATTCAGACTGGCCAATACATATTTTCCCCATTAGGCTCAAAGGCTCGCGTCCGCTTTGAGGTGCGATCTCAACCGGTCGTTTCCAGCCATCAGGCCTATTCAGGGGCAATAATGTCCGCTTTCGCCTATTAGCAGACTATTTGTTTACAGTGGCCGGGGGGCAGCTATCGACGCAATGCGGTCGTAGACTCGTCGGAAAGAAAAGTGGTCCTCTGAATTAAATCAATACCCATATTTTATAAGTGGTCTATATTTAGTAAGTTGATGTTGAAAGTCACGAGTTTTGGTTATTGTAAAAAAGAGCAGTTTCCGGTGTTTGGACAAGGAGAAAAACAATGCATAGACCTCGCGTAACAGGATTGATCAAGTCGCTCGGATTCATCGGAGCACTTTGTATAGCCGTGGTATTCGGAGCGGTCGTTGTTCCGATCAACGCACTCGTTGCGAGTGCCACACAGTCGCCGATCAAGCGGTCCATGGATCTCGACATGTACTTCCCTGGCACGGAGGATCTGGCAGCGGACGAGATGCGGGTCGTCTCGTGCGGAACGGGGATGCCCGCGCAGCGAAAATCGCAAGCCGCCACATGCTGGCTCGTCGAGCTAGGCAACGGCGACAAGTTCCTCTTCGATATCGGCACGGGCTCGACGGCCAACCTCGGAAGTCTCAACATTCCCTACGATTACTTGAACAAAGTGTTCCTCAGCCATCTCCACTCCGACCATATTGGCGATATGGATGCCCTGTGGATTGGCGGTTGGACCGGAGGTCGGCAGGGAGCGCTGCACGTCTGGGGGCCGAGCGGTAGCAAGCCGGAGACCGGCACGAAGTACGCGATGGATCACCTGAAGAAGGCATACACCTGGGACTATACCGGCAGGCTGGGTGTGATCCCCACCGGCGGTGGTGGCCTCGAGGTGACCGAGTTCGATTACACTAAGATTAATCAGGTCGTCTACCAGGAGAACGGAGTGACGATCTATTCGTGGCCCGCGATCCACTGCATTGATGGCGCTGTCAGCTATCGCCTGGAGTGGAACGGACTCAAGTTCGTATTCGGCGGCGACACCTTCCCGAACAAATGGTATATCGAGCAGACAAAAGGTGCGGACTTGGCCATTCACGAGAGCTTCATGACCCCTGAGCAGATGATTGAGAAGTACAAGTTCTCGCCCCAAGCGGCGCTGAATGTGGCGACGGCGGTTCACACGCCGCCCGCTGCATTCGGCAAGGTCATGGCGGCGGTCAAGCCTCGCATGGCGGTTGCCTATCACTTCTTCAACGACTTCGATACACGTTACGCGATCAACGATGGGATTCGCTCGACCTATGATGGGCCGCTCACGCTTGCGACCGACCTCCTAGTCTGGAACATCACAAAGGACGACATGCGGCTACGGGAAGTAATCGTCGATCCTGATTCGTGGCCCGCCCCGCCTGCATCGAAACCGGGCGAACCGGATGCGAGTGCGAAAACCCCATTCTCCGACTTCATCAATAGCGGCAGGCTGGACGTGACCAAGGCATTCGCCAAGGAAATCGCGGCGTACAAGAAGAAATACGGGCTTAAGTAGGCGGCGCACTCCAGTCATCAAGTGTAGGCGGCGACACGAGGCCCTGGATCAAGCACCCGGTACTAATGTGAGGACTGTTGTGAGTCGATCCGGCCGAAAAGTGGTGGGAAAGCGGTAGTAGCCTCATCGTGGTTCTGGGATTAAGTCCAGCATGATGCTATGACTGCAGCTGGCACAAAGCGGACTAAATACGGGTTGAAATCACCCCCGAATCTTGTCTGCTTAGAGGTGCGATCTCAATCGGTCGACGCAACACTGGCATCCAAAAGCCCTTTGCGGTTACCGAGCATCTGTGGCTGGCGGGGTCACTCGACAGGGCCTGCACCGGCCTAACCAGGCTGCCTGGGCCTGTATCCTGATTAACCGGGGCTATTGAAAAGAGACTGGTTAACAAGGGGTCTGGTGCTCAAGTCGGAGGGGATGATGCCTGAGTTTCTACACCAAGGCATTTTTCACGTATCTGTTGTCACGGCTATCCCTTTGATTTATTTATATATGCTCCACATTAGATGTTCTTGACGAAGTGTTGCGTCGACCGGTTGAACTCGCACCTCATAGCAGACTTAAGCCTGCCAGCTCTCGGCGTTAAAAATTGACCAAAGCTGGTTGAAGTGCAACGGTGGGTTCTGTACATCATTCAGCTTTCGATCAAACAAGGTTCGGATTTCAGGCATAAAACCTAATTTCCCCTGCTCTTCATCCCACCATTCACGCAGACCTTTGCTAGCAACCATGCTAATAGCAAAGCCTTCCCAAAGTTTATATCGTTCCTCATCAAGAGTGCCGATGTGATGCAAGTCATAGATAATCTGGAAGTGATTCAGATACTGAATAACCCATATGATTGCCCTTGCTCGATCTTCAGGGTTCGCTGCACGTCCATTTTCGGCAGTAAGTGCGTAGCTTCTCACCATCATAGGGTCTCGCAATTGAGAGACAACTTCGTTCTGGCCACGCTGGATGGAAATCGTTTCCTCACGCTTCTGCTGCGCCGTATTTTGACGAATTTGTATCGCTAAATATCCCAGCGTAATTACCACGACTAACGCACCGAGAACTTCTCCAATAGCGCCGATTGCATCCCAATTCATGTCATCATCTCTGTGGTTAGATTTCCAACAAGGATACACCGAGGTCAGCTAATAGGCGAAAGCGGACGCTTTTCACCCCTGAGCCCTCCTGGGGACATTAGCTAGTAGCCAGGGTAGGCCCGTATGCTCTTACCCAGCCTCAATTTTTTGGGTTAGTATCCTGTCAATACGAAATCCACCTCGGGAATACAAAATGACTGATGAAACTTGCAAGGTCTGTGGAGATGTCGTTGGGGTAATGAACCGATATAACAGCCCTGATGGTTCTGCTATCCATGCTAGCTGCAAGAGCGACTACGAGGCTGGCAAGAGGGTGGAATCATTTTCAGATGAGCTGGAAAGGGATATTACCCTCACCACAGCCTATTCAGTGATAGGTCGCAAGATGTTGAGAGAGGTGGATATTGTCACCGCTGAATGTGTCTTTGGTTCTAATATATTTCGCGATTTGTTTTCAGGAGTTCGAGATATAGTTGGTGGTAGGGCAAAAGGGCAGCAGAACGTCCTGCGTGACGCCAAAGAAACGTGCCTACGCGAGCTTAAACAGGCTGCCATAGAATGTGGCGCTGATGCCGTCATCGGCGTCGACTTGGACTATCAAGAACTATCAGGTGGCGGTAAGTCGATGCTATTTCTAGTTGCCAGTGGTACCGCAGTTATACTTGACCCATCTGAAGAAACGCAGCGAGAATAGTCCCTTCTGAGGTGTTAGCAGACATGGCGTGATGTCTCCTTTCGCCTAGGAGCGGTCGTAACGGATCTGCTATGCTGGACGTCTAATTTGGGCGCGAATAGAGAGCCGTTGTTATATGTCACGAATCCAAATGCTTAACTGCGGGGCAGCCCGAGCATGAGTCAGTTTGAGTTTGTATCCGTTGCCGCTTCCCTCGTAATGGCATTGGCTATTGGACGCCTCGTGTACGCCCTTCCATTCGTTTTTAATCCAAAGCGTATCGACTCACTGCACGCTGCATATGCCATCTCGTTGGTGCTTTTTAGTTTTCAGGTATGGTGGCGCAGCTGGGGTTACTCGAATGTTGAATCATGGACACTGCTAAAGATGATTGTCCTGATTCTTCCTAACATTTTTGTTTATCTAAATGCGCTATTTCTCGTGGGAGAAACGCCGCACAAAATTTGCTCATGGGGCAAGTTCCTCGATACTTCCGGCCAGGCTATGTTTGGTGCATTCTTCGCGACTATGCTTGCGATCCTATTACGCAACTATTACCTCGGCGGCACGCTGCCCGGGTTGCCTGGAATAACTGCAAGTCTGATGAGCTTAGTTGGCCTGTTGTGGCGCAATAGAGCAATCTGGTGGGTAATTGTTGTTTTGATCAACCTTTCGTTTATAGCTGTAGTTCTTCGGGAGCTTTAGTCGCGCCGGATAAAACAAACACAAATACTCTGTCTACTGATAACGGATATGACCGATATG